>JAUXWH010000045.1 GCA_030681365.1 Bradyrhizobium sp.
CCCTCACCCGATTTGCTGCGCAAATCGACCTCTCCCCGCTGGGGAGAGGTAAGCAGAATCCGCGGACACCGATTCAACCAAAAGCCATCTCGCTCTAGCGATCGAACACCACGACGCCGCGCAGATTTTTTCCCGCCTCGAGATCGGCATAGCCGCGGTTGATTTCGTCGAGACGATAGCTGCGCGTGATCAGTTCGTGCAGCTTCAGCTCACCCGTGCGGTACAGCGCCAGCAGCTCGGGAATCTGCAGGCGCGGACTGGCAAAGCCATACACCGCGCCCATGATGGCCTTCTGGCTGACGAACAGCTCCAGCGGCGGAATTTTGATTGCCGTCACGGTGTCCGGCGTCAGCGCGGTGACCACGACGTTGCCGCCCCTGGCGGTGGCGCGGAACGCCGGCAGCAATGTCGAGGGCGGGTCGATGCAGACAAAGGCATGATCGACGCCGATTCCGTCCGTCAGCTCGTGCACCGCGCGGATCAGCGCGTCGCCTTCCGCGTTGACGCCGTGCGTCGCGCCGAACTCGCGCGCCCAGTCGAGCTTGGCCGGCACGATATCGGCGGCGATGATCCTGGCGGCGCCGCACAGCCGCGCGCCCTGGACCACGTTCATGCCGTCGCCGCCGCAGCCCACCACCAGCACGCTTTCGCCAGGCTGCACCCGTGCCCGCTGCCGCGCGGCGCCGACACCGGCCGGCACGCCGCAGGCCACGAGGCTGGCGAGATCGAACGGGATGTCCTTTCCGATCACGACGACGGACGCCTGATCCACCACGGCGCGTTCGGCAAAGGCGCCGATCATGCAGAAGGCGCCGACCGCGACGCCGTCGCGGTCGCGCCGGCGGTAAGTGCCGTCGAGCTGCGGCCCCTGGGTGATGCGCGCGCCCTCGGCGCACAGATGATGCAGGCCGCGCCGGCACCAGTGGCACTTTCCGCAGCCGGGGATAAATGTCAGGACGACGTGATCGCCGGGCTGTATGCCGCCGACCGCGTCGCCGACCCTTTCGACGACGCCCGCGGCTTCGTGGCCCAGCACCATCGGCCGCATGGCGACGCGGCGCTCGCCGCGCATGACGTGATAATCGGTGCGGCACAGACCCACCGCGGCAACGCGCACCAGCACTTCGCTGGGTCCTGGAGAATCCAGCACGATGCGCTCGATCGAGAGGGGAGCGCCGACCTCACGAAAAACGGCCGCGAGCGAGTCCATGATCGATGATGCCTCATCGCGCCGGATTCGCAAACCGGCGGCGCCGGGACGAGAGCGATTCCGCGACTTCGGCCTGAACTGGTACCCGGAATCATAAGTCAGTATTGCAGCCCATCCTTCGAGACGCATCGCTTTGCGATGCTCCTCAGGATAAGGGCAACCTGTTGAAGCATAAGTACCTCATGCTGAGGAGCGAGCAACGCGATCGTCTCGAAGCATGGGCAGCAAGCCTGCCGTTTCGACTCGTATCGGCGGCGCCCCTCCGCCAATCTACAATTCTTTCTCTGCAGCATCGGTCGTTGACGTAGCAGTCGCTTCGGCAACCGACCGCGACAGTAGCTGGGATACACTGACGACTTCGCGCAGGCGGCGGGCGAGGTCCGCCTTGCGATAGGGCTTGGTAAGAACGACCGCACCGGCGCGCAGCCGGCCATGCTTGGCAAGGGTTTCCAATGCGTAGCCGGAGGTGAGGAGTACAGGCAATCCCGGCCGCAATCCTCGGGCAAGGTCGGCGAGCTCCCAGCCATTGATGCCGCCCGGCATCACGATGTCGGTGAACAGAATATCGACATGAACGTCGGCCCTGAGTTTCTGCAACGCGTCGGCGCCATCGACGGCGGCAATCACCTGATATCCCAGGCTCTCCAGTCTCGTCACGGCATAGGAGCGAACGAAGGGATCGTCCTCGACGACCATCACCGTCTCGGCGCCCTTCGGGAGCGGCTCGCTTTCGGCCGGACTTTGCGGCAGCGGCGATGGGCCCTTCGCGGTTCCCTGCGGCAGGTATATTCGTATCGTCGTACCGAGACCGGGTTCGCTGTAGATCGAAACGTGGCCGTTCGACTGCTTCACAAAGCCGTAGACCATGCTCAGGCCCAACCCGCTGCCCTTGCCCACTTCCTTGGTGGTAAAGAACGGCTCGAACACCCGTTCGATCACCTCCTTCGGCATCCCCTCGCCGTCGTCGGTGATGGCGACAAGGACATATTCACCCGCCATGACCTCCGGGTGAAGGCTCTTGTAGTGATCATCGAGCGACGCCTTGGCGGTCGAGATGGTGAGGCGACCGCCGGTCGGCATCGCATCCTGCGCATTCAGGGCGATGTTGAGCACCGCGGATTCCAGCTGGGCGGGATCGGCAAAAGCCGACGGAATATCCGGATCGAAATCGGTCTTGATCTCGATATCCTCGCGCAGCGTACGACGCAGCAATTTGTGCATCGAATCCAGCAGGGCGTTGCACTCGATCTCGACGGGAACGAGAATTTGGCGGCGGCCGAACGCCAGCAGCCGTTGCGTCAATTCGGAACCGCGGTCACCGGCCCTGCCGATATCGTCGGCGAGTTGCTTCAAATCCTGCCGCGGTTTGAGGTTCTCGCTGAGAAGCTCCGCGTTGCCGACGATCACGGTCAGAAGATTGTTGAAATCATGGGCGATACCGCCCGACAATTGCCCGACCGTCTCCATCTTCTGGGCCTGAACCAGCTGTTCCTCGGTTCGCTTGCGCTCGGTGAGATCGTGAATGATTCCGACGAAAATGGCTTCACCATCCTGCTTGGCTTCGCCGACCGACAGGTCCATCGGAAAGGTCGAACCATCCTTGCGCCGGCCGACGACCTCGCGGCCGATTCCAATGATCTTGCGATTGCCCGTTTCGAGAAAATTCCTGATGTAGCTGTCATGCTCTCTGCTGTAAGACGGCGGCATCAGCAGCTTGACGTTTTCATGCATGACTTCGTCGGCGCGGTACTGGAACAGCTTTTCGCAGGCAGGATTGAACATCAGGATCCGGCCACGGGAATCGATCAGGATGACCCCATCGACGGCGGTCTCGACCACCGCCCGCAGGCGGGCCGAGCTTTCGCGCAGTTCCCGTTCGACCCTTTTACTTTCCGTGAGATCGTGGATGATCCCGACGAAAATCGAACCGTCGTCCTGCTTGGCCTCGCCCACCGCGAGGTCCATGGGGAACGTCGTACCGTCCTTGCGCTGGCCGAATACCTCGCGACCGATGCCGATGATCTTTCGTTCGCTGGTCCGGTGGAAATTACTGAGGTAGCGATCGTGCTCTTCCCGGTACGGCGCCGGCATCAGCATCTTGACGTTCTGACCAATCACCTCGCTGGCTGAATATTTGAACAGCTTCTCACAAGCTGCATTGAACATCAGCACGCTGCCGCTACCGTCGATCAGAATGATGCCATCGGCCGCACATTCAACGACGGCGCGAAGCAATCTCGTATCAGAGCGTTCCCCGATCCGGGCGTTGGTATCGTCAGGCAAGAACTGCACTCCCTCGGTGGTCCAGTTTCGTTCAGGTGCTGATCACGCTCAGCATAGTCGATGTGTGAAGTTTGCGCACGAAGCCTTTCATGTTACGCATGATAAATATCGAGAGCAGCCGATCGAACTCGCGCCCTCCAGCAGGTTCAGGCCGTTTCTCCGCCATGCGCAATCACAACTGCCAATCCACATGCTTCGGGCCAGGCCGGATGGCGCAGGGAAAGTCGGCAGATCGTCATTGAAAACGAGAATGCGTGGCCCCCAAGTCCTAACCACGTCGGCGCCGGGCATCGCGTGACGCGATTCGCAGCAAATCTAATCTCGAGGGATGGGAACGACTGAATGTCCTCCCGCTATCGGGTATAGCGACGATGACGGGTTTCGGTCATTCAGCCAGCAGGCGTCCACTCTTGCGAACACGCCCAGGGGTGGTGCGACACGCTGGGTTATCGAAGCTGTTGGCCGGGCGACAAGCCCCGGGATGCAAGCCGCCGATGAGCGAGCCTGGCCATGCTTGCGGCGCCTGCGGACGCCTGACGAACGTGGGACGCCCGTGACTTCCGCCGCCGCAGCGACTCCAGATCACCTGAAATAGTCCACAACGAGGTGAAGGTCGGATGGCGGCGCGAGCCTGCCGGTCAGGTTCGCATCGATCACCCGCCGGCATGCCTCGACGGCATCCTGGTCGCCGAGATCGTTGGCGGCTTCGAGAACGAGCCAGGCCATCTCCATCGAGGACGCGTCGGACTTCGGCTCACCGGAAGCAGCGCCCGCAGCGCCGAGGCGTTCGCGTGAAGCTGTGCCGAATGAGAGTGCGTTCATCGCCGATAATCCCAGCCTGTTTCGAATCGCCGGCTCATCGCACGGCAACCGCGGGCTGCCGCTTCGGGCCGGCATCGTCATCCCCGCCATTCTTGCGGGACTGATAGAACTCCAGAACGCTGCGCGACGTCTTGACGTTGAGGCGGCCGAATTCGCTTTCCAGGTCCCTCAAATCGTTCGCGGTAATGCGGTGATCCTTGGCGCCGAGAAACAGCAGCGCCATCGTGGTGGCCCAGGAGAAGTCGAGGGCCTTGGCCAGGATCAGCAGGGTTTCCCGGTTCTTGTCCAGCATGGCGCGCTCGATCACGTCGCCCGGCAATGAACACAGCAAGGACAGCCCGATCACGACCTCATCGAGCTTGTGCGATCTCGCGTACAGCGAGATGCTGTTCTCGTTCAAATTGCCCTGGCGATGCTGCGCCGTTACCAGGCGCTTGGCGACAAAATGGCTTCGTGATACCGGGCCGAACTTGGATTGCAGCTCGCCCGCGACGTCGGACATCGTGGACTTGATCTGGTCGACCATGGCCGGCCGCTCCTGCTCCAGCCGCTTTCGGACGTCGTCGGAGGCCTTGGCGATCAGCTGCTGGAAGATATGCCGGGGGATGTCCTCACGCAGACCGAGCTGCTCGGCGAGGATGGAATCGCCTTCGGCGCGCTGGATCATGTGCAGGAAGCCGAAATCCGAGAAGCGCGCGCCGCTGTTGGTGGCGACGGAGTTCACGACCTCCTGGTCGCCGCGGGTCACCAGCACGTCGGTGACGGTCTCCTCGAGCGATTCCCGCTTCGAGATCGCGAGCAGATGGGACTGGCTCTTGATGCAGACGTTGGCGACCAGCGCATAAGGCTCGAGTCTTTCGGACTCCTGCAGGATCGGGCCGGCGACCTCGATCGAATCGTCGAAGGCGAGCTTGTGGATGATATTGACCGGGGCCTTGTCGAAGCGGGCCAGCCGCCGCGCCAGTTGGGCGCGGGCCGCCACTTCAATCTCGTCCGCGAGCCGGCCGATGACCTCGCCGAACGTCCAGATTTCATCCTCGCTGTAACGGCCGGTGATCATCAGGTCGGTGGTATGCCACAATGCCCGGGCCCGGCTCTCGGCGGTTCCGCGCGACACCGCGTGGTCCAGATCCTTTAGAAACGACTTTGCCCCACTCATTTTCTTCAAACCCTGGATCGCAACAAGCCCGCGCAAATCTGCGCGCGCTGGAACCCTAGCCTGCAAACCCGAGTTTTCCGTAAAGTTGGCGAAGAAGTATTATCGCTAAAAATTCGTTCAAATTGTCGGGAAGCCGTTGATCTCTCGCACCGAACCGGCTTCGGCCTGCGACCGGTATCGGCGCGGTTTGCGCATATTTTCCGGGCAAGTGCCCGTACGGAGTGTCCTGGCGGGTCTTGGCGCGGCTTGGCGGACGTTAACCTCGGCTCATTGTGGCGCAGCCACCGGCGGCGTCAGCACCAGCGGCGGCCGCAGCTTCGGTGGTCGTGCAACAGTCGAACCGGGCGCCGGCTTGATTTCGATCGGCGGCGGCAGCGGCGCGGCCTGCTGGCTCGCGACCGGCGCCGTGGGAGCTGCGGCATCGGGTGCAGCGGGAGCGGGCGCGGAGGCACCGGGGGCTGGAGCGCTGGGAGTTGCCGCACTCGGAGTTGCGGCAGCCGGAGCCGGCGGCACAGCCGGCGGACGCGGAACGGCGGCCTTGGCCTTCGGCGGCGACAGAGGCCGGCGCGGATCGCGGCCGGGAATCGGCACCTCGGAACCAGGCAGGCCGGGCAGCCTCGAGTCCAGCGCCCCCGACGGCGCCGTGCTCGCCGGCGGCAGCGAGGCTGAAAACGGCGGCGGCTCGCCGCGCTCGATCGCATCGAGCCGCCGGGTTTCGCGGTCGATCGCCCGCACCGCCAGCCATGACGACAGCGCCGCCACATCGACGGTGAGATCGAGCGCGTCGGGCGGGCCCGCGGCGAACAGCTGGATCTCCGGGCGGCTGCCGGCCGATCCCGCCGCCGTCGAAGCAAGGCTGGCGCGGATGTCGGCCTGATCGGCCGGAATGTCGTATCCGCCGGATACGATAGCGCGGGCGCCTTCGGCATCGAGCGTGGTCGCACCGACGCGGATCCGGCCGTCTCCGATGCTGAACGGAATCTGCGCGGACTTGACCGACAGGGAGCCTGCCGACAACGCCCGCTCGACGATCTGCCGCAGCTTGGCGTCGTCGGTCGCCTGTCCGCCGTCGCTGGCGCGGATCGCGGCGTCGAAGGCGCGCGGATCGAGCCCGGCGACTTCTGCGGATTCCAGCGTCACCGTTCCGCTGCCGGACAGCGCGCCGGTCAGCGCCGATGCACTGCGGCCCTGGCTTGCCAGCGTCATCTGCATCGAGGCGCGCCCCGCCGGCATCTTCAGCCCGCGATAGCGCAACGCCGCTCCTTCGACGCCGTTGAGCTGGACTCGCGCGTTCAGGGCAATGCCGTTGCCAGTCTGCCTGGCGTCGATGTTGGCGCTCGCCTGGCCGCCGCCGATGCCGCCGCTAATCGCTTCGAAACCGAGCGACTGGCCGTCGCCCCTGAAGACGCCGCTCAACGGGCGCAATTCGCCACCGCCCGGAAGCGTGCCGCGCAGCGCTTGAAACGCGATACGACCGCGCCAGCCCTTCGTGAACCCAGAACCGAGCGGCTCGGCAGCGTCGTGCCCCGCGATGCCGATGGCGAGCGCAAACGCCGGCGCGAGATCGAGCGTGTCGAGGCCGATCTCGCCCTCGATGTTCTTTTCGTCGCCAAGGACCAGCGCCATGCGGCCGCGCAACCGCGAGCCCGATATCGCGCTGTCCAGATCGTCGAATGTCAGACGGTTGCCCAGGAGCGAGACGCGCGACGACAGGCCGATATTCTGCGCCAGCGTATCCGATGGTTTGAGATCCAGCAGCGGTCCGAAATCGGCGCTGCGGACCTTCAAATTGACATTGGCCTTCGGCTCGGCCGCCCACGGCTCAGCGGTGCCTTCCGCCTCGGCGTCGAGACCGGTTCCCGACATCTTCACTTTCAGCCGCAGCGGCGCACGCCACACGCCGGTCACCGATCCCTCGAATTGCGCCGGGCCATCGCCCGCCGCGATCGCGCGATCGAGTCCCAGCGCCGCCAGCAATGGACGGCCCTGCCCCGATGACAGCCTGGCTTCAAGGCTGAACTCGCTGCGCCCGAGCGCCGCCAGATCGACGCCGTGTAGCGCTGTGATGACAGGCTTTGCCGCGACCGTGACCACGCCCTTGAACTGGGACGCGTCGAGATCGAACACGGCGCGCGCATTGGCGCGATCGGCCTGCTGCGCGCTCTTGTCCAGATCGAGCGACAGCTTGAGGCGCGCCGGCCCCGGATTTGCGCCCATCGAATCGATCCGCGCCGCCAGCGCCGGCGCCATCGGCGCGATCAGGGCGGTGATCCGGCCGAGCGACGCGGCGCTCGCGTTCAGCGCCAGCTTTCCCGACGAATTGACGCGATCGAAACTGCCCGCGCCTTCCACCGTCACGTCGCCGGCCTGACCGATCTTCAACTGTTCCAGCGCGAACGATTTCGGGCCGTAACCGACCTTTGCCATCAACGGCCGAAATTCCTGCCCGGCCGATGTGGCGCGGCCGATATCGAGCGAGAGCCGCGCCTCGTCAGGCCATTCGGCCTGCGGGCCCGCCAGCGAACGCGCCAGCGCCGCCGCGGCATCGAGATCGAGACGCTGGGCTTTCAGCTCGGCATCGATCCGTGAACCGCCCTTTGGCGTTGCAACCACCACCCGCCCTTCGACGGCGCCGCCGTCGATCTCGGCCTTCATGGCTTCGATCGCCACGCGATCCGGAGCCACGGTCAGATCGCCGTGCAGCCGCAACGGCTTCTGGCTGCGATAGACCACCTCGCTACGGCCCTGCAGCCAGGTGACCAGCGCATCCGGATCGGCGGAATCGACGCCGAGCGCGCCGGTGAAACTGCCGGCTTGCGCCTTCGAACCGCTCAGGGTCACGCGGGTCGCGCCCGGCGCCCGAAATTCCAGCCGGTCGATCGCCCAGGATTTATCGCTCGAGGCATTGGCGCCGGCCTGCAGGGTTGCGGCAACATTCTGCAGCGGGCGGCCGCCCAGCATGATCTGCTCGGCGCTGAATTCGATTTGCGCCGGCATCGGCATCGTCTGCGGGATCGCCGCCATCACCGCGCGCAACCCCGGCAACAAGCGGATCGGTTCGGCGGCGCTGTTGCCCCTGGCGGCGAATTTGTCGGCATCGAGCTGCCGTGCCGACAGCGTGGCCCGCAACAGTGGCGACGCGCCGAAGCCGATATCGCCGGCGCCTGCCAGCCGCAGCGCGCCGTCCTCCGCGCCATAGACGACCTCGAGCTGTTCCAGCCGCGCCATGGACGGATCGGCCTTGCCCCTGGCGGAGATCCGCCAGGGCGTGATGGGAATATCGCCGCTGGCCTTGAGGCCGGCGGGGGCCGCCAGGATCAGCGCGCCCTCGAAGCGCGGCGCGCGCCCCTCGAAGAACAGCACGCCGTCGAGATCGGCCGACAATGCCCGCGCCCCGGGGTCGATGTTGAGATGAACCCGGGTGCCTTTGCCGTCGGCGGCCTGACCGGACGAAACCCGAAACGGATAACGGGTCCCCGATACCGCAAAGCTGCCGTCGCCGCGTATCGATCCCGCAAGCGAACGCACGTCGCCGCTGAAGGCGATATCGTTCAGCTCGAGCGTGCCGCGGCTTGCCGCATCGTGCAGGGCGATGCGGCCGGTCAGGTTCAGCCGGTCGATCGCCAGCGATCCCAGGTTGAATTTCCCCGTCGAGGCCGGCCAGTCGATCCGCCCTTGCGAATCCAGGCCGAGATCGAGCGCCATGCCATTGACGGTCAGCTCGGTGGCGCGCAATTCGCCGCGCATCAGCGAGCCGAGGCTGAATTCGACATCGAGCTTGTCGGCGCGCACCTTGCCAAGATCGTTGGCGCCGCCGACCACCACCGAGCGCAAATGCAGCGATGGCGCCGGCAGCAGGCGCGCATCCAGTTTGCCGGCGAAGCGTACGGGCGCGCCGATCACCCTGGTGGCTTCGGCCTCGAATTGCGGCCGGAACTGGTTCCAATCGACGAAATACGGGCCGATCAGCGCGGCCACCAGCGCAATGATAAAGGCAATCGCCAGTCCGAGCAGCGTCGTCTGCACGGCGTCTCCCTTTGGGCAGCCCCGGCGATGGCGGCCCGGAACAGCCCACCCGCCGCACGCTGAAATCAACGCCGGAGCAAGCTCTTATATAGAGGCAATCGTGGCGAAGTCACAGCATTGCCTGCGACGGCTCCGCGCAGGAGAAGTCACCAGCTGGCGGGCAGCCGCTTGAGGCCGCGCAGCACGAAGCTCGGCCGCCATTCCGGATTCTCGGCGTCGTCGAGCTTCAGGTCGGGCAGCCGCCGCAGCAGGGTCGCGATCGCCACCTCTGCCTCGATTCGCGCCAACTGGGCGCCGAGGCAGAGATGGATGCCGCCGCCGAACGACAGCGGACGAATTTTCGGCCGGGTGATGTCGAGACTGTCCGGCCGGTCCGGATAGACTTCGGGATCGCGGTTGGCCGAGCCCAGCAGGCAGATCACGCTTTCGCCCTTCGGGATTTTCTTGCCGCCGAGATCGTCGATGTCTTCCAGCGCCACCCGGCCGGTCATTTGCACGGACGAATCGTAGCGCAGGAACTCCTCGATGGCGTTGGTGATCAGGCTCGGATTGGCCTTGAGCAGCGCCAGCTGGTCGGGATTGCGATGCAGCGCCAGCAGGCCGTTACCGATCAGGTTGACCGTGGTCTCATGCCCGGCGCCGAACAACAGGACGATATTGGCGGTCAGTTCCTCGTTGGAAAGCTTGCTGCCGTCTTCCTCGGCCTGCACCAGTTGCGTGGTCAGGTCGTCGCCCGGATTCTTCCGCCGCAGCTCGAACAGCTGCTGGAAATACATCTCGGTCATCGCGTTGGTGGCGTTGCCCTGCTTGATCTCTTCGGGCGACAGCGGCACCGGCTCGAGGATACGTCCACTGTTGCGCGAACCGGTATAGAACAGCTCGCGATGCTCCTCGGGGATCCCGAGCATGTCGCAGATGATGGTGACCGGCAGACGGAAGGCGAAATCCTCGATCAGTTCCATCCTGCCCTGCGGAATCAGCCGGTCGAGCGTCTCGTCGACGATCTGCTGGATGCGCGGGCGCATGTCCTCGACCCGGCGCGCGGTGAACGCCTTCACCACCAGCCCGCGCAGGCGGGTGTGGTCCGGCGGATCCTGCTGCAGCATCGTGAGGCTGAAGCTGCGGAACACCGGCTCCTGCATGATGTCGGGGCCATAGCGGCGCTTGGTGCGCTCGGGATAATCCTTGCCGAAGCGCTTGTCGCGCATCACCAGGCTGGCCTCGGCATGACGGCTCGCGACATACATGCCGAGCGGCGTCAGGTGCATCGGATCGGTGGTGCGCAGCCGCGCGTAATGCGGATAGGGATCGCGAATGAATTCCGGCGCCAGCGGATTGAACAGCGGCGCGCTGGTCGCAGTCTGAACATGCTCGTTCATGGTGACCTCAAATTCGTTATCGCGTTGAATTGTCCGCACATTCGGGCGGATAGGCGTCCTCGGGGCCGGGCCGGTTGCCTCCGGACCATTTTCAAATTGGATACACTGTTGTATCGAGTTGCATTCTGGCCTAAAACCCGCGGATGTCAAGAGTCCGAACACGACCGACCCGGGACGATACCTGCGAAAAGCTGTTCGAGGCGGCGGCGCGCGTGTTCGAGGAACAGGGCATCGGCGGCGCCAGCATCGAAACCATCGCCGCCGCAGCCGGCTTTACCCGCGGGGCGTTCTACTCGAATTTCAAGAGCAAGGACGAGCTGATCATCGCCATGATCGAGGATCACGTCGAGCAATCGATCCGGCGTATTCACGATCTGCTCGCCCGGCACCAGAACCTCGCGGATTTTCTCGACGCGCTGAAGACCATGGACCGCAGCCAGCAGGATCCGCTCGGCCGTTCGCCGCTGCTGCACATGGAGATGATCCTGTTCGTGGCGCGCGCCGAAAAGCGCCGGCCCGAACTCGCCAAGCGGCTGCGCGCCCGGCGCAAGCTGATCGCCGATATCGTCGAGACCACGTCGAGGAACAGCGGCAAGCCGGCCCGGAACCCGGCATGGACCGGCGCGCTTCTGCTCGCGATGGAGGATGGCTTTCGTCTGCACCGGCTGATCGATCCGGAGACCACCCCGGCCGACAGTTTTCTGCGCGCCATCGGAGATCTGCAGCGGGCGATGGGAATTACGTCGGGCTGATTAAGGCTCGCGGGGCCTCAGCCGTGCGCCTTGTGCATCTGGCCGGCCACGGCGCGTACCTTGCGCGGCGATGCCTGCCAGATCGCGACCGCCGACAGCACGCTCACCGCGATCCCGATCGCAAAGGCGATGGTGTAATTGCCGGTGAGGTCGTGCAGCAGGCCGGTGAGCCACGGGCCTGCGGCGCCGCCCGCCAGGGCCGCCAGCATGATGGTGCCGAAGATGCTGCCATACTGCTTGCCCTGGAAGATCTCCAGCACCACCGCGCCCATGATCGAGGTCAGGCCGTAGCCGAGCGCGCCCTGCGCGAGGATCATCAGGTAAACCAGCAGCAGGGTCGGATGGAATTTCAGCGCGATCAATGCCGCAAAGCAGATCGCAAAGCCGAGGCAGCTCACCGCCCAGATCCATTCGCGTCCGACCCGGTCCGACAGGTGTCCGAGCCAGATCTGGCCGGGAATGCCGAGCAGGCTGACCACGCCCAGCGCCCACACGCCGACGGTCGGGCTGAAACCGATATCGAGCAGATATTTGGTCTGGTGCACCTGCACCGCGTACCAGACGTACAATCCGCAGAAATAGCCGAGCGAGATCCACCAGAAGCGCGCGGTGCGCAGCGCGCGCCGCAGCGTCCAGTCGGTGGCGGCCCAGACCGGATCGACGATGTTGGAAACCGGTTTTGCCGAGGTCGCCGTCGGCGCCGCGTCGCCGTCCGGCAGCAGGCCGATGTCCTCCGGCCGCTTGCGCAGCAACAGGTTGATCGGGGCCAGCACGATCAGGACCATGATGCCCATCGCGGTGCAGGCGGTGCGCCAGCCGGTCTGCTCGATCATCAGCTGCACCCATGGCAGCAGGGTGACCGAGCCGATGCCGACGCCGGCGAACGCCAGCCCCATGGCGAGGCCGCGGCGGCGAATGAACCAGTTCGGCAGAAACAGCGACTGGCCGGAATAGCCGAGACAGACGCTGCCGGCGCCGACCATGACGCCGATGGTCAGATACAGGTGCCAGGGCTGCGACGTCAGCGGCGCCAGCAGCAGACCTCCCGCCATCAGAGCGACACCCAGTTCCATCACCCCGCGCGGGCCGAAGCGATCCATCATGCGGCCGATCAGCGGACTGACCGCGGCGGAGACGACGAAACCAAAGGAGAAGGCGCCCGCGGTGATGCCGCGTTCCCAGCCGAACTCGTCGACGATCGGCGGGAAGAACAGCGAGAACGCGGTGCGGGCATTGACGCCGATCGCCATGGTGACAAACGTCACCGCGACGATGACCCAACCGTAAAAAAAGGGAAGCCGCTTCGGGTTAATCATCCTGTTCTTGTTCTTCTCATTGCTTCGCAGGCCGATTGGAATCTCGCGGTTCCGGGCATTGTCCTTTGAACCATCCCGGAAGGAGGATGACCAGATCAATTTCCTTCGAGCGTCTGGCGATGGCGACTGCGATTTTTCCTGCCGGGGGCCATGTTCCTTCGGCCCGCCTCATCTCACCGGCGGTCCCGAATGCGAATGGATACGCCATGAGCCGTTCCATGCGTTCGATCGCCGCATCATGCGAAGAAATCAGGAACGATGTCCGGTTTCCTCGCTTGGTTAAGTGATGCAATCATCAAAGGAGAGAAACATGAAGATCGCAACCCTGGCCTTCGCTTCGGCGCTGGCACTATCCGGAACTGCTGCTCTGGCACAGAGCGGAGCCGTGCAGCAACCGAGTTCGCAGGGCGCCCCGACCGGCGCCGCCGTCGACAGCAGCGGCACCAGCACCAGTCCCGGAGCCGTCAAGAGCGGCACCTCGGCAGGCGGCGCGGCATCGATGAACAATGGTAGTGCCGGCGTGACGACCGGAGCGAGCGGCGGCGCGATGGCGCGGCCAGGAACGGGAGCCAGCGAACAGGGTGCTCCGACCGGCGCTGCCGTCAACAGCCGCGGCGATGCAACGGAGCCCGGCGCCGTGAAGCAGGGCACCAGCACGTTGCGCTAGCGGTTAGCCAAGGTCCAGCAAACAAATTGTCGGCGGCACTCGTGCCGTCGACAGTTTGCCTTCCTGATGCACAACGCACTCACTCCCGCAGCGCCGGATGGTCTGCGAACGCGGCTTCCCGGATCGAGGCCGCCTGGATCGCGCGAAACAGGATGCGCGCTGTCTTCAGATTGTTCGCGCTCATGCACAGGTCGACAATCTGGCGTACCGACGCGTCGCGCATCAGGTCGTCGGAAATCTTCATCGCGATTTCCATCGCGGCCCTGGCGGCGCGCTCATATCGTTCGGCGTGGTATTTGTCTTTCCGGCTCGCCGGAGCACCGGCAACGCCTCGAACCTTTTCGGCGCTGTCGGCTGCGGAACGGCAGATCTCACGTATCTTCTTGGCGGCCTCGATGTCGCCGATCGGCCATTGAATCGCCTCGTCCCAGATGTCCTTGCGCTCGTTCCTGTCAAACCACCGCATCGCCACGCGCCCTGAATCTCTGCCCGCCCGAAATGAGCACGGACAGTCTTGCGGCCGGTGAGTCGTACGCCTGAAGCCTACACCGCCGGCAATATCTTTCCTGGATTGAAAATGTTCTGCGGATCGAGCGCCGCCTTCACCGCGCGCATGGCGGCGATCGCCTCTGGCCCGAGTTCGGCTTCGAGATATTTCTGCTTGCCCTGGCCGATGCCGTGCTCGCCGGTGCAGGTGCCGCCCATCGCCTGGGCGCGCTCGACCAGCCGGTGCATGAAGTCCTCGCCGCGCGCCATCTCCTCCGCATTGTCGACGTCGCACACCAGCGAGCAGTGAAAATTGCCGTCGCCGACATGACCGACGATCGGCGACAGCAGATTGAGGCGCTTCAAATCCGCCTCGGTTTCGGTGACGCAATCGGCCAGCCGCGAGATCGGCACGCACACATCGGTCGCGACCACGCCGGCGCCGGGACGCAGCGCCTTGACCGACCAATAGGCGTCGTGCCGCGCCTGCCACAGTTTCGTCCGGTCCTCGGGCCGCGTGGTCCAGGTGAAATCGCCACCGCCGCATTCCCTGGCGATCTCGCTGAAATTCCTCGATTGCTCGGCAACCTCGTTCTCGCTGCCATGGAATTCGAGCAGCAGCAGTGGCGTCTCCGGCAGCGTCAGTTTCGAGTAGGCATTGCACGCCCGCACCTGCTCGGCATTGAGCAGTTCGATGCGCGCGACGGGAATGCCGGTCTGGATCGCCAGAATGGTGGCCTGGCAGGCGCCGCGCACGGTCTCGAACGAGCACGCCGCCGCCGCGATGGTCTCGGGAATGCCGCGCAGCTTGATCGTGAGTTCGCTGATGATGCCGAGCGTGCCTTCGGCGCCGACGAACAGATGGGTGAGATCGTACCCGGCCGAGGATTTCTTCGCCCGCGTGCCCGTGGTGACGATCTCGCCGTCGCCGCGCACCACCTTCAGCGCCAGCACATTGTCGCGCATGGTGCCGTAGCGCACCGCATTGGTGCCGGAGGCGCGGGTGGACGCCATGCCACCCAGCGAGGCGTCGGCGCCGGGGTCGATCGGGAAAAACACTCCCTGGTCGCGCAAATGCTCGTTGAGCGCCTTGCGGGTGACGCCGGGCTCGATCACGCAGTCCAGATCCTCGGCATGGACCGCCAGCACCTTGTTCATGTCGCGCAAATCGATGCAGATGCCACCCGCGGGCGCGTTGACCTGCCCCTCCAGCGAGGTGCCGGTGCCGAACGCGATCACGGGGACGCCATATTTGGCGCAAATCCGCACCACGTCCTGGATATCAGGGGTCTCCTGCGCCATCACCACCGCGTCCGGCGGCTGCGAGGGCAGCCAGGTCGTGGTATGGGCGTGCTGGTCGCGCACCGCCTGCGAGGTGATCAGCCGGTTGCCGAACCGCGCGGCCAGCGCGTCGATGGCGCCCTTCAGCGCCTGCGGCTCCGGCCGCTTCGAATGGTTGGTTGTCGTTGTAGCCACGCAAATTTCCTCCGGCTTTGGAAGACCGTGGCAAAGGATATATAGGGGGTCAAGTGACCCGTTCGAACAAACAGGGATGATTAATGACGATCGCTTCCGCCGCCAGGGATATTTCGCCAGCGCCGTTTCTGTCCTCGGTGATGCAGATCGAGCCGCAATGGATCGACTATAACGGCCATCTCAACATGGCCTATTACAACGTGATGTTCGACCGGGCGATCGACGAATTATGGCTCGAGATCGGGATCGGGCCGGGCTATATGAAGGAACGCAACAACTCCACCTTCACCGCCGAGTGCCATGTGCGCTATCTGCGGGAAGTTCACCTCGGCGATCCCGTGCAGGTATCGATCCTGCTGGTCGCGGCCGACGAGAAGCGGCTCCATACCTTCAAGGAATTGCGTCACGCCACCGAGGGCTGGCTGTCCGCCACGTCCGAGAACATGACCCTCCACATGGACATGAATGTTCGCAAGACCGCGCCGTTTCCGCCCGATATTCGCGCGCGCATCGACGCCCTGGCGAAGGCCCACGGTGCGGTGCCCCGCCCCGAGGGCATCGGCCGCAAGGTGGCGATGCCCTCGAAATAGCGTGGACCGCTAGACGCGGGTTCGGCCGCGCGCCAGGCCGACCACGGCCGAGACCAGGAACAGGATGAGCGCGACAAAGAAGATGATCTTGGCGATTTCGATCGAGGCCCCGGCGATGCCGCCGAAGCCCAGAATGCCGGCGATCAGCGCGATGATCAAAAACGTGACAACCCAGCTCAGCATGGTCGGCTCCTCTGTTTTCCACTTTCGGTTTCAACATCCGCGCGACTGAGATCGCGCGTCGGCTGTGGAAATAATCCGGGCTGGGAACGGAAGTTCCTGGGTCCCTTGTCCGGGCAGACTGCTCAAATTGCCGATATCGCAGGGAACAAAGTCGCCTCCGGGCGGCGAAAGGCCGCCCGCCTGGCACGGGATAAAGCCTGTCAAATCCGCCGCAAAAATCCTATATGCCCCTCAATCCTGCTATGAAGGCTCCCCTTCACGGCCCCGCGGTGCCATCGTGGGCGGAAGACGATTCGCATATGACCGAGCCGAACAAGCTGCCCCATCACGACGTCCCCGCGCACCAGCCTGCGGCGGGAGGCATTGCCGCGCGCGCGCGGGCGAGCGCCGCCCCGCAATTTCTCGCCGGGCTCAATCCCGAACAGCGCGAGGCGGTGGAAACGCTCGACGGACCGGTTCTGGTGCTGGCGGGGGCCGGCACCGGCAAGACCAAGGTGCTGACCTGCCGGATCGCCCATATCCTGAGCCAAGGCCGCGCCCGCCCCGGCGAAATCCTCTCGGTCACCTTCACCAACAAGGCCGCGCGCGAGATGAAGCTGCGGCTCGGCCAGATGCTGGGCCAGGCCGTCGAGGGCATGCCGTGGCTCGGCACCTTCCATTCGATCGGCGGCCGGATCCTGCGCACCCACGCCGAACTGGTGCAG
>JAUXWH010000055.1 GCA_030681365.1 Bradyrhizobium sp.
GATTTCATCTTCATGGTGAAGAACACCAGCTACATGTTCGTCACCGGCCCCGACGTGGTGAAGACCGTCACCAACGAGGTGGTGACGGCGGAAGAACTCGGCGGCGCATCCGTGCACGCGACGCGCTCCTCGATCGCCGACGGCGCCTTCGAGAACGACGTCGAGACGCTGTTGCAGATGCGCCGGTTGATCGACTTCCTGCCCTCGAACAACACGTCAGGCGTGCCGGAATGGCCGAGCTTCGACGACATCGGGCGGGTCGACATGTCGCTGGACACGCTGATCCCCGACAATCCGAACAAGCCCTACGACATGAAGGAACTGATCTTGAAGGTCGTCGACGAGGGCGACTTCTTCGAGATCTCGGAAGCCTTCGCCAAGAACATCGTCACCGGTTTCGGCCGCATCGCCGGCCGCACCGTCGGCTTCGTCGCCAACCAGCCGATGGTGCTGGCCGGCGTGCTCGACTCTGACGCCTCGCGCAAGGCCGCGCGGTTCGTCCGCTTCTGCGACGCCTTCAACATTCCGATCGTCACCTTCGTCGACGTCCCCGGCTTTTTGCCCGGCACCGCGCAGGAATATGGCGGCCTGATCAAGCATGGCGCCAAGCTGCTGTTCGCCTTCTCGCAGGCAACGGTGCCGCTGGTCACGATCATCACCCGCAAGGCCTATGGCGGCGCGTTCGACGTGATGGCGTCCAAGGAAATCGGCGCCGACATGAACTACGCCTGGCCGACCGCGCAGATCGCCGTGATGGGCGCCAAGGGTGCCGTGGAGATCATTTTCCGCAGCGATATCGGCGACGCCGAAAAAATCGCCGCGCGCACCAAGGAGTACGAAGACCGCTTCCTGTCCCCCTTCATCGCCGCCGAGCGCGGCTACATCGACGACGTCATCATGCCGCATTCGACAAGGCGGCGCATTGCGCGGGCGCTGGCGATGCTCAGGGACAAGCAGGTGGAGATGCCGGCGAAGAAGCACGACAATTTGCCGTTGTGACCTTGTTGATGAAGTCATTCCGAGGCGCGTAGCGCGCCCCGGAATCTCGAGAGGAACGATCTCTGGATTCCGGGTTCATCGCTGCGCGATGCCCCGGAATGACGGAAAGAAAGATATTCGGAGGAGCCACCCCATGCCCACCGCCTATTTCATCGTCCGCGCCACCGTCACCGATCCCGCCAAGCGGGCCGCGTTCGACGAATGGTATCACAAAGAACATCTGCCCGACGCGACCAAAGCGTTCGGCATCAGCAAGGCGCGGCGGTTCTGGAGTGCCGGCGATCCATCGCTGCATCTGGCGATGTATGAATTTCCCGATCTGGCGGCGCTGGAGCGCGGCACCGGGGCTGACACCATGAAGCCGCTGGTCGCCGAGTTCGATCGCTGCTGGCCCGGTGTCACGCGCACCCGCGAGGTTCTGGTGCTGGCGGAGCAGTTCGGAGCGTAGCCGTTCCCGTGACGGCTTCCGGGCAGCGCTCAACCCGGAATCGCGAGATTCCGGGTTCGATGCTGCGCCTCGCCCCGGAATGACGAGGGGGCTCCGATGCGGCCGGCCGCATCCGCGACTAAAAGCCTGGTCAGGCGGCTTGCCAAGCCTCTGGCGGAATGGCCTAATCGGCCGCGACGGGCGAGCCTGACGGGTTCGCTCGAAAGAATGAGCGGTATATCCGCCGCCAGAAAAAACCTTGTGGAGGAGGAACATCATGCGGAAAGTCTCGACGATATTGTTCGCGACGGCGGCGGCCATCCTGCTGTCGGCGCCGGCCCTGGCGCAGGTGACGCTGAAAGCCTCGCACCAGTTTCCCGGCGGCAAGGGCGATCCGCGCGACGAGATGGTGCAGATCATCGCCAAGGAAGCCAAGGCGGCCAATGTCGGGCTCGAGATCCAGGTCTATCCGGGCGCCTCGCTGTTCAAGCCGAACGACCAGTGGAACGCCATGGTCAACGGCCAGCTCGACATCTCGGCATTCCCGCTCGACTACGCCAGCGGCAAGGTGCGCGACTTCGGCGCCACCCTGATGCCGGGCCTCGTGCGCAGCCACGACCGCGCCGCGCGGATGGCGGACTCGCCGTTCATGAAGGACATCAAGGCCAAGATCGAGAAGGCCGGCGTCATCGTGCTCGCCGATGCCTGGCTGGCCGGCGCCGTGGCCTCCAAGAAGGGCTGCATCCGCAAGCCGGAAGACATCAAGGGCGTCAAGATCCGCTCAGCCGGCCCCACTTTTGCGGCGATGTGGCAGGCCGCGGGCGCCTCGATCGTCTCGATCCCGTCGAACGAAGTCTATAACGCATTGCAGACCGGCGTCGCTGAGGCCACCGACACCTCGACCGGCAGCTTCGTCTCGTTCCGCATCTACGAGCAGGTCAAGTGCATCACCGCGCCCGGCGACAACGCGCTGTGGTTCATGTACGAGCCGGTGCTGATGTCGAAAAAGGCGTTCGACAAGCTGAACAAGCAGCAGCAGGACGCGCTGCTCAAGGCCGGAAAGAAGTCGGAGGAATACTTCGCGAAAGAGAGCAAGGGTCTCGACGACAAGATGGTCAAGACCTTCCAGGACAACAAGATCGAAGTCGTCACCCTGACGGCGGCCGAATACGAGTCCTGGCTCGACGTGGCGCAAAAGAGCTCCTATGCCCAGTTCGCCAAGGAAGTGCCCGACGGCAAGAAGCTGATCGACGCAGCACTGGCGGTCAAGTAATGCGCCTTCGATAACAGGGACCGGCCGGCGCTTCGCCGGCCGGTCCACTTGCGCTCAGGGGGCGGGGACGAATGAACCTTTTCAATCGGCTTGTTACGCTGGTCTCGCAGGCCTGCGGGATTTTTGCAGCAGCCCTGACGGCGGCCGCGGTGGTCGTCGTCTGCCAGATGGTGTTCATCCGTTACGTCCTCAACGAGAACACGATCTGGCAGACCGATTTCGTCACCTACAGCCTGATTGCGGCCACCTTCATCGGCGCGCCCTACGTGCTTTTGACCAAGGGCCACGTCAACGTGGACGTCGTGCCGATCTATGCGAGCGAACGCGCGCGCTACTGGCTCGCCATTTGCGCGATCGGGGTCTCGCTGGGCTTTTGCCTGCTGATGACCGTGCTCACCTTCCAGTTCTGGCTCGAGGCCTATGAGGGCCGCTGGGTGTCCGACACGATGTGGCGGGCGCGGCTGTGGATTCCCTACGGCGCCATGCCGGTAGGCCTCGGGATTCTGACGCTGCAATATGTCGCCGACCTGCTCAATCTGCTCACCGGCCGCGAGCCGCCGTTCGGCATCGAAGTCAGGGAGCGCGCGGCCGACGTCAACCTGTCCGAAAGCGGGACCGAGGTGAAGATTCCGGGAGCAGGGATATGAGCCCGTCCGTTCAAGGCGTCCTCGTGCTTGTGACGACGGTGCTGGTGCTGCTGAGCGGCGCGCCGGTCGCCTTTGCGCTGGGCGCCGTGGGGGTCGCGTTCCTGGTGCTGTTTCAGGGTACCGATTCGCTGCGGGTCGCGGCCGAGACGCTGTATTCCGGCCTGAACGATTTCACGCTGGTTTCGATTCCGATGTTCATCATGATGGGGGCGGCGATCGGCTCGTCGCCGGCCGGCAAGGATCTCTACATCGCGCTCGATCGCTGGCTCTACCGGGTGCCCGGCGGGCTGGTGATTTCCAACATCGGCGCGTGCGCGCTGTTCGCGGCGCTGACCGGCTCCTCGCCGGCGACCTGCGCCGCCATCGGCAAGATGGGCATCCCGGAGATGCGCAAGCGCGGTTACCCGGACGAAGTGGCAACCGGCTCGATCTGCGCCGGCGGCACGCTCGGCATCCTGATCCCGCCCTCGATCACCTTCATCCTCTACGGCATCGCCACGGAGACCTCGATCGGCCGCCTGTTCCTGGCCGGCGTGTTGCCGGGACTGTTGCTGACCGGCCTCTTCATGGCATGGACGCTGTTCTACATCTGGCTCAAGGGTTTTCGGGCCTACGAAGCCGGATTCCGTTTCAGCTGGCGCGAGAAGTTCGAATCGGTGCCGAAAATCGCGCCCTTCCTGCTGATCGTGGCGGGGGTGATGTACGTGCTGTACGGCGGCATCGCGACGCCGTCGGAAGCGGCAGGCGTCGGCGCCGCGCTGTGCGTCGTCTTGGCGGTCGTGATCTACCGGATGTGGAGTCCGACGGCCTGGTGGGAAATCCTGCGCGCAACCACCCGCGAGTCGGTGATGATCCTGATGATCATCGCGACCGCCGTGCTGTTCGGCTACATGCTGACCTCGCTCTACATCACCCAGACGCTGGCGCAGGCCATCGCCGATGCGCAGCTCAATCGCTGGGTGCTGATGGGATGCATCAACCTGTTCCTGCTGGTTGCCGGCTGCTTCATTCCACCCGCCGGGATCATCTTGATGACCGCGCCGATCCTGCTGCCGATCATCACCGCCGCCGGCTTCGACCCGGTCTGGTTCGGCGTTATCGTCACCATCAATATGGAAATCGGACTGATCACCCCACCGGTCGGGCTGAACCTGTTCGTGGTCAACGCCATCGCGCCCGATGTGCCCACCAAGACGGTGCTGTGGGGCTCCGTGCCCTATGTCTTGATGATGGTGCTCGCGATCGTCATCATGTCGATCTTCCCGGAGATCGCCACCTGGCTGCCGGATTACGTGATGGGGGCTGCCGTCGGGCCGAAATAGACCCGTCGGGGCGGCTGCTACTTCATCCCCATGCAGTTGGCATAAAACGTCGTGGTCGCCGGCCAGTCCGAGAACATGCCGCGGATGCCGACCTGTTGCGCCAGCACGTCGAGCACCGTGAGCGTGTCGCCGTCGCGGTCGACGGCGGCCTTGACCGATTTGTGATAGAAGCCGCCGCCGCGGTCGAGCGGGCCGTCGCGCTCCAGCGACCATCCGATCAGGTCGAGGCCAGCGGCCTTCGCGGCCTTGGCATATTCCGACGGCACGATCTCGCTCTTGTCGTTCAGCGCCAGCATCATGGTGATCGGCGGCGCCAGGATCCTGACGCCCTGCGCCTTTAGCTCAGTCATCGACGGCTTCCATGTCTCGGGCCTGGCAGGGTGCAAGCCCGAGGTCTCGTAGCGGCCGTCGAGATACACCGCCTGCGCCGCGAACTCCGGCTCGGTCTTTACCCAATGCTGGATGTCGGCAAGGCTGAAGCTCTGGGCGAACACGTCGCTGGCCGGAATGCCCGCGTCCTTGTAGGCCTGCAGCATCTGCGAGGCATATTTTTCCTGGGTGTAGTCGCCGTCGAACGGCATCGCGACTTCGGGCGCCTTCAGTTCCGGCGTGAATTTGGCCCCGAGGCTCCTGATCAGCGCGATGCTCTCGTCGTGGGTCATCAGCGTGCCGGAATGGCTGTAGAGATCGGTGCGCCAGCGCGGCGTGCCGTCCTGAAATCCGGCCACATTGGTGGCCTTCGGATTAGATCCGTCCATCTTGGCCGACAACGTCTTGAATTCCGCCAGCTTGATGTCGCTGGTGCAGCACTTTGCCGATGCCTTGCGGCCGGTGGCGGGATCGGCCGGAACGAAGGGCATCGTGCATTTTGCCGCAAGCGCCGGCAGCGACAGGATATTGGTCGTGGTGTGCAGGTCGCATTGCGAATGCCGGCACACCAGTTGCCGGTCCTTCGTAAACGTCACATCGCATTCGATGATGCCGGCGCCCATCCTTGCCGCCGCAGAATAGGACTCCCTGGTGTGCTCGGGGAATTGCAGCGCCGCCCCGCGATGGCCGATGGAGAAATCGGTCTTGTGAAACGGGCCGGTGCACTGGCTCAGTTTCTGTTTCAGCGGCCCATCTTTCATCTTGTCGACGAGGTAGAAGGGCCGGGGACCGATCTGCGCCTCGCGCGGCAGCACATTCTGCGCCGCGGCGGGGGCGATGAGAGCGATGCACAAGAACGCGGACAGCAGGACGGCGCGATGGCGGGGCGGCATGGCGGTTCTCTCCGATGATGCGCGGCGGATATCATAGCATTGTGACGGCAGGTGGGGCCGTTGTCCGCCGATACACCGGTCGCATCCCCGCGAAGGCGGGATCCAATACGCCGCGGCCTTTCGGTTCTATTATTAGCGTGTCTGGAATACTGGATCGTCCGCCGGAGCCTGTCATCGGGCGGCGCGAAAGCGCCGACCCGGTGGCGGACGATGACATTTTGGGGTGAGGCCGCATCTCGCAACGCGATCTCCAGGCTCGCAGGCATGACAACGCCAAACATAAACGCGTGGTTCAGCGCGCATTCATCTCGACGCTATCAAAATCTCCATGCATCACGCCACATCGCTGCGACGAGGGAGATGTCATGGAACGCCGCCACTTTCTGAAACTCGCCTTTGGATTTGCCGCGGGCGCGGTGGCGCTGGCCGAGAGCGCGCGGGCAGCCCCCCTCGCGCCGCAACCGCTCACCGCGGACGACGGGCCGCCGCCCGGAAACGATGATGCGCGCCCGGCGGTCACCACAGGCGAGGAGGTCGATCGTCTTGCGCCCGAACAGGTGCACTGGCGCCGCCGTCGTTACAGGCGCTGGCGCAGGCGGCACTGGGGCTGGCGCCGTCGTCATTGGGCCCGGCATCGCCGCCGCTGGCGCCGCCGCCGCTACTGGCGTCGCCACTACTGGCGTCGCCGGTATTGGTGAGGCGCGATCGATCCAACTCGGGGAGGGCGGGGATTGCGTCCTCCCGTTCCACCTGAAGAAATGCCGCCGGTGCCGGGCTGTCTGCCAACAAAAAACCCCGCGCGAGCGGGGTTTTGCCGTGATGCGTGACGTGAACTCAGTAACGGCAGCGTCCAGCGGCCCAGACCATGCCGCGGGGGCAGACACGGGCGCGAGGTACCACCACCACGGGAGCCCTGCGGTACACGACCCGCGGCGGCGCCACCACGACCGGCGCGCGCCGCACCACGACCGGGCGGCGATTGGATACGCATGCGCCATAGGGGCCGCGATGGAAGCCGGGGCCGCATCCCTGCGCGGCATCGGCGACGGGAGCGCCCACAACCGTGGTTGCAAGCAGGGCTGCTGCGATCAGGTATTTCATGTTTTTTCCTCATTTCGGACCGCATTGCGCGGCGCCGTAATCCCGTTGATTCGAACATGTTACGACTTTCAGGAAGTCGAAACATTTGTGCGACTTTAATTGGGCGACCTGAACGCGAAATGAATGCGCGGCGGCAACGTTGTCGGCGGCTGTGCTGTCGGCAAGCGCAGATCTAATCGGAGCTTTCGCCGAACAGCGCCGCAAAACGCTTCTCGCCGCTGCGGGTGAAATTGACGACCCGGCTGCCGGGGGCAGGGTCGCGCGAGGCCCAGTTCAGTTCGGTGAACCGCGCCATGATCGCCGCACCCAGCGTGCCCGCGAGATGATGGCGCCGCTCGCTCCAGTCGAGGCAGGCCTTGCAAAGTGGGCGGCGCGGATGCGCCAGCATGCCGGCGTCGATCTGCAATGCCCTGACCAGGAAGCGTTCGCCCTCCGGCGTGAGTTCGATCGCCTGCCTGTTCTGGCGCAGCAGGCGCTGCTTGCGCAGGCTGTCCAGCATCTGCACGCCGAGATCGCCGGCGAGGTGGTCGTAGCAGATCCGCGCGCGGCGCAGCGCCGGATCCTTTGGCCCGGTACGCAGGCGCATGTGGCCGGCGCGCGCGGCAAGGCCGGCGAGGCCCTCGAGCACGCCGGCGACATCGGGATCGCTGAGCCGGTAATAGCGGTGGCGGCCCTGCTTCTCCTGCTCGATCAGGCCGCCGGCCTCCAGCTTCGACAAATGCGAACTCGCGGTCTGCGGCGTGATGCCGGCCTGATGCGCCAACTCGCTGGCGGTCAGCGCGCGGCCGCTCATCAGCGCCGTCAGCATGTTGGCGCGGGCGGGGTCGCCGACCAGAGCGGCGATCATGGCGATGTCGGGACCTGCCTTCATAGTTCGATGCTAGACGAAGCATCGACGTCGTCAAGAGGATATTCTCTGACTCAAGTGTTCAAAGTCGTCAGTGCCTGCGACAATCGCGAAGCGTTTACGCACGGGAGCGCAAGCGACGAAGCAATCCAGCTTTCTTCGAAGCAAGCTGGATTGCTTCGCTGGCGCTCGCAATGACGGCTGCTGGAATATGGGAGCTCCAAATGACCGTCACCGTTTTCATCCGCTACCAGCTCGACCCGTTCAAGCGCGCGATGTTCGAGCAGTATTCGAAAAACTGGCTGACCATCATCCCGAAATGCGGCGGCGATCTGCAGGGTTACTGGATGCCGCATGAGGGCACCAACAACATCGCCTTCGCGCTGATTTCGTTCGAAAATCTCGCGGCCTATGAAAGCTACCGCGCGCGCCTGCGCGCCGACAGCGAGGGTATGGCCAATTTTGCATTCGCCGAGGAGAACAAATTTATTCTGGCTGAAGAACGGACCTTCTTGCGCAAGGTGGCATTGTAGGCCATCTCAGATGCTCAGCGGAGGCGCGACATGATAGCGGTGATCTTTGAAGTTTGGCCGAAGCCGGAGCACAGGCAGAAATATTTCGATCTCGCGGCTGACCTCAGGCCGATGCTGCAAACCATCGACGGCTTTATTTCGGTCGAGCGGTTCGAGAGCCTGACCGAGAAGGGCAAGATCCTCTCGCTGTCGTTCTGGCGCGACGAGGAGGCCGTCGCCGCATGGCGCAACGTGCCCGGTCATCGCATGACCCAGGGCGAGGGCCGTACGAAAATTTTCGAGAACTACCGGCTGCGCATCGCCGGAGTGATCCGCGACTACGGCATGACCGACCGCGCACAGGCGCCAAAGGACAGCCGCGCCGTTCACGAGGCGCACTAGCCCGGGTTGCGGCGCGCGGATATTCTTGCGTCAGGCAATCAAAAAATGGAGAAACCATGCCGCTGACATCTGCTGACAAACGCACCGCATTCAGGAAGTTGCACGAAAGCGGCTGCTTCATCATTCCCAATCCGTTTGACGTCGGCAGCGCAAAGGCGCTGCAACATCTCGGCTTCAAGGCGCTGGCTTCTACCAGTGCCGGTTTTGCCTGGACCATCGCCAAGGCCGACAACCGCGTCACCGTCGACGATGTCTGCGCTCACCTTGCCGCGATCTGCGCGGCGGTCGACATTCCCGTCAACGCCGATTTCGAGGACGGTTTTGCGCATGAGCCGCAGAAGGTCGGCGTCAACGTCGCGCGCGCCGTCAAGTCAGGCGTTGCCGGCCTTTCGATCGAGGATTTTACCGGAGACAACGCCAAGCCCCTGTTCGATCGGGCACTCGCGGTCGAGCGTATCAAGGCGGCGCGCCGGGCGATCGATACCGACAACAGCGGCGTCCTGCTCACCGGCCGCTGCGAGGCGTTCCTGCGGGGACAGAAGGATCTGAAACTCGTGATCGACCGGCTCACCGCCTATGCCGAGGCCGGCGCGGATTGCCTCTATGCGCCCGGCATCGCGACGCCGGAGGAGATTTCGGCCGTGGTGAAGGCGGTGCATCCAAAGCCTGTCAATCTCCTGGTCGGTGCGGCCGGACCATCGCTGGCGGCGGCCGCCGATCTCGGCGTCCGCCGCATCAGCGTCGGCGGTTCGCTGGCGCGCGCGGCCTGGGGCGGGTTCATGCGGGCGGCCAGGGAGATGGCCGAGCAGGGGACGTTCACCGAACTCGGCAATGGCTATTCCGGCGGCGAATTGAACAAGATGTTCAGTTGAGGGGAGGCGTGAGCCGCAAGCCGTGCGACCTCAGCTGTCGTCGCCGAGGCAGCAGCGATAAGGCCGAAAAGCTGCGGCGTACTGGGTCCCGGTCAAGCCGGGGGACGATGAGTCTTTTCCGCGGAAAACGCGTGCGCTACGCAATCAGGCAAACAAAAGCGCGGCGGGCGATTATGGCCCGCCGCGCTGAATTTGAAGAGCTACGTCCAGCCGTTACTTGGCGGGAGCGGTAGTTGCCGGCGGGCTCGCCGCGGGAGCCTGCGGTGCCGGAGCCTGCGGATTTGCCGGGGCTGCGCCGGTCGTCGTGCCGGGTTCGGTATTGGAGCGCGGCGTCACGTCACGCATCCCGGTCGGGGCCGTGGGAGGCGAAGTCCGCTCGGTGTTCTGGGCCGTCGAGGTGGGCGGCGTGGTGCCGGCCTCGTTGACGGTCGAATTGTTCAGTCCATAGAAGACCGCACCCAGCACCACCGCGATGGCGATGGCGAACATTGCGACCCTGCCGCCGCTGGCGGGACCCTCGGCAAGCTCGGGATCGGCCTGCAGCTCGTTGTCGAGGCGGGCCTGGCGGCGCATGTCGGCGTCGGTCGGATTGGAGCGATAGGGATCGTCCGGATTGATGGCCATGGATGAGTTCCTCCGTTGTCCCCTAACAACCTCCGGAAGCAGAGTGGGTTCCAGGAACATGTCCCTTTCTTGGAAACCGGCAGTTCCACCTGTTCAGAATGGAACCGGCCACGTAAGTTCCCGAGATCCTGTTCCGCGAGGTTGCGATGTGGGCCCTGCCATCGACCGATATCTTGCACGCCCTGTTCGTGGTGGCGCTCGCGGCGGACGCGATGACGGCGGCGCTTGCCGCGGGAAAGCGCAGCATGGACTGGGCCGGCGTATGCATGCTGGGCTGCATCACTGCGCTGGGCGGCGGCACGATTCGCGATGTTTTGCTCGGGCACTATCCGCTGGTCTGGGTGCAGCATCCGTCTTTTCTGCTGCTGACGGCGGGGGCAGCCCTCGCCACCATCCTGATAGCCCGCGTGGTGCATCGGCTGAACACGGCGTTCCTGGTGCTCGACGCGATCGGCCTGGTGGTCTTCACCATGGCCGGCTGCGACGTCGCGCGGCAGATCGAGCCTTCGTTGCCGCTGGTGATCGTGGTGGTAGCGGGGATGATCACCGGCTGCGCCGGCAGCGTGCTGCGCGACATCCTCTGCAACGATGTGCCGCTGTTGTTTCGGGCCGAGCTCTACGCCAGCGTTTCGATCGTCACCGGCTTGTTCTATTCCATCGGGTTCGGGCTGAAGCTGAATCCCGAACTATGGACCGCGCTGACTTTCGTGCTCGGCCTGTCGTTCCGCCTGCTGGCGATCCGCTACAAATGGGAAATGCCGAAATTCGTCTTTGACGAGAATCGCCGGTAACGCTCATGCGTGCCCTGCCTGACGCAGTGCAGCATGGCGTTACGTCGTTTCGCGCGAGGCCTCCCCGGCGACACAACCTGAATAGGCAGGCCGGGTGCAGGGCCACGAAATTGCGATCTTTCGACGCGGAGCTCCAATGCCGAGATTTGTGGTGCGTGTTCCGCGGAAAGCGACATAGACTGGTTCTAAGCTAGAACAACGACTAGCTAAGAAGCCTCAGGCTCTGCGGCTCGAAGAGGGTGGAATGGGAATCAATCAGGGTCCGATCAGTCTGGACCAGAAATACACGCAAGGCTCGGGTCACGTCTTCATGACGGGCATCCAGGCGCTGGTCCGCCTGCCGATGGCGCAGATCCGCCGGGACCGCGCCGCCGGTCTCAATACCGCCGGCTTTGTCACGGGCTATCGCGGTTCGCCGCTCGGCGGCTACGACCAGCAGCTGTTCGCCGCGCGAAAACACCTCGAGCAGTACAACGTCAAATTCCAGCCCGGGGTGAACGAGGACCTCGCGGCCACCGCGATCTGGGGCTCGCAGCAGCTCAACCTGTCGAAGGGCGCCCGGCATGACGGCGTGGTCGGCATCTGGTACGGCAAGGGTCCCGGCGTCGACCGCTGCGGCGACGTGTTTCGCCACGGCAATGCCGCTGGCTCGGCCAAAACCGGCGGCGTCCTGTGCCTCGCCGGCGACGATCACGGCGCCAAATCCTCCACCGTGCCGCATCAGTCGGACCACGCCTTCATCTCGGCGCTGATGCCCTATCTCTATCCCTCCAGCATCCACGAAATGATCGAGATGGGCCTCTTGGGTATCGCGATGTCGCGCTACTCCGGTTGCTGGGTCGGCATGAAGGTGATTACCGAGACTGTGGAGACCACGGCGGAGATCGATCTCAACGATGAATTGAAGCAATTCATCATCCCGACCGACTTCGAGATGCCGCCGGGCGGACTCAATCTGCGCTGGCCCGACGACCGCTACGAGCAGGATCGCCGCCTGCAGGATTACAAGGGTTACGCCGCGATCGCCTTTGCCCGCGCCAACAAGGTCAACCGCATCACCATGGATTCGCCGAACGCGCGGTTCGGCATCATGGCATCGGGCAAGAGCTACGAGGATATCAGGCAGGCGCTGCGCGAACTCGGCGTCACCCCCGATGTCGCCGCCAAGATTGGCCTGCGGCTCTACAAGATCGGGATGCCGTGGCCGCTGGAGCCGCAGGGCGTGCGCGAATTCGCCCAGGGCCTCGAAGAAATCCTGATCGTGGAAGAGCGCCGCGAGATCGTCGAGAACCAGGTCAAGCAGGAACTGTTCAACCACAACGTCCGGCCGCGCATCGTCGGCAAGATGGACGAACTCGACAAGCGCTTCCTGCCATTCGCCGAGGAACTCAGCGTCGCGTCTCTCGCGAGCTCATTGACCGAGCGGCTGCTTCGGCTCAACCTCAACCCCGAAATCGCGGCCATGCTGCGCGCCAAGGCGGACTGGTTCAACGGCCGCCTCGCCAGCCAGATGCAGCCGGCATCGCCGATCACTCGCACGCCGTATTTCTGCTCGGGCTGTCCGCACAACACGTCGACAAAAGTGCCCGAGGGCAGCCGCGCCTTTGCCGGCATCGGCTGTCACTTCATGGCGCTGTGGATGGACCGCAGCACCGAGACCTTTACGCATATGGGAGGCGAGGGCGTGCCGTGGGTGGGCGTCGCCCCGTTCACCGACGAACAGCACGTATTCGCCAATCTCGGCGACGGCACCTATTTCCATTCCGGCAGCCTCGCGATTCGCCAGGCGGTCGCCTCCGGCGCCAACATCACCTACAAGATCCTCTACAACGACGCGACCGCGATGACCGGCGGCCAGCATGTCGATGGTGAATTGTCGCCGCAGCAGATCACCTTCCAGCTTCACTCCGAAGGCATCCGCGACATCTATCTCGTGTCGGAAAATCCCGATGCCTATCCGGCTTCCGAGATCGCGCCGGGCACCAAAACCGCGCATCGCGACGAACTCGACGCCGTCCAGAAGACGCTGCGTCAGGTCAAGGGCGCTTCCGCCATCGTGTTCGTGCAGACCTGCGCCGCCGAAAAGCGCCGCCGCCGGAAGCGCGGCACCATGGAGGATCCGTCGCGCCGGGTGATGATCAACCCCGCGGTCTGCGAAGGCTGCGGCGACTGCTCGGTGCAGTCCAACTGCATCTCGGTGGAGCCGCTGGAGACCGAGCTCGGTCGCAAGCGCACCATCAACCAGTCGACCTGCAACAAGGACTATTCCTGCGTAAAGGGTTTTTGTCCTTCCTTCGTCACCGTCGATGGCGGCAAGCTGCGCAAGCGCGCGCCTGCCGGCGTCGGCGACATCGGCGAACTGCCGGAGCCGGCTTCACGGCCCACGCTGGAGCGGCCCTACAACGTCGCGGTCGGCGGCGTCGGCGGCACCGGCGTGCTGACCATCGGCGCGTTGCTCGGCATGGCCGCGCATATCGAGGGCAAGGCGAGCATGATCCTCGACATGTCCGGCCTCGCGCAAAAGGGCGGCGCGGTGCTGAGCCATGTCCGGCTCTCGGAGCACACCGCCGACGTCACCTGTTCGCGCATCGTCACCGGCACCGCCGATCTGGTGCTGGCCGCCGACGAGGTGGTCGCTGCTGCCAAAGAGACCATGACGCTGTGCGAATCCAGCCGCACCTATGGCGTCATCAACACGCATCTCATTCCGATCGCGGACTTCATCCTCAACCGCGATTTCAATTTCCAGGCCCGCAAGGTCAACCACGTGCTGGAGACCGCGCTCCGCCAGGACACCTCGTTCTTCGATTTTACAAAACCCGCCGAAGTGCTGCGCGGCGATTCCATCGCCACCAACATGATGATGATGGGCTATGCCTATCAAAAGGGCATGCTGCCGCTGGCGGCCAAATCGATCGAGCAGGCCATCGAGGTCAACGGCGTCGCCATCAAGATGAACACCCAGGCGTTCCAGCTGGGCCGTCTGGCCGCCGCCGATCCGGCGCGGCTGGTGGCGATGATGAAGGGCCAGGACGACACCGTGGCGCCGAAGACGCTGGAGGCGATGTCGCTCGACGAAATTATCATCCATCGCAGCGCGCTGTTGACCGACTACCAGGACGGTAAGCTCGCCGACCGCTACCGCAAGCTGGTGGCGAAGGTGCGCAACGCTGCGATCGATGGCGGCTACGGCGATGCGCTGCCGCGCGCGGTCGCGATCAACTATGCAAAACTGCTGGCCTACAAGGACGAGTATGAAGTGGCCCGGCTGTTCAGCGACGGCCGCTTCGAAAAGCAGTTGCGCGACCAGTTCGACGGCGACTTCAAGTTCAACTTCAACCTCGCGCCGCCGATCCTCGGCGGCGGCAAGGACGCGCTGGGCCGCCCTAAGAAGCGCGCCTTCGGCGCCTGGATGATGCCGGTATTCCGCATGCTGGCGAAAATGAAAAGCCTGCGCGGCACCGCCTTCGACATCTTCGGCTACAGCCCCGATCGCAAGCTCGAACGCGAGCTGATCGCCTCCTACGAAAAGGACGTCGCCACCGTGCTCGGCCTGCTGTCGCCGGTCACGCTGGATACCGCGATCGAGCTTCTCTCGCTGCCCGACCGCATCCGCGGCTACGGGCCGGTGAAGGAGAAGGCGGTGCAGGCGGCCAAAATCCGCTATGCGGAATTAAGCCGGGACCTCGTCAACCCGCCGCCGGCGCCGCGCCAGATCGCGGCGGAGTAATCCTCTCCGTGTCCCGGACGCGGCGCGGCGCGAAGTGCCGCTCCGCTGAGCCGGGACCCATGAGGCCCCTTCCGATGTTGTGGGTCCCGGTTCTACGGAGCAGCGTGAAGAACGCTGCACCGTGCCCGGGACACGTGTCCTTGCACTCTCGCTCTCGCCCCGCGGAATATTTCCGCGCTTGCCAAGCCTCTCTCGAAAGGCCAGAAAAAACGCTGGGAAGAAACACCAGCGGAGAGTTGATTGACCATCAAGGGCAAGGCCTACATTGCCGGAATCTACGAGCATCCGACCCGGCACGCACCCGATAAATCCACCGCGCAGCTGCACGCCGAAGTCGCCAAAGGCGCCATTGAAGACGCTGGCCTCACCAAGGCCGATATCGACGGCTATTTCTGCGCCGGCGACGCCCCGGGCGGGCTGTGGCCAATGGTCGATTACCTCGGTCTTCGGGTCCGCCACATGGATTCCACCGAGACCGGCGGCTGCTCCTATCTGATCCATCTCGGCCATGCCGCCGAGGCCATCGCCGCCGGGAAGTGTTCGATCGCGCTGATCACGCTGGCCGGCAAGCCGCGCACCGGCGTGATGCCGCCGCGGGCGCAGGGCGCCGAAGCCGATTTCGAGACCGCCTATGGCGCCACCACCCACAACGCTTACGGCATGTGTGCCATGCGCCACATGCACGACTACGGCACCACGAGCGAGCAACTGGCCTGGATCAAGGTCGCGGCCTCCCACCACGCCCAGTACAACCCGCACGCGATGCTGAAGGACGTCGTCACCGTCGAGGACGTGCTGAACTCGCCGTTGATCTCCGATCCGCTGCACCGGATGGACTGCTGCGTGGTCTCCGACGGCGGCGGCGCGCTGATCGTGACCACGCCCGAAATCGCCAAAAGCCTGAAGAAGCCGCTGGTGCGCCTGATCGGCCATGGCGAGGCGATGAAGGGCCCGCGCGGCGGCAAGGACCTCGACCTCACTTATTCCGCCGGCGTCTGGTCCGGTCCCCGGGCCTTCGAAGAAGCCGGCGTCACGCCGAAAGACATCAAATACGCCTCGATCTACGACAGCTTTACCATCACCGTGCTGATGCAGCTGGAAGACCTCGGCTTCTGCAAGAAGGGCGAGGGCGGCAAGTTCGTTTCCGACGGCAATCTGATTTCCGGCGTCGGCAAGCTGCCGTTCAACACCGACGGCGGCGGGCTCTGCAGCAACCATCCTGTGAATCG
>JAUXWH010000090.1 GCA_030681365.1 Bradyrhizobium sp.
ACCTACCAGATGGTCCAGTTCCAGGAGGAGCGGCTGTGGGGCGCCGCCGCCTGCCTCAAGGCGCACGAAACCATCATCAACGAAACTATCGAATACACCGGCAACCGCAAGGCGTTCGGCCAGAGCATCCTCGACAACCAGGTCGTCCACTTCAAGCTGGCGGAACTGCAGACCGAGGTCGAACTTTTGCGCGCGCTGATCTACCGCGCCGGCGAAGCGCTGGTGGCAGGCGAGGACGTCACGCGGCTCGCAACCATGGCGAAACTGAAGGCCGGTCGGCTCGGGCGCGAGCTCACCGACGCCTGCCTGCAGTTCTGGGGCGGCATGGGGTTCATGAACGAGACGCATGTGAGCCGCGCCTATCGCGACAGCCGCCTGACCTCGATCGGCGGCGGCGCCGACGAGGTGATGCTGTCGGTGCTGTGCAAGATGATGGGCACGCTGCCCGGCGCGAAGAAGTAGCAGCGTCTTACCCTCCCCCTCCAGGGGAGGGTAAGATCCCCGAGCCATGATTGGAAATCGACGATGTTCTATGAGCAAAGCCAGAAGGTCACCGAACTGAAACATCGCGTGCAGTCCTTCATGGACCGTCACGTCTATCCGAACGAAGACCGCTTCTACAAGGAGGCCGAGGAACTCGGGCCCTGGAAAGTCTATCCGGTGGTTGAGGAACTGAAACCGAAAGCGCGCGACGCAGGTCTCTGGAATCTGTTTCTGCCCGAAAGCGAGCACGGCGCCGGGCTCACCAATCTCGAATATGCACCGCTGTGCGAGGTGATGGGCCGGTCGCATCTCGCGCCCGAGCTGTTCAACTGTTCGGCGCCCGACACCGGCAACATGGAAGTGCTGGCGCGCTACGGCACCCGCGAGCATCAGGAGAAGTGGCTGAAGCCATTGCTGGCAGGCGAAATCCGCTCCTGCTTCGCCATGACCGAACCGGCCGTGGCCTCCAGCGATGCCACCAATATCGAGAGTTCGATCGTGCGCGACGGCAATGACTACGTCATCAACGGCCGCAAATGGTACACCACCAACGCCACCGACCCGCGCTGCAGGATCTGCATCTTCATGGGCAAGACTGACCCGGACAATCCCGACCGCCATCGCCAGCAGTCGATGATCCTGGTGCCGATGGACACGCCGGGCGTCAAGGTGTTGCGCCCGATTCCGGTGTTCGGCTTCTACGGCGTGCCCGACCGCGCCTCGGAAGTGGTGTTCGACAATGTGCGCGTGCCCGCGGGCAACATGCTGCTCGGCGAGGGCCGCGGCTTCGAGATCGCACAGGGCCGTCTCGGTCCAGGCCGCATCCATCACTGCATGCGGCTGATCGGCCTGGCCGAACGCACGCTTGAAAAGATGTGCGTGCGGACCCGCAGCCGCGTCGCCTTCGGCAAGCCGGTGTCGGAACAGACCGTCACCCAGGAGCGCATCGCTGAATCGCGCATCATGATCGAGCAGTCGCGGCTGTTGACGTTGCATGCCGCGCACATGATGGACACCGTCGGCAACCGTGAGGCCAAGGCGGAAATCGCCATGATCAAGGTCGCCGTCCCGAACATGGCCTGCCAGGTGATCGACTGGGCGATCCAGGCCCATGGCGGCGGCGGCACCAGCAATGATTTTGGCCTCGCCGCAGCCTATGCGACAGCGCGGCTGCTGCGTCTGGCCGATGGTCCGGACGAGGTTCATCGCAACCAGATCGCAAGGTTGGAATTGCGGAAGCATAGCAATGGCTGAGTGGGGACGACCCCAGCCTTTGCCACCATCACATCTGTCATCACCCGCGAAGGCCGAAGGCGGGTGATCCAGTATTCCAGAGACGGCTGTAATGGAACCGGGAAGGCTCGGCGTACTGGGTCGCCCGGTCAAGCCGGGCGATGACACCTGTTGTGATGTGACGCTAGTGGCTTCCTCGTCATGGCGAGGAGCGATAGCGACGGAAGTCATACTATATCTTGTGCCGGGACGGGTACAGCCAATCTAGCCCTTCTGTACATGGGGTTGTTTTTGAAGTTTTGGTTGGGGAGGGGACCGCGTCGACCTCTCACCCCGCCGTGTCATACCGCCTCAACAAGCCCCGCCCGAGTTGCGCCAGGTGCACCTGGTCCGGGCCGTCGCCGAGCCGCATGAAGCGGGCGTACATGTAGGCTTCGGCCAGGAACGTGTCCTGCGAGACGCCGGCGGCGCCGTGGATCTGGATGGCGCGGTCGATGACGCGGGCGGCCATGCTCGGCACCACGACCTTTGCGGCGGCGATCATGTCGCGCGCTGCCTTGTTGCCCTCGCGGTCCATCTTTTCGGCGGCGCGCAGCGTCAACAGCCGCGCCTGTTCGATCTCGCACCAGGAGTTTGCGATATCCTCGCGCACCGAGCCCTGTTCGCCCAGCGCCTTGCCGAAAGCGATGCGGGATTGCGCGCGGGCGCACATCAGTTCGAGCGCGCGCTGCGCGCACCCGATCAGCCGCATGCAGTGATGGATCCGGCCCGGTCCCAGGCGGCCCTGCGCGATCTCGAAGCCGCGGCCTTCGCCGAGCAGGATATTTTCCGCGGGCACCCGGACGTTGTCGTAGACGATTTCGGGATGGCCGACCGGGGCGTCGTCATAGCCGAACACGCGCATGTCGCGCACGATGCGAACGCCCGGCGTCTCCCGGGGCACCAGCACCATCGACTGCTGCAAATGCTTGTTGGGATTATCAGGATCAGTCTTGCCCATCACGATCAGGATCTTGCAGTCCTCGCTCATGGCGCCCGAGGTGAACCATTTGCGGCCGTTGATGACGTAGTCTCCGCCGTCGCGGCGGATGCTGCACTGGATGTTGGTGGCGTCGCTGGAGGCCACTTCAGGCTCGGTCATCGAAAACGCCGAGCGGATTTCGCCCGCCAGCAGCGGCTCGAGCCAGCGCTTCTTCTGTTCCGCCGTGCCGTACAGCGTGAGCACTTCCATGTTGCCGGTATCGGGCGCCGAACAATTGAAAATTTCGGGCGCCCACGACACCCGGCCCATGATCTCGGCCAGCGGCGCGTAATCGAGATTGCCGATGCCGGCGCCGTGGTCGCCGGGCAGGAACAGATTCCACAGCCCTTCGGCGCGGGCGCGGCGCTTCAGTTCTTCCAGTATGGGTGGACGGTGATGGCGGCCGTTCTCGACCTGCTCGTGAGAGAGGCCTTCGACCGGATAGACGTGTCTATCCATGAAAGCCGACAGCCTTCCCTGCAACTCGATCGCTCTCGGACTATGTTCAAAATCCATCGGCCTTGCCTTTCTACTCAGGAGGTGTCGCTTCTTCCCCTCTCCCCCTGTGGGAGAGGGTGGATCGAATGCGCGCAGCGCATTCGAGACGGGGTATGTCTCCGCGGATAGAGACCCCTCATCCGCCTTCGCTTCGCGAAGGCACCTTCTCCCACAAGGGGAGAAGGAAGCAAGTCGCACCGTCTTGTGTCGACTGGCTGATCAGCGCGTAAACGCAAGATGCCGGAGCCTGTTTCTTCCAGATTGAATCCAACGCTGGCGCAAGGTTCGCAAGCCAAGGTTCGCTAGCCAAGGTTCGCTAGCAAGGGTTCAGCGCAACCTGGAGAAAAGCATGACATCGCTCAACCGCCGTTCCCTGCTGGCCGGCTCCGCCGCGGTCGGGGTCGCGGCACTTGCCGGTCCCGCCCGCGCCCAGGAGACCCCCGGCGTCACCGCCACCGAGATCAAGATCGGATGCACCACGTCACTGAGCGGTCCGGTCTCGGCGCTCGGCACTATTGCGCGATGTTCGGATGCCTATTTCAAGATGATCAACGAGCAGGGCGGCATCGCCGGCCGCAAGATCAATTTTATCTTTTACGACGATGCTTTCAATCCGGCCAAGACCGTCGAGCAAACACGAAAACTGATCGAAAGCGACGAGGTCGCTTTTCTTTTTTCGATGCTCGGGACGTCGCCGAATTCGGCCGTGGTCAAATACATCAATGCCAAAAAGGTGCCGCATCTGTTCCTGTCGGTGAATGGCGACAAATGGGGAGACTACCAGACCTATCCCTGGACCATGGGTTTTGCGCCGAGTTCGCGAACCGAAGCCCAGGTCTTCGCCAAATATGCCCTGAGCCAGAAGCCCGATGCGAAATTCGCGCTGTTGTATCAGAACGACGATCTCGGCAAGGATTTCGTCGCGGGCCTGAAGGACGTGCTGGAGGCGCAATACGAATCCCGGGTGAAGGCGCTGTCCTACGAAGTCACCGATCCGACGGTTGACTCCCAGATCGTCACCTTGCGCGCCAGCGGCGCCGACGTGCTGATCTCGGGCGTCACCGCGCGATTCGCAGCACAAGCGATCCGCAAGGTGTACGAGCTGGACTGGAAGCCGATGCATTTCGTCACCAGCGGCGCGTCGTCGGTGTCGTCCACCATCATGCCGGTCGGCGCCGAGCGTGCCCTCGGGCTGATCACATCGACCTACATCAAGGATCCCTCGGATCCGGCATGGGCCGACGACGCCGGGATGAAGGAATATTTCGCCTTCATGGCGAAATACTTTGGCGACGGGAATCCGAAGGAGTTCCTCAATGCCTATGGCTACACGGTCACCTCGGTGCTGAAGAAATTGCTGGAGCAGTGCAACGGCAATTTCTCACGCGCCAGCATCATGGCCCAGGCCAACAACCTGAAAGACCTCGAGGTCCCTACGCTGTTGCCGGGCGTCCGCGTCAATACCAGCCCGACCAACCACCATCCGCTGCGCCAGATGCAGCTGCAGCGCTGGGACGGCAAGGGCTATGTCCGGTTCGGCAGCATCATCGAGGGGGCTGGCCTCTGAGCGCGGTTAGCAATATCCGCTGCCTCTGCAATATCGACCTATGCTATGGACATGACGGGTTCGCAGCAGCAACCACTATCCTCATCCTGAGGAGCGGCGTCTTCGCCGCGTCTCGAAGGATGGCCGCGAGTCCGTCCGTTGCCTCCACCCTTCGCGACGCTTGCTGTGCAAGCTCCTCAGGATGAGGTTTGTGTTTGTTGCTCATGGTTCGAGACGCGCGCGAAGAGCGCGCTCCTCACCATGAGGATTGGGATAAGGAAACGCCGGATGATCACGCTCTATCATTGCCACGCCGCGCGCTCGTTCCGGCCGGTGTGGATGCTGGAAGAGATGGGGCTGCCCTATGAGCTGAAAATGCTGCCGTTCCCGCCACGGGTTCTTGCGAAGGAATACCTCGCGATCAATCCGCTCGGCACCATTCCGTTCATGATCGACGGCGACACCAAAATGACTGAGTCGTCAGGCATCTGTCACTATCTCGGCACACGGCACGGGCCGACGCCGCTGGTGGTCGGGGTCGACGAGCCGGCCTATGGCGCGTTCCTGAACTGGATGTATTTCAGCGATGCGACGCTGACCTTCCCGCAAACGCTGGTGCTTCGCTACAGCCAGCTGGAGCCCGAGGAACGGCGCAATCCGCAGGTGGCCGGCGACTACGCCAAGTGGTTTTTGGGGCGCTTGCGGGCGGTCGAGGCCGCCACGGCGAACGCGGAGACGCTGGTCGCCGGCCGTTTCACCGCGGCCGACATCGTGATCGGCTACGCGCTGCGGCTGGCCGAAAACATCGGGCTTTCAAAGGATTTCGGGCCCAACGTCGCAGCCTATTGGCAGCGCCTGCAGGCGCGCGATGGCTACCAGCGGGCGGTCGCCGCCGAGACCCTCGCCGGTGAACAGCAGAAGGTCGCGCGGCGGACCTGAAGGGGACTGAAGATGTTCTCTCGTCATGGCCGGGCCTGACCCGGCCATCCACGCCTTCCTTTCCTAGCGGCGCCAAAGTCGTGGATGCCCGGGTCAAGCCCGGGCATGACGAGCTTGCGCTGAATCCTGAGCATTTTCCAAACTTTATCGCGGTGACATTGGCCGCGATTTCTGTATTCTGCCGCCTGCTCCGTTAGAGAGCCCGCATCCACGCGGCAAAAGCAGACCTCGCTCCCGGGAGGGGACGGAAATGAATGACAGCGCGCGCCGGGAATCCGGCCATCTGATGCTGATAACGCCGGAGCGGGTGTTTTACGCCGGCCTGCTCGGCCGTCCGCGGCAACGCTGTCCAGGCGCGTTTCATGTCTATGTGTCGATCGAGGGGGCCCTCTGGCTGACCACCGCCAATGGCGGCGAAAGCTGCGGCGAACTGGCCGTGGTGGCGCCTGATGTGCGCCATACCATTGCCAGCGACCATCGCGCGGCGATCTGCGTCGTCATCGAACCGGAAAGCGTCCGCGAAGGCGCGTTCGACGAACTGGCGGCGCGGCTTTCGGGCGCCGATGGCCCGGTCTTTGCGCAGCGCATCCGCGCGGCCTTTCGCGCGTTGCAACTGCGGCAATATGGCGACGACATCAGCAATGCCGAGTTCGACACCATGTGCTTCGGCGAGGCGCTGCCGCCGCGCTCGCTCGATCCTCGCGTCATCAAATCGATCGCCCAGATCGGCCGCTTCTGCGGCGAGCCGGTGACGGCGGCGAGTTGTGCCGCGGAAGCCGGACTTTCCTCGTCGCGTTTCCTGCATCTGTTCAAGCAGGAAACCGGCATCTCGTTCCGCGCTTTCCGAGCCTGGAAACGGGCGCGGCATCTGCTGCACTTCGCCAACCAGGACCTCAACCTCGCGCATCTGGCGCAGGACATCGGTTATCCCGACTCCACCCATTTCAGCCATTCGATCCGCCGGTTCTATGGATTGAAGCCGCGCGCGATTTTCTCGGGTTCGCGGGATCTCGCGATCTACCGCAGCGATTCCGGCGTGCCCGGCGCCGGCCTGCGCCAGGGACGGGCCTGACGCAGACCTTCTTGATCTCAACCGGCGATAGCGCGTTGACGCAAGAAGCCGGACATCACGGGCCGCATGATCCGCCGCGAACATTGCGCACGCATGCGTCGCGAGCTGAACCGACCGAAGGCTGATCCAATGGTAAATTCATGAGCGACAAGGCCGTCATCACCTGCGCGCTGAACGGCGTGCTGACCGACCCGAAACAGCATCACGTGCCGGTCACGCCGGAAGAGATGGCGCGCGAGGCCAAGGCCGCGTTCGACGCCGGCGCCAGCGTGATGCATATCCATTTGCGCCAGCAGGCGCCGGGCAAGGGACACCTGCCTTCGTGGGAAGTGGCGGTGTCGCGCGAGATCCAGCAGGCGATCCGCGAGGCCTGCCCCGGCGTCATCATCAACCACACCACCGGCACATCCGGCCCCAATTATCAGGGCGCGCTCGATTGCGTGCGTGAAACCAGGCCGGAAATGGCGGCCTGCAACGCCGGTTCGCTGAATTATCTCAAGGTAAAGGCCGACAATACCTGGGCCTGGCCGCCGATGATGTTCGATAACGCGGTCGAGAAGGTGCAGGACTATCTCGACGTCATGAAGGTCGCGAACACCATTCCAGAGTTCGAATGCTTCGATGTCGGCATCGTGCGGTGCGTCGGGATGTACCGGCAGACCGGGATGTATTCAGGGCCGCTGGAATACAACTTCGTGATGGGCGTCGCGTCGGGCATGCCGGCCGACCCGGAATTGCTGCCGATCCTGCTCAAGCTCAAACTGCCGGAAGCCAACTGGCAGGTCACCGCGATCGGCCGCGCGGAGATCTGGCCGCTGCATCAGCGCTGCGCCGATCTCGGCGGTCATTTGCGCACCGGACTGGAAGATACCTTCTATCTCGGCGACGGCACCAAGGTGACGTCGAACGGTCAATTGATCGAAGGCATTGCGACCTGCGCGCGCAACGCCGGCCGCGCGATCGCGAGCCCCGCCGAAGCGCGGCAGATTTTCGGGATTGGGCGTTAGACAGGCCAGTCGTCATTGCGAGCGAAGCGAAGCAATCCATCGCGCCACACAAAGAAAGAATGGATTGCTTCGTCGCAATCACTCCTCGCAATGACGGAAACGAGGGAGTTATAGAATGACCAACCTCGCAGCCACCGGCGGCGTACCGGGCCCCGGCCGGATCGGCCGGGTGGCGATCGGCGATCTCCTGAAAAATGCTGCGGCGCGGTTTCCGGACCGCATCGCTCTGACCGACGGCGGCCGGCGCGTGACGTTTACCGAACTCGAGCGCGACGCCAACCGCTTTGCGAATTATCTGGTCGCGCGGGGCCTGAAGCCCGGCGAGAAGATTTCGACCATCTGCAACAACTCGGTCGAGTTCGTCAAAGCGCTGTTCGGCATTCATCGCGCCGGCCTAGTCTGGGTGCCCATCAACACCATGCTCGGTCCGGCCGATATGGACTACATCCTCGATCATGCCGAAGTGCGCTTCGCGCTGATCGATGACAACCTGCATGCTCAGCCCGAGCGCCGCGCGGCGCTGCAGAATCGCGGCATCGACCTGATCGCGGTCGATCTCACCGGCAAGGCGGCTGCGGCCGGCCTTGAGGAGTTCAACGATCTGATCAAGGGCCAATCCGGGATCGAGCCCGATATCGATTTCGACGACCGCGATCTGGCGATGATCATCTACACCTCGGGCACCACCTCGCGGCCGAAAGGTGCGATGCATTGCCATCTCGCCGTGGTCATGGCGGTCATGAGCAATTGCATCGAAATGCATCTCGACCGCAATGATGGCATCACCGGGCAGTTTCCGCTGTTCCACTGCGCCGGCCATGTGCTGCTGTTGAGCTATCTTTCGGTCGGCGGCCGAATGGCGCTGATGCGCGGTTTCGACCCCGTGGTCTGCATGGAAGCGATCGTGCGCGACAAGCTCACCGTGTTCGTCGGCCTGTCGCTGATGTACCAGGCGATCCTCGATCACCCGCGCCGCAAAGAGTTCGATCTGTCCGGCCTGAAGGCCTGCATCTACACCATGGCGCCGATGAGCCGTCCGCTGCTGGAACGCGCGATATCAGACATGTGCCCGAACTTCGTGCTGTCGAGCGGCCAGACCGAGATGTATCCGGCCACCACGATGTCGCAGCCGGATCGGCAGCTCAAACGCTTCGGCAATTACTGGGGCGAGTCGCTTATTGTCAACGAGACCGCTATCATGGACGACGACGGCAATCTGCTGCCGCGCGGCCAGGCCGGCGAGCTGGTGCATCGCGGCCCCAACGTCATGATGGGCTATTACAAGGATCCGAAGGCGACCGAAGAGGCCAGGAAATTCGGCTGGCACCATACCGGGGATCTCGCCTTGATCGACGAGCATGGCGAGGTGTTGTTCCTCGACCGCAAGAAGGACATGATCAAGTCCGGCGGCGAGAATGTCGCCTCCGTCAAGATCGAGGAGACGCTGCTGGCGCATCCCGCCGTGCAGAACGCCGCGGTGGTCGGCCTGCCGCATCCGCAATGGGGCGAGGCGGTGTCGGCCTTCGTCAAACTGAAGCCGGGCGCCGTCGCCGACGAGGCCGAAGTATCCGAGCACTGCCGAAAACATCTTGGCGGATTCCAGGTACCCAAGTTTGTGAAGATCGTCGATGAGATGCCGATGACCGCGACCGGCAAGCTGCGCAAGGTCGAACTGCGCCAGGCCTTCGCCGGGCAGTTTACGAAAGAGCACGCGTAGTGGCCACCATTGAATCGACCATCGCCCCGAACAGCGCGGCCTTTCGGGCCAATCGCGAGGGCATGCTGGCGCTGATTGCGCGCATGCGCGGCCTGGAGGAACGCGCGCGCGCTGCATCGGCCGCCGCCAAGGAGCGGTTTCACAAGCGCGGACAGTTGCTGCCGCGCGAGCGGGTGGCGCTGGTACTCGATCCCGGCGCGCCGTTCATCGAGCTGTCGTCGCTGGCTGGTTACATGTTCGACGTCCCCGACGCCGACAAGAGCGTTCCCGGCGGCGGGCTGATCGCCGGCATCGGCTTCGTCGCCGGCATCCGCTGCATGGTCTCTGCCAATGATTCCGGTATCGATGCCGGCGCGCTGCAGCCCTACGGTCTCGACAAGACGCTGCGTGTGCAGGAGATGGCGCTGGAAAACAAGCTGCCCTACGTGCAGTTGGTGGAGAGCGCTGGTGCCAACCTGCTGCGCTACCGCGTCGAAGACTTTGTCCGCGGCGGCAACATCTTTCGCAATCTGGCGCGGCTGTCGGCGGCGGGCCTGCCGGTGGTGACGGTGACGCATGGCTCGTCGACGGCGGGCGGCGCCTACCAGACCGGCTTGTCCGACTACATCGTGATGGTGCGCGGCCGCACCCGCGCGTTCCTGGCCGGGCCGCCGCTGCTGAAGGCTGCGACCGGAGAAATCGCCACCGAGGAAGAACTCGGCGGCGCCGAGATGCACACCAGCATTTCCGGTCTCGGTGACTATCTGGCCGAGGACGACCGCGATGCGCTGCGGATCGCGCGCGACATCATGGGCAATCTGCAGTGGGACCGGCCGGGCCCGGATCCGACAGCGCATCGTCCGCCGCGCCACGATCCCGAAGAGTTGCTCGGCATCATGCCGATGGACCACAAGCGGCCGGTCGACATGCGTCAGGCCATCGCGCGCTTCATCGACGATTCCGATTTCACCGAATTCGGCGCCAATTACGGCCCCGCCACGGTTTGCGGCCATGCCCGGATCGAAGGCCATCCG
>JAUXWH010000095.1 GCA_030681365.1 Bradyrhizobium sp.
AGCGTGCGCATGTTGTGCAGGCGGTCGGCGAGCTTGATCAGGAGAACGCGGACGTCGTCGGCGATCGCCAGCAGCAGCTTGCGCAGGTTCTCGGCCTGTTTGGCCTCGCGCGACACCAGTTCCAGCCGCTTCAGCTTGGTGAGCCCTTCCACCAGGGCGCCGATCTCGGGGCCGAAGACATGATCGATCTCGGCGCGGGTGGCCTCGGTATCCACGATGGTGTCGTGCAGCAGGGCGGCTACGATGGTGGCGTCGTCGAGCTTGAGGTCGGTGAGGATCGCCGCGACCTCGAGCGGATGCGAGAAATAGGGGTCGCCGGAGGCACGGGTTTGGGTGCCATGCGCCTTCATGGCGTAGACATAGGCGCGGTTCAGCAGATCTTCGTCGGTATCCGGATTATAGGACCTGACGCGCTCGACCAGATCGTACTGCCGCATCATGCCGGAGCGCGACGGTTTCGCCGGCTTCGCGGGCGGCGGCACAGCCGCGGATGGCGCCACCGCGACCGATTCGATCGCGGCCTGCATCTGCCGTGGACTGCGGCGCCAATACGCCATCGAAACGTTGCCTCCGTGCCGGGCCCGAACGCCCGCTTCACGATATAACCTAGTGTGTTCCTGGCCCGGGCATCACCCGTTCGGTGGGGTAAATGTTCGGTTTCGCATTTGACGGCAGCAGCATTCGACTGCACCCGTTATCGAGCCATCGTAACCACTAAAATGTCAACAAAAGCAAAGGCCCGGACGTTCGTCCGGGCCTTTGGCAAATCAGGCGGGTTCGGAATGCCCCAAGGCGCGAATAAGGTGCGGCCCGGACGACCTATTCGTCCTCTTCCGGCTGCTCTTCCGGCGGCGCCAGGCCCTCGAGGCCCTTGAGCAGCTCCTCCTCGGTCATCCGCTCAACGGCGACCTCGGTGTCGTCGGCATCGACGCTGGCCCCGGCCGACCCGATCAGGGGCACGGTATCGGGCTCCGGCTCGTCGACTTCGACGAATTTCTGCAAGGAATGAACCAGCTCTTCACGCAAATCCTCGGGAGAAATCGACGAGTCGGCGATTTCACGCAGGGAAACGACCGGATTCTTGTCGTTATCGCGATCAACCGTAAGTTGCGACCCCGAGGAGATCATGCGGGCGCGATGGGCTGCCAACAGGACCAGATCGAACCGGTTATCTACCTTATCAATGCAATCTTCTACGGTGACGCGCGCCATCGACTGTCGCTCCGTTAAATGGGACGAATGTGTTGATTATGCCGGGGTAACTATAGGTCCCGGAGGCTTTCCGCAAGACCAATTTGTGATTTGCCTTCCCCTTGAGCTCTGGTAACCCCTCCCCGGGGCCAGAATGGCCGGAGCGTCCAGACAAGGCTATTGCCGTCCGGGACAAGAAATCGCTTCATTGCCTCGTCAAGAAAGTAGTGGTCTTTTCGCCCTTGCCACACCACATTTGCAGGTGTTTGTGGTGGGCCAGATTCACGGAACTTTAGGCAGCAAATCCTAACAATGCGCGGCCGGGTTGCCGCTGCGCCAATAACGTAACAAACAACGTGAGAAACCTTTGATGTCACCTGCTTCCTCCAAGATCGCGCTCTTCATCGATGGCGCCAATCTCTATGCAACCGCCAAGACGCTCGGCTTTGACATCGATTACAAGCGCCTTCTCAAGGAATTCCAGAGTCGCGGCACGCTGCTGCGGGCGTTCTATTACACCGCGATCATCGAGGATCAGGAATATTCTTCGATCCGCCCGCTGATCGACTGGCTCGATTACAACGGCTACACCGTCGTCACCAAGGCGACCAAGGAATTCATCGACGCCAGCGGCCGCCGCAAGGTCAAGGGCAACATGGATATCGAACTCGCGGTCAATGCGATGGAGCTCGCCGAGCATGTCGACCAGATCGTGCTGTTTTCCGGCGACGGCGATTTCCGCTCGCTCGTCGAGGCGGTGCAACGCCGCGGCGTCCGCGTCACCGTGATCTCGACGATTTCGAGCCAGCCCCCGATGATCGCCGACGAACTGCGCCGCCAGGCCGACGTCTTCACCGATCTGGTGGAACTGCAATCCAAGCTCGGCCGCGATCCGTCCGAGCGCCCGGCCCCGCGCGAGCCGCGCCATCATGCGCCGCAGTTCCTGCAGCGCGCGACCACGATGGCGCCGAGGGCCGATGACGACGATTTCGAGGACTGAGAATAATCCGGGGCGCGGCCGCAAGCTGCCCGCCCTGCTCCCCAGCGAACCCGACCGCAATTGCCCGCTGTGTCCGAGGCTCGCGAGCTATCGCGATTCGGTGCGCGCGCGCGAACCGACATGGTTCAATTCGCCGGTGCCGTCGTTCGGCGATGCCAATGCCGCGCTGCTGATCGTCGGGCTCGCGCCCGGTGTACAGGGCGCCAATCGTACCGGGCGTCCCTTCACCGGCGACTTCGCCGGCGACCTGCTCTACGCCACGCTGCTGGAATATGGCTTTGCCGAAGGCGTTTATCAGGCGAGGCCCGACGACGGGCTGAAACTGGTGGGTTGCCGGATCAGCAACGCGGTGCGTTGCGTGCCGCCGCAGAACAAGCCGCTGCCCGTCGAGATCAACACCTGCCGACAGTTCCTGACCGCCACGATCGCGGCGATGCCCAAACTGCGCGCCATCGTCGCGCTCGGACGCGTCGCGCATGACTCGATGCTGAAAGTCCTGGCGCTTCGCGCCGCCGCGGCACCGTTCGCGCACGGCGCGGTCCACACCGCCGGGAGCGTGAAGCTTTACGACAGCTATCATTGCTCGCGCTACAACACCAACACGCGGGTGCTGACGCCGGAGATGTTCCGCAACGTGTTCGCCAAGGTGAGGGCGGATCTGGGGTGAGCATCCCTTGCTCGCGCTACATCCGCGCCGTCATCCTGATGTGCGCGCTCTTGCGCGCCTCGAAGGATGGGCCGTTTGCACCAATCATCCTTCGAGGCGCGCAAGGAAGGGCGCGCACCTCAGGATGACGTTAGTGCTTGTTGGAACAAACCTTCACACCCTGTTCTGCTTCAGCCATGCCAGCACATCGCCGGCGTTTCGATCGGGCGGAAACACCGGATAGAAGACGTGGGTGATGCGCGCATGATCGATGACCAGCGCCAGCCGCTTGATCAGGGTCTCTCCCGCCACCTCCATGGTGGGCAGGTTGAGCGCCCGTGTCAGCTCCAGCCTGGCGTCCGACAGCACCGCAAAGGGCAGATGCAGCCGTGACGCCATCTCGGTCTGGTAAAGGTTGCTCTGCGTCGACAGGCCGAAAACGTGCTTGGCGCCGGCTGCCTTCAGCTCCGCGAACAGGTCGCGAAATGAGCAGGCTTGCGGCGTGCAGCCCCGCGCGCCCGGGATCATGTCCCAGTCGTCGACCAGTGCGATCTTGCCGGGCTCGCCGGTCCGGGGATAGGCGAACACCACGATGCGTCCCGGCAGCGCCGACAGCGTCACGGCGGAATCGTCGGTCGCGATCAGGCTGAGCGGCGGGATCGTCATGCCCACGAGATGCGCCGCGGCGCCATCGTCCGACGGCGCCGGAATCTTGCTCCAGTCGACTTCGAACAGGTTCTTCTGGTTCATCGAGCAATTCTCCAACGGCCGTCATTGCGAGCGAAGCGAAGCAATCCAAGCATCAAGAGCAAGAAGATGGATTGCTTCGTCGCAGGCGCTCCTCGCAATGACGGATGGCAATGACCGTGTCTCTATCCCCGCGCCCGTAGCAGCCGGCCCTTCTCCCTGCCCCAGTCGCGCTTCTTCTCGCTCTCGCGCTTGTCGTGCAGTTTCTTGCCCTTGGCCACCGCCAGCAGCAGCTTGGCGCGGCCGCGTTCGTTGAAATAGAGCTTGAGCGGGATCAGCGTCATGCCGTCGCGGTCGACCGCGCCCATCAGCTTGTTGATCTGCTTCCTGTGCAGCAGCAATTTGCGAGGCCGCTTCGGCTCGTGGTTGAAGCGGTTGGCCTGCAGGTATTCGGGGATGTTGGCGTTGATCAGCCAGATCTCGCCATCCTTGGTGTCGGCGTAGGATTCCGCGATGGTGGTCTTGCCGCTGCGGATCGACTTGACCTCGGTGCCGGTCAGCGCGATCCCCGCCTCCATCGTATCCTCGATGGCATAGTTGAACCGGGCCTTGCGATTTTCGGCGACGACCTTGATCGCGCGCTCGTTCTTTTCGGCCATATTGAAAAATGCCTTGAAGTCTATCCTGGAATCTATCTTTAGCCGGCAGCGATAGCACCCGGGCCGGGCCTGCGCACGTCAAGACTTTTTGAGCAGGTCGCGGATCTCGGTCAGCAGCTCAACCTCACGGGTCGGTTTTGGCGGCGCAGGCGCCGCTTCATCCTTGCGCTTCAGCTTGTTCATGAACCTGATGACCAGGAACAGCACGAAGGCGATGATGATGAAATTCAGCGTCAGCGTCAGGAAATTGCCCCAGGCCAGCACGGCGCCCTGCTTTTTCGCGTCCGCCAGGTTGGTCGCGGTCACCGCGTTCGACAGGCCGGTAAAGTAGTTGGAGAAATCCAGCCCACCGGTGATCGCGCCGATAATCGGCATGATGACGTCGCCGACCAGCGAGGCCACGATGCCGCCGAAGGCCGCACCGATGATGACGCCGACCGCGAGGTCGACGACATTGCCCTTCATGGCGAATTCGCGAAATTCCTTGAGCATCTGCAGCCCCTTCCCTTCGACTTCGCGGACCGGGAGACTCATGACGGAAGGCTCTCGACGGCTCTCTGCGACTACGTCGAAGCCTCAGTTGATCAGGCCCGCATGGACCATGGCGTCGCGAATGACCTTGCCGGTCGGCGGTGTCACCGTCATCAGCGGCAGGCGCACTTCTTCGTCCAGCCGCCCCAGCAGCTTAAGGCCATGCTTGGCTCCGGCGAGACCCGGCTCCTTGAAGATGGCGTCGTGCAGCGGCGTCAGCCGGTCCTGAAGCTTCAGTCCGGTGGCGTAATCGCCCTTCAGGACGGCGGACATCAGGTCGGCGCACAGCTTCGGCGCCACATTGGCGACAACCGAGATGCAACCATGTCCGCCCGCCGCCATATAGGCCAGCGCCGTCATGTCCTCGCCGGACAGCTGGATGAAGTCGGGCCCCATCGCGTGGCGCTGCTGCGACACGCGGGCCAGATTGGCGGTGGCGTCCTTGACGCCGGCGATATTCTTCAGCTCGAACAACCGCGTCATGGTCTCGACGGACATATCGACGACGGAGCGCGGCGGGATGTTGTAGATGATGATCGGGATGTTGATCGCATCGTTCACCGCCTTGAAGTGCTGATACATCCCTTCCTGGGTGGGCTTGTTGTAATACGGCGTCACAACCAGCACGGCATCGGCGCCGGCCTTCTCGGCATGGACGGCCAGATCGACGGCCTCGCGCGTGGAGTTCGAGCCGGCGCCGGCGATCACCGGCACGCGCCCCTTCGCTTCATCGAGACACAACTCGACGACCCTGTGATGTTCGGCATGGCTGAGGGTTGGACTTTCCCCTGTCGTGCCGACTGGCACCAGACCGTGCGAACCCTGCTCGATCTGCCAGCTCACGAGGCCCCGGAAAGCCGCTTCATCGATCGAGCCGTTCTTGAAGGGGGTGACCAAGGCGGTGAAGGAACCCCGAAAATTCGTCTTGCCTGCCATGGACTTCCTCCGAACGCGGGTTGCTGGCCGTTTATTGATGGTAAGGCCAATTCATACCGGGTCTGGCTGAGGTGCGAAAGACCGCTCTGGAGGCTTTTCCGTTTCTATGCCGATCGAAACAGGGCTCGATATTCCCGATTTGACGTGCCTTCCTGGCGCAAACCGGTCCACTTCGCCGGGACGCACTCCAGCCGCGATTTTGCCGCGGTCAGGGCGCAGACATCGGAATCGTCAGTGATTTTAGTATTTTGTCCACATATTCAATCAAATAGAGCTAGAGCCTCAGCGATTGAATGATTCGCCGTCAGGAAAAGCCGTGACCTCCCCCGCCCGCGCAGCCGCATTGCGATCGACGGCATTGGCGACCAGCCTGGCACTCGCCCTGGGTTTGTCGGCCTTTACGGTCGAGGCGGTCGCCAAGTCCAAGGTTCCATTGCCGAAGCCGCGGCCGATCGCGCGCCATGTGGTGCCCACTACCGCTGCCAAGCATACTGCCAAGGATACCGCACCGGCCATCGGCACCGCCGCCAGGACTACCGCTGCGGCAGCGACTCCGACCGCGCCAGCTCTGGCGCCCGCAGCCCATCGCAAGCCGTCGGTGCCGGCCGCCATCGCCGCGACGTCGTCGACCTCGCAAGCCGATATCCAGGCACTGGAAAGCGTCATCGAGCTGGTGCGCAAGCGAAAGCCGGCGGATGCGACGCAGGCGCAAGCCGCGATATCGGATCCGGTGGCGAAGAAACTCGCCGAATGGATCATCCTGCGCAGCGACGACAACGGCGCGTCGGTCGAGCGTTATCGCGCGTTCCTTTCGGCCAATCCCAGCTGGCCCTCGCAGGTGTTCCTGCGCCGGCGCATCGAGGCGGCACTGTGGGACGACCGCCGCGACGACGCCACGATCTGGGCATGGTTCGAAAACGAATCGCCACGCTCGGCCAAGGGCAAATTCTCGCTGGCGCGCGCGATGATCGCGCGCGGCGACCGCACCAATGCCGAGCGTCTGGTGCGTAGCGCGTGGCGAAACGATTCGATCTCGGAGGATACCGAGAACGCGGCACTCGACCTGTTCGGCGCGCTGATCACGCCGGGCGATCACAAGGCGCGAATGGATTTCCTGCTCTACGGCAGCGAGAATGAGGCCGCACTGCGCGCCGCCAGGCGGCTCGGCGCCGGCCAGGTGGCGTTGGCTAAGGCCCGCATCGCCGCCCACAAGAAGGCCTCGAACGCCAAGGCGCTGCTGAACGCGGTGCCCGGCGAATTGCACGGCGACCCCGGCTACATCTTCAGCAAGATCCAGTTGCTGCGCCGCGAGGACAAATTCGCCGAGGCTGCGCGGCTGATGCTGAGCGCGCCGAAGGACCCCGGCCGGCTGCACAATCTGAACGAATGGTGGATCGAACGGCGGCTGTTGTCGCGAAAATTGCTCGACACCGGCGAAAATCGCAGCGCCTATCTGATCGCCCGTGACGCCGCACTCCCCGCCCGCGACATCTACCAGACCGAGCAGCAATTCACCGCGGGCTGGATCGCACTGCGCTTTCTCAATGACCCGGCCACCGCCGCGCAGCATTTCGCGCGGATCGGCGTCGGCAGCGTCAACCCGACCGCGCTGGCGCGCGCCGGCTACTGGCAGGGCCGTGCCGCCGAAGCCGCCGGCCGCGCCCAGGAAGCGCGTGCGGCCTACACCCGGGCAGCCGAGCAATCGACCAGCTATTACGGCCAACTGGCGCGCGCCAAACTCGGACTGCCGCAGCTCGAATTGAACGGCGCCCCCGGCGGCAAATCGCGGGGAATCGAGCGGCTGGAAATCGTGCGCGCCGTGCAGCTGCTCTATCAGCTGGACGAACGTGAACTTGCGATTCCGATTTTCGCCGACCTCGGCGAAAACGGCGATCCGGATGCGCTGGTCGGATTGGGTGAGTTGGCGTCGCGCAATGGCGATGCGCGCGGCATGCTGTTGCTCGGCAAGGCTGCCCTCAACCGCGGGCTGCCGTTCGAGTTCTATGCCTATCCGGTGGTTGGAATTCCGCCGTTCAAGTCGATCGGGCCCGAGGTCGAACGGAGCATCGTCTATGCCATCGCGCGCCAGGAGAGCGGCTTCAATCCTAGGGTGGTCTCGCCGGCGCAGGCCTATGGGCTGATGCAGGTGACTCCGGATGCCGCGCGTTATGTCTGCAAGCGACACGGCGCGACTTACGACCTCGCCCGGCTGAAGAACGATTCGGTTTACAACGCCACCCTCGGCGCCGCCGAACTCGGCGGGCTGATCCAGGATTACCGCGGCTCCTACATCTTGACCTTCGCAGGCTATAATGCCGGCCGCGGCAGCGTCAGGAAATGGATCGAGCGCTACGGCGATCCGCGCGATCCCAAGGTCGACGCGGTCGACTGGGTCGAAAAGATCCCGTTCTCGGAGACCCGCAATTACGTGCAGCGGATCATGGAGAACCTGCAGGTCTATCGCGCCCGCTTCGGCGGCGGGACGCGGCTGCAGATCGAGGCTGACCTGCACCGCGGCGCCAGCGTCGAATAGCCGGACTGAGTTCAAAACCGTCGCTACCCATCCGGGCGGAGTTTCATCCACCTTCACGGCCCGGGCTGTCACGTCCGGGCTACAGCAGGACAGCAGCAGTCCTTGTCGCGCTCACCAGGCGTGGCCGGACCGCAACATGACGTTTGCCAATCGCGCGCCGGCCACCTGACACAAGAAAAACCCCCGGCAGTTTCCTGCCGGGGGTTCTTTAGAGAAGTGTCAGACGATCGGGATCAGAAGTTACGCTGAGCGCGAACGTTCAGGAACACGGTGCTCTGGTCCTTGAACTCGTAGAGAGCGGTCGGCTTCGGAGCAGTCGCGGTGAACACCGAGCTACCCGACATCTTCTGGTCGAGGAAGAACGCGCCGACTTCAGCCGAGAACGTCAAGTTCCTGACGGGAGTCCAGCGGGTCACAACACCGATCTGTGCGACGTTGAAGTCCGGGTTGCAGCTATAGGTACCGGCTGCTCCGGCAACTGCGACCTGACCCGGATGGGTTGCCGCGAAGGCTGCACAATAGGCACCCTTGGCAGTGGTGAGGTTGCCGTTGACCGCATCAGCACCGTCGCCGTCGTACTTGACCTGGGCATAAGCACCCCAGAGGCTGGACGACCAGTAGGGATCCCAGTTGTGGTTGAACGCACCACGGATACCCCAAGCCTTGGTCAGGATGATACCATTGGTACCGCCTACGCCGGGCAGGTAAACGCCATCGGTGGTGTTGCCGAAGCCAACGCTCTGGTAGCCGAAGCCGCTGTCGCCGAACATGGCGAAGCTCGGCGAACCGCCGGAGGTCGAGATGACGTCCTTGGTTTTGCCCTGGGAGTATACTGCGCTGATCTTGATGTCATCGCCGGCACCGGTCGGGATGTTCTTGATCTGCAAGGCACCCTGAACCGAGAAGCCCCACTTACTTTCCGGGTGACCGCTGAGTTCAGAGAAGTTGTTCGGAGCGCCACCGGCGGCCAGCGTGTTGTAGGTGGCGTTCACGAGGTGCCCGCTGGCCGACAACTGCAACAGACCCCAAGCCTGATCGACGCGAATATTACCGACGATATCCGGAGCCCAGGTGCCGCCGTAGGCGTTGGTGCCGTTACCGTTGGCATTGACGCCGAGGGCGAGATTCTGAACCGAGGTGCGGTGGAACACGGTCGGATCGTCGAGGCCGATGGTGCCGGACACGCCGTTGCCGAACTGAGCGGTGTACTGGATGTTGTTGACACCGGTGACGGTGTCATGGCCGCCCATCAGGAACGAGTTGTTGTTGCCCGGATAACCATGCCACGGCGCGGCGAAAGCCGACTGCGACTTACCGAAGGTGAAACCAGCGAACTGGATGAACACCTGCTCAACCGCGACATAACCGCCGCCGGCGCCCTGGAGCGCATTGGCGCCAGCACCCGTAACCGCCGGGTTCGACGATCCGAAGTTCTGGAACTGGAAGTCGCCCTGGCCGAAGGTGCGGACAACGCCGTATTCGGTGGCGGTGCGGGTATCAACCGTCAGCGCCATACGCGAGCGGCCGACGAAGTAATCGCGGTAGCGATTGCCTTGACCGAGATCGCCGCTCCACGCCGGGCCGCCATAGACGTTGCCGTTGAACGTGGTGTCGACGCGCAGATAACCACCCAGCTTGATGCAGGTGTCGGTGCCCGGAATGTAGAAGAAACCGGCACCATACAGGGAGCAGATCCTCACGTACTCGACCGCTTTGGCCTTGACGGGAAGATCAGCTGCCTGAGCCCCACTCATGGCGATGAGACCCGCCGCTGAGCCGAGGATAAGGCTCTTAACCATCTTCATGTTAACCTCCAAGTTGCTCTGTAGGGAAGGTTCCGGATCCGCCGGGTGAAACACCCTAAGGTTGGTTCCCTTGTCCCTTAAAACCCGCTTAGTCGCTTCGCGCCTTCGGACACTCCCGCATCAAAACGCGAGGGACTTAAGCGAACCACCTAACGGGACGACCTCGGGATGCCCCCCTCCGTCGCAACATGACAATTACCGAACAGTTCTGCACACGCAATAAAGGAACGCTTCGGAAGGGCGCGAGACAGGCCGTTTTTGGATGGGTGTTGCACAAATAACACGCAACCGTGATCGAACTTTCGCTGCAAGTCTTTGTTTTGCAACACCATTTTAGATTAGTTCCATTTCCCCCGCTGACCACTGCGAAAGCAGCCCCGCCGCCGCCGCCCCCTCCCTCCGAACCCGACTCCGGCCGAATCGAGCGCTCCGAGCGCCCGATTCAGCCCGAAGGCGATCCGCGACGCCGCCGACCATGGAATTCTGTCATCTCACTGAAGGAATCGCCGCGTAAGCATCGAGCAAACCCGGTTCGAGACGCGAAGCATTGTCGCGCAATTGTCGGTTTTGCGTACGTAACCGAACATATGGTTTGCCCCGCGCCGCTGCGAGATAGCAGAAACCCATATTTTCCGGGATCGAAATGCCTTTTGCGATTCTGGCCCGGAGTTCACCGATGCGGCGCGGCTGCGTGTCCCCATGGATCGAATCTCAACGAGTTCGCCCGACCGTTCGCTTGGCGCAGACAAGCTGAAACGATGGGGAACCCGGGCATACGCAGCGATTGGGTTGAACGGGCATCATGATCCGGGCGCGGACGAATCCGCAACGGCCTGGCGACCTGCGCCGAGCCGTGGCGAGACACCACCCTACTTATAAGATATATGTGTCAGGGATCGGAGGGAGTCTTGGTACAAGATACAAGTGATAGCAGGCGCCTCTGACCGGGCCGGAAATCACCGACAACCGTCAGCATCGGTTTCGGGAGTGGCGGAGAGGAAGGGATTCGAACCCTTGATACAACTTTCGCCGTATGGCGCTTTAGCAAAGCGCTGCCTTCAGCCACTCGGCCACCTCTCCGGTGCCGGTCTTATGCCTTGAATCGACCGGCAGGGTCAAACCGGAAG
>JAUXWH010000106.1 GCA_030681365.1 Bradyrhizobium sp.
CTCCATCCGCTCGCTCATCCAGCGGATGCGCTGGCACAGCAGCATGATCAGCTTGACCGCGACGCGGGGCTCGCGCTCGAGATGGGCCAGAAAATCCTCGCGCCGCAGCACGAACAATTCGGTCGGCTCGCCGGCGGTGGCGTCCGCGGTGCGGCTCTGGCCGTCGAGCACCGCGACCTCGCCGAACAGATCGCCGGGGCCGAGGAAATTCAGGGTCAGGCGGCTGCCGTCCGAGGCCCCGGTCTCGATCCGGATCTGGCCGCGGCGGACCCCGAACAGGGCGTCGCCGGGATCGCCCTTCTGAAACAGCATCTCGCCCACCCCGAGATGCTGGGTGTGGCAGAGGCTGGAGATCCGCTGCAATTCGTCGGCCCCCAAATCAGAGAACATCGGGTTCATCTTCAGAATGACCGCAAATTCGGCCGCTTTACTCATTGCAATGCCTTCCAGCGAGGATTCGAGATCGTCAGGATGGGCGTTAGCAAAGTTTGCCCGCTCCGAAGTGTGTCATAAGTCACATAACTTTGCAGCACTTCCGGATTATTTTTGGCTCACTTTGAGCGTTTTCCCGTTCCGGGATAAGCTTGCGAGCGCAAGCGTCCGTGCCGATACGGCCGGGCTGAATTCGAGTGCGGCCGGCCGGTCTGGGATCACGACATGAGAATATTGAAAATCGCCGGAGCCGCCATCGCCGCCGTCATCGTGGTGGCCGGCTTGCTGCTGGTGATCGGCGTCCCCTCGGGTTTCCTGACTTCGGAGATCCAGGCGCGGGTCGAGCAAGAAACCGGCTACCGGATGACCATCGCGGGCGCCAGCAAGATCGGAATCTGGCCGTCGCTCAACGTGACGCTGAACGACGTCACCCTGCAGGATCCGAAAGACCGCGACGGCGCCAGCCGCGTCACCGTCGGCAGCGTGCAGGCCGACGTGACGCTGGCGAGCCTGTGGGCGGGCCGCCCGCAGGTCAGCGAACTCGTCATCAGCAAGCCCGTGCTGCACGTGCCGCTGCTGCGCGAACGCTCGGGACAATTGATCTCATCGGCCAGGCCGGCGCCGGCTCCCGGTGGCGCCGACAACGCCGCGATCGACCGCATCACGGTGACCGACGGCACGGTGATTTTTTCCAACCTGCGCGACCGCGTGGAAAATCGCCTCGAGGCCATCAACGCCGAAGCCACCATCGACGCCGACCGCAAGGTCAGGATCACCGGCACCGCCAAAGCCAGCGATCATCCGCTCAAATTCGACATCAACGCGACGGTGCCGGCGCCGCCGCTGGAGCGGCAGAATATTCCGATCGAGATCGTGCTCGAGGCGCCGGGCCAGCTGCAGGAGCCGATATCGGCCAAGGCCGGCGTCCGGCTCAACGGTTCGACCGTGATGATCAACGGACTGTCGGGCATGCTGGGCGACGCCGCGTTCAACGGCTGGGCCTCGGTCGATCTCGCCAGCAAGCCGCTGCTCAAACTCGATCTCGATTTCCAGCGGCTCGACCTCGGCGGCGCCACGCCGCACGGGACCTCGGGCGCGCAGCCCTGGAGCAATGCGACCTTCGACGTCAGCGGCTTGAACTATCTCGACGCCCAGCTGCGCGTCTCCGCCGCCGAGCTTGCGGTCGGCGGCGCGCAATTCGCACCGGCCGCGATCGACGCCACGCTCGGCAGCGGCGTGCTCAAGGTGCGGTTTTCCAATCTCGGCGCCTATGGCGGCCAGGCCAGCGGCGAGGTCACCGCCGATGCGTCGGCGGCCGAGCCGAGCTTCGCGCTGCGCAGCGATCTCGCCGGCGTCCGCGCGCTGCCGCTTTTGAGCAGCGTCGCCGATTTCGACAAGCTCGACGGCAAGATGCAGGCGAAGATCGCGGTGCGCTCCACCGGCGCCAGCGCGCGCGCCATCATGTCCAACCTCAACGGCACGGTGTTCACCGTTTTCCAGGACGGCGCCATTCGCGGGCTCAACGTCGCCAAGATGATCCGCGCGCTGACTTCGGGCACGCTGTCGGGATGGCAGCAAGGGCCGGACCAGGTCACCGACCTCAGCCAGCTCTCGGCCTCGTTCAAGATCGACAGGGGCCAGGCCGCCACCACCGATCTCAATCTGGTCGGCCCGCTGGTGAAGATGACCGGCATCGGCACCATCGACCTCGGCACCAAGCAGATCGCGTTCCGGGTCGAACCCAAGCTGGTCCTGACCACCGAAGGCCAGGGCCGCGCCGCCGATCCGGTCGGGCTCGGCATTCCCGTGATGATCGACGGGCCGTGGGCCGAGCCGCGGATCTATCCCGATATGGCGGGCGTGCTGGATAATCCCGACGCGGCCTATGCGAAGCTGAGGGAGATGGGCCAGGGCCTGTTCGGCAAGGACGGCGGCGGACTGGACGCATTACTGGGCGGGCTGGGCAGCGGACAAGCCGGCAGCGGTGCGGCCGGTGGCGGAGCCGCGCCCGGCGGCGGATTGAACGACATGCTCGGCGGCAAGCTCGGCGAGACCCTGGGCAATCTGATCCAGCAGGGGCTGGGCCAAGGCGGATTGGGACAAGGCGGATTGGGCCAACAGGGATCGAGCCAGCCGTCGGCGCAGCGGCCGAGCCGAAGCCTCGCCGCGCCGGCCTCCCCGGTGCCGTCGATACCGCCGGCGCCGACGTCGCCGGGCGAAGCCGTGCCGGAAGGCAGCCAGGACAGCCCGGCGATGAACGACGTGCTGCGGCAGTTGTTCAACCGGTAAGGCCTCGGCGACGGCACCCCTTGCTCACCCTCCCCTGGAGGGGTCGAGACGAGCGAAGCTCGCTCTTAGGTCGGCTCGCATCGCAAGATGCGAGACGGGGTGGGGTGACGGTCTATCAACTCGCGCACTGTTCAAGACGAGAGACCTTCACCCCACCCCGCCGCTCTCCGGACGATGCTTCGCATCGCCGGGTTCGCGTCGACCCTCCCCCTTCAGGGGAGGGTAAGAGATAACCATGCCGGCGGGGGCCGGTCCGGGCCCTGCCAAATTGTGCTAGACAGGGCCGGCTGAGCGCGAACCTCGCTGGGGGGTGGCGCACGAGGGTCTGGATGAGCGCGGTCAAGGACAAAACCTGGTTTCTGCGCGAAGGGCTGTTCGCCAAATACGTGGTGTCGCTGGTCGGGCTTGTCGTGTTCGTGCTGGCGGTCAACGGCGCGATGGAGACCTGGATCAGCTATCGCGGTACAAGGGTCGCGCTGGTCGAGGCCATGGGCGATAAGGCGGAGGCCACCGCGCGGCGGGTCGAACAGTCGATCTATGAGCTGGAGCGGCAGATCAGCTGGGTGACGCGCGCCAGCGCGACGGCGGCGAATCTCGACCGCACCCTGCAGCATCGCCGCGCGGACTATGCGCAGCTGCTCAACCAGCTGGCGGCGGTGAGCCAACTCACCTTCATCAGCGGCAGCGGCCGCGAATTGCTGCGGATGTCGCGCACCCAGGTGGTGACCGACGGCGACGCCGACTTCGCCCGCGACGTCCGCTTCACCGAGACCAACGACAAGGGCGTCACCTTCGCGCCGGTGTATTTCATCGGCTCCCGCCCCTTCATGTCGATCGCGGTGTCGCATTCCGGCGTCAATGCCGGGGTCACGCTGGCCGAGATCGATCTGCGCTTTCTCAACGATTTCCTCGGCGAGGCCCAGATCGGCAAGGTCGGCTACGCCTATCTGGTCGATGCGCGCGGCCAGGTGCTGGCGGGCGCGAAAGGCCCGGAGGTCGGTAAGGAGCTCGCCGGCCTGCCGCAGGTCGCGGCCCTCCTGAAGCCGGACGGCGCGGCGCCGACCTCGGGCACCGGCTACAACGGCGAAAAGGTGCTGACGGCATCGAGCCCGGTACCGAAGCTCGGCTGGCATGTGCTGTACGAGCAGCCGACCGCGCAAGCGCTGGCGCCGATCCGCGACCAACTGGTGCGGATCGCGCTGTTGATCGGCCTCGGCCTCGTGGTCGCTATCCTCGCCGGCACCGTGTTGGCGCGGCGGATGCTGATCCCGATCACCGCGCTGCGCGCGGGTGCAAGGCGGATCGGTGCCGGCGATTTCAGCCACCGCATCGAGGTGCGCACCAAGGACGAACTGGAGGAATTGTCCGACCAGTTCAACAGCATGGCGGGCCAGTTGCAGGAAACCTATGCCGGCCTCGAATCCAAGGTCGAGGCGCGCACCCGGGATCTGGCGCGCTCGATCAACGAGCTCAAGGTGCTGGAGGAAGTCGGCCGCGCGGTCGCCTCCTCGCTCGACCTCAACGCGGTGCTGCCGACGGTGGCGGCGCGCGCGCTGGAGATCACCCATGCCGACGCGGTGCTGATCTACGGCCACGACGCGGCCAAACATCAGTTTCACCTCACCGAGGCGATCGGCATCGACAAGGCGGCGGGCGACAGGCATCTGGTGATCGACGAAGCCGGCAGCGTGCTCGGCGAGGCCGCGGCGACCGGCGAGCCGATCGCGATTCCCGACCTGGCCGACGCCGCCGAAAACCGGCTGCGCGATGTCGTGCTGGAGGCCGGATTCCATTCGGTGCTGGTGGTGCCGCTGGTGGACCAGAAGGGCGTTCTGGGCTCGCTGGTGGTGTTGCGCAAAATGGCCGGCGCGTTCTCGCCCGACCTGATCGGGCTGATGAAGACCTTCGCGCATCAATCGGTGCTGGCGATGCGCAACGCGCGGCTGTTTACCGAGGTGGACGCGAAGGGCCGCGAACTCGCCACCGCGCACGCCACCGTGCAGCAGCAAGCCGCCAAACTGCAGGAGCAGACCGACGAGCTGAAGAACTGGAACAGGTCGCTGGAGGAGCGGGTCGAGAAGCAACTCGGCGAGATCGAGCGCATCCGCAGGCTGGAGCGTTTCCTGCCGCCGCAGGTGGCGCAGCTGATCGCCTCCTCCGACGGCCACGATTCGCTGCTCGACAGCCACCGCCGCGAGGTCACCGTGGTGTTCTGCGACCTCAGAGGCTTCACCGCCTTCACCGAGACCACCGAGCCGGAAGAGGCGATGAACGTGCTGCGCGAATATCACGCCGCCCTGGGCGAACTGATCTTCCGCTACGAAGGCACGCTCGACCGCTATGCCGGCGACGGCGTGATGATCCTGTTCAACGCGCCGATCCCGTTCGACGACCATGTGCAGCGCGCGGTGAAGATGGCGGTGGAGATGCGCGACACCATCGGCGTGCTGACCCAGAAATGGCGCAACCGCGGGCATAGTCTTGGTTTCGGCGTCGGCGTCGCGCTGGGCTATGCCACGCTCGGCCAGATCGGCTACGAGCAGCGGCTGGAATACGCCGCGATCGGCAGCGTCACCAACCTGGCCTCCCGGCTGTGCGACGAAGCCAAGGCCGGCCAGATCGTGGTCAGCCAGCGCGTGTTCGGCATGGTCGAGCCCTTCGTCGAGGGAAGGCAGCTGGAGGACCTGACGCTGAAGGGATTCAACCATCCGATCCTGGCAGTGGAGATCTTGCGCTGGCGCGGGGAGGATGAAGTGGCGGAGGCGGAGGCCGAGCCGACCGAGGCGCCTCGGAGGCGGCAGCAGCCGTTGTAGGCTGGGGATCGCGGGCGGGACGTGGCGCAGCGTATGCCGGGGGCCGCCTCAACAAAAAATGTCGAAATCAACCCCATGTACAGAATGGGTAGACGGGC
>JAUXWH010000116.1 GCA_030681365.1 Bradyrhizobium sp.
AATTGTGCTCGGCATGATACCGCCGTTATCGGGTCAAAAACCTAAATGCAAACGATAACGTTGCATTGAACGAAGTGCGCCTCGCGGCGTAACCTGTTCGGGGTTGGTCCACCTGGCAACAGAACGGCCATCGCCGCGTCAGCCCTCGGGCTGGCGCGGCTTTAATTTGTGGGGCAGGTCCCGCGTGGCGCTTCGATTTCATGTGCCGCCGTCGCCGTCCTAGAGCATGGGGCGCCGCCACAGGGAGGTGAACGTTGACCGACGCGATCCCTTCCACCGACGTATCTCGCCATGCCCTCCTGAAGGTCGCCGCTGCCGGCATCGTGACCGGCATCCTGACGTCGCTGCTCCTGCCCGTGATCGACAGGCTGAGCGGATTGCCCGGCGATGTCAGGATCGCGCTGGTGGGGGTTCCGTTCGCCGTGCTGGTGTTCATTCTGGTGTGGCGGCATTCCGCCAATCCATGGTGGGCGGCGTTCATCGCCGCCGTCGTCACCATGATCGCCTTCGTCTGCGCGGTGAATGCCGCGGTCTTCGTCGACAGGCAGGCCGTCGATGCCGGCAAGACGTTGAGAGGCGTGCTGGCCGGGCTGACCGGCGGTTTTATCGGCGCCGGCATCATGGCGCTTGTGGTGGCTTTGCTGCCAGCCGGTCCGCGCCATCTCGGGGCGTGGCTGCCGATGCTGCTCGTCGGCACCGTCACCGGCGCGTTGCTGGCGCTCGACAATGCGCTCGGTCTGGACTCGACTTCGGTGCTCTTTCCGGTCTGGCAGGCCTGCGTCGCCGTCGGGCTTGCGCAGGCGTTGCGTGGACGATTGCCCCGGTCGGCCGGGACAATCGCGCTTCCCGGTCAAGCGCCCGGCGGCACCTGATCGAGAAATCCGGTGATGCTCCGGATGCGTCCATCCTTCAGCACGGCGAAATCCGTGCCCTTGATCGGGCTGTCGACGCCGTCGGGGCCAAGCCCCCAGGAGAAACGGACGTGATCACCGAACCCGTTGGGCTCGCCGATCAGTTTGAATTTGAAATCCGGAAATTTCTGCTGCACGCCCGAGATCAGCGCGTCGACCCCGTCATGGCCGTCGCCTGACATCAGCGGGTCGACATATCGGGCGTCGCTGGTCCAGTTGGTCGCCAGCATCTCGCGCCGGCGGCTCGGCGTGCGCTCGTTCCACAGATCGATATAGCTGATGGCAATGGTCTTGTGGTCGGTCATGGTTGCTCTCCTTCGGTAGTGCCGGACGGATCGGCTGACCCTTTATCGAAGGTTCGCGGGGCTCGATCGATTACCTCGGAGGTCATGGGTTTCGATCTGCGCCGTCGAAAAAAAAGCCCCACCGCGCCGATATTGTGGCGCGATGGGGCGGACGTCCGCGCAGCGTTACCTGGCTGCGATCACCATGATCTCGACGTTGTATTTCGGCGAGGCCAGCTTGGCCTCGACGGTGGCGCGCGCCGGGGTGTTGCCCGCCGACACCCAGCCGTCCCACACCGCGTTCATCTCGGCGAAGGTGCTCATGTCGGTGATGTAGATCGTCGCCGACAGCAGCTTCGACTTGTCGCTTCCGGCCTTCTTGAGATGGCTGTCGATGGTCGCGAGCACGTCCTGCGTCTGTTTGGTGACGCTCTCGCCGGCCGCGTTGCTGGCGACGACGCCGGCGAGATAGACGGTGTCGCCGTGGACGACGACCTGGCTCATGCGCGGGCCGGTATCGAAACGCTGGATGGTCATGGGGTTCTCCTGAAGGTGGGGCCGACTACTTAGCGCGCGAGGGCGTGCTTGGCAAAAGCTCGTCATGCCCGGGCTTGACCCGGGCATCCACGTCCTCGGTTTTGTTCGAGCGGTAAAGACGTAGATGGCCGGGTCGAGCCCGGCCATGACGGTTCGGGGATTGGACGTGCGGCGCGCCGTTTGTCAGTACCTACCCCACAGCCTTCGCCGCCGCCCGTCCCGCATTCCGCCCGGAAAACAAGCAGCCGCCGAGGAACGTCCCCTCCAGCGAGCGATAGCCGTGCATGCCGCCGCCGCCGAAACCGGCGGCTTCGCCGGCGGCATAAAGTCCGGGCATGATCGCGCCCTCGCTGCCGAATACGCGGGAGTCGAGGTCGGTTTCAAAGCCGCCCAGCGTCTTGCGGGTCAGGATGTTGAGTTTCACGGCGATCAGCGGGCCCTGCGCGGGATCGAGAATCCGGTGCGGCGTGGCGGTGCGGATCAGGCGGTCGCCGATATATTTTCGCGCGTTATGGATATTCATCACCTGCGCGTCCTTGACGTAGGGATTGGCGATCTCGCGGTCGCGCGCCTCGATCTGGGCCTTGAGGTAGTCCAGCTTCAGGAGGTTGTCGCCCGAGAGCGCGTTCATGGCCTCGACCAGATCGCCGAGGTTGTCGCGCACGATGAAGTCGGCGCCCTGGCGCTTGAAGGCTTCGACCGGCGCCGGCGCCCCCTTGTTGGTGGCGCGCCGCGCGGTCGCCAGCCAGCTCTTGCCGGTGAGGTCGGGGTTCTGTTCGGAGCCGGAAAGCGCAAACTCCTTCTTGATGATGCTCTGCGTCAGCACGAACCAGGAATAGTCGTAGCCGGTGCCCATGATGTAATGCAGCTGGCCGAGCGTGTCGGAGCCCGGGAACAGCGGCGCGGGCAGGCGTTTGCCCGTCGCGTCGAACCACATCGACGATGGGCCGGGCAGGATGCGGATGCCGTGGCGCGGCCAGATCGGCGCCCAGTTCCGGATGCCTTCGACATAGTGCCACATGCGGTCGCGGTTGATCAGCCGCGCGCCGGCTTTCTCGGTGATGCCGATCATCCTGCCGTCGACATGTTCGGGCACGCCGGAGATCAGGTTCTTCGGCGGCTCGCCGAGCCGCTTCGGCCAGTTCTGCCGCACCAGATCGTGATTGCCGCCGATGCCGCCGGAGGCGATGATGACGGCCTGCGCGCGCAGGCTGAAGTCGCCGATAATTGTTCGCGAGGAACTCTTGCCGCGCTCGACATTGTCGGGCGCGAGAATCGTGCCGCTGACGCCGTCGACGGTACCGTTGGTGAGCGAGAGCGCGTCGACGCGGTGGCGAAATTTGAAGGTCAGGTAGCCGCTCCCCTGCGCCAGTTGCGCGCGCCGCTCGAACGGTTCGACGATGCCGGGGCCGGTGCCCCAGGTGACATGGAACCTCGGCACCGAATTGCCGTGGCTCATCGCGTCATAGCCGCCGCGCTCGGCCCAACCGACCACCGGGAAGATCCGGTGGCCCATCGCGCGGAGCCAGTCGCGCTTTTCGCCGGCGGCGAACGCCACATAGGCTTCGGCCCAGCGCCGCGGCCAGTGGTCGTCGTCGCGGTCGAAGCCCGCCGATCCCATCCAGTCCTGCAGCGCGAGGTCGAAACTGTCCTTGATGCCGAGCCGGCGCTGTTCCGGACTGTCGACCAGGAACAAGCCGCCGAACGACCAGAAGGCCTGGCCGCCGAGGCTCTGTTCGCCTTCCTGGTCGACCACGATGACGCGCTTGCCGGCGTCGGCGATTTCGGTCGCCGCGACGAGGCCCGCAAGGCCGCCGCCGACCACGATTACGTCCGCATCCTGTGCCATCGCGTCATCCCCCCGTCTTTTCGCGATTGAAGCCCGCACCCTTTACCGCGGTCAACGGCAAACGGCCGCCTGCGGTAGCCGGAGGGCGTCAGGGCACGCGAGGGGATTCGTTAACTTGTTCCAGTTCGGGACCTTTCGCGGCCAGGGTGCAGCGTGCCTGCAACACTCAATTTGAATTTGTTTGGAGGGGTCTCCACCGTCTGGACAAAACCACGATCCGGCAACACGCTGGCGAAACGCCTTGCATCGCACAAGGCAGCAGATTCGGGTTCGACAGGTTTGGACTGGGGCTGGGACATGAAGCTGGTGACGGGGCTACTCGCGGCGGTTCTCCTGATGGCGGGGATGGGGGCGAGCCATGCGGTGGTTCGCATCGCCGACGACCGCGGCGGCCGGATCGGAACTTACGTCGACAAGTATCAGGGCCTGCGCAGTTCGGGCGAGCAGGTGATCATCGACGGTCTCTGCGCTTCGGCCTGCACCATCGTGCTCGGCGCGGTTCCCCACGACAAGATCTGCGTGACGTCCGCCGCCACCCTGGGCTTCCATGCCGCATGGGATTTCGGCGCCAATGGCCGCGCCATCACCAATCCCGAAGCCACGCAAATGCTGTATTCGATGTATCCGACGCCGGTACGGCGCTGGATCGCCCAGCGCGGCGGGCTGAAATCGCGGATGATTTTCCTGCGCGGCAAGCAATTGCAGGCGTTGTACAAGCCCTGCTACCTCGATGCCCAGGCCGCGCCGCGGCCGTCGTCGCGCCGGGACCGCGCCGCCGGTCAGCGTGAAGTGATCGCGCCCCGTCCCGCGGCGCTTGCCCGGCAGCCCGACTAGCCCTATCTGAACGGAACAGGCAGGCGAACCGGCGGCAACGGCGGCCGGACGTCGGCCCTTTCAGATGGTTGTCCATGGCTCAGCCGGTTTCCACGCAGCAGCAAATGCCCGCGATCCTGCCGGGCCGCAAACTCGCCTCGGCTATAGTCATCGGCAGTGCGGCGGTCGTCGCCATGGCTCTTGCCGGCGCGCTGGCGCTCTGGTTCCACTACGGCACCACGGTGTTTTTCGAGATGATCGCCTCCGGCATCTCCGCCTGCTTCTGATCCCGGACGGTTAGGAAATTTCATGACGGATCAGCCCACCCGCGCGCAGGCCGTTCGCCCGCTGATCATCCTCGCTGCCTTCGGCGCCAGCCTCGTGGTCGGCCTCGTGCTGATGCTGTGGGCGACGGGCGGATTGCGCAGCGTGACGGCCCCCGCTGCCATCGGCGGGCCGTTTCAATTGACCGACCAGTCTGGTCAGACCGTGACCGATGCCAACCTCAAGGGTCGGCCGACGGTGATCTTCTTCGGGTTCACCCATTGCCCCGACATCTGCCCGACAGCACTGTTCGAGATGTCCGAGGTGCTGCGGGCGATGGGCAAGGATGCCGACCGCGTCAACGCCTGGTTCGTTTCGGTCGATCCGGAGCGCGACACGCCGGCCGCGATGAAGGATTATCTGTCGAGTTTCGATCCGCGCCTGAAGGGGCTGACCGGCAGCCCCGAGGCGGTGGCGAAGGTGATCTCGGGCTACCGGGTCTATGCCAAGAAGGTGCCGCTGAAAGACGGCGACTACACCATGGATCACACCGCGCTGGTCTATTTGATGGACCGCGACGGCAAGTTCGTGGCCCCGTTCAATCTGAAACGGACGCCCGAGGAAGCCGCCGCCGACCTCAAGCGGTATCTTTAGTCCCGGGGCGCCTTGTAGCTGGCGATAAACGGCGTTCGCGTCGCGCGCCCGATGGTCTATAAGGCCGTCGAAATCCGGAAAAGCCGCCGTCAATGCAGCCGCAGATCGTCCCGTTCATCGCCGGAACAGCATTTCCAAGCGTCCGCGCCATCCAGGCCGTGGCGGGGATTTTGCTGGCCGTGGCGCTGTCCGCTGGCCCGGTACAGGCGCAACTCCCGGCAAAACCCGCCGTGGAGGCCGCCCCGCAGGCGGTGCCCGGGTTCTGGGACCCACGCCGACGTCCGGACCGGCCCGATCTGTCCCGTCTCACGGTGATCCGGTTTCTGACCGAAACCGACTATCCGCCATTCAATTTCACCGGCCCCGACGGCAATCCCGCCGGCTTCAACGTCGATCTCGCGAGGTTGCTGTGTGAAGAGATCAAGGTGACCTGCACGGTGCAGATGCGGCGGTTCGAGACGCTGCTGGATGCGATCGCCAGCAACCGCGGCGACGCCATCATCGCCTCGCTGGCGGTGACGCCGCAATTGCGCGCCCGGGTCGATTTCACCGATCCCTATTACCGCGCGCCGGCGCGGTTCGTGTCGCGGCGCGACGCCGTGATGGCGGAAGTCCGCCCGGAATATCTCGAGGGCAAGAAGGTCGGCGCCGTCGCCGGCTCCTCGCACGAGGCCTACCTGAAGGCGATGTTCACCGACGCCGAATTGCACCCCTATCCGAGCGACGACGCGCTGCGGCTGGCCTTGCGGCGCGGCGAGGTCGATTTCATTTTCGGCGACGCGATCTCGCTGGCGTTCTGGATCAACGGCACCGACTCCGCCGAATGCTGCGCGTTCTCCGGCGGGCCGTTCGTCGAGAGCCGTTATTTCGGCGAGGGCATCGGCATCGCCGTGCGCAAGGGCAACGACCTGCTGCGGCAATCGCTGAACTGGGCGCTGTTCCGGGTCTGGGAAAAAGGCCGCTACACCGATCTGTGGCTGCGCTATTTCTCGGTCAGCCCGTTCTAGAGACTTCGTAGGGTGGGCAAAGGCGCACTTGCGCCGTGCCCACCATGATAGCTTAAACACGTTGTGGTGGGCACGCTACGCTTTGCCCACCCTACGGCCTATAAGTACCGCCCTGTTCCGGAGAAGGCCTTTTCTGATGTCCACGATCGATCTTGCCGCAAACCCGGGCGACCTGCGCGCGCTCGCCGAACAATCCAACGCCTGGCCGTTCGAGCAGGCGAAAGCGATCGTCGCGCGGCTGAAGAAGAAGCCAAAGGACGAGGTGCTGTTCTCGACCGGTTACGGGCCATCGGGCCTGCCGCATATTGGCACCTTCGGCGAGGTCGCGCGCACCACCATGGTGCGCCACGCCTTTCGCGTGCTGACCGAGGACAGGATCAAGACCCGGCTGCTGGCGTTCTCCGACGACATGGACGGCCTGCGCAAGGTGCCGGACAACGTGCCGAACAAGGAGATGCTGGAGAAGCATCTGGGCAAGCCGCTGACGACGGTGCCCGATCCGTTCGGCACCCATCCGAGTTTCGGCGCGCATAACAACGCGCGGCTGCGGGCGTTTCTCGATACCTTCAAGTTCGACTACGAGTTCGCCAGCTCGACCGATTATTACAAGTCGGGCAAATTCGACGCGGCTCTGTTGCGCATGCTGGAACGGTTCGACGCGGTCATGGCGGTCATGCTGCCGAGCCTGCGCGAAGAGCGCGCCGCGACCTATTCGCCATTCCTGCCGATCTGCCCGCGCACCGGCATGGTGCTGTATGTGCCGATATCGGAGCACGACGTGAAGGCCGGCACGGTCTCCTACGACGATCCCGAAACAAAGGAGCGTGTCACGCTTCCGGTCACCGGCGGTCATTGCAAGCTGCAGTGGAAGCCGGACTGGGCGATGCGCTGGTTCGCGCTCGGCGTCGACTATGAAATGGCCGGCAAGGACCTGATCGACTCCGTAAAACTGTCGGGCAAGATCTGCGCCGCGCTGGGCGGCCTGCCGCCGGAAGGGTTCAACTACGAACTGTTCCTCGACGACAAGGGCCAGAAGATCTCGAAGTCGAAGGGCAACGGCCTCACCATCGACGAATGGCTGCGCTATGCCTCGCCGGAATCGCTGTCGCTGTTCATGTACCGCGAGCCGAAGTCGGCCAAGCGGCTGTATTTCGACGTCATCCCGCGCAACGTCGACGACTACCAGCAGTTCCTCGACGGCTTTTCGCGGCAGGACGCGAAGCAGCAGCTGCAAAATCCGGTCTGGCATATCCATGCCGGGCATCCGCCGGCCTCCGACATGCCGGTCACGTTCCAGCTGTTGCTGACGCTGGTGTCGTCGTCGAACGCGGAGAATGCCGAGACGCTGTGGGGGTTCATCGGCCGCTATCGCCCCGGCGTGACGCCGCAGAGCCATCCGAAGCTGGATGCGATGGTCGGCTACGCCATCAATTACTATCGCGACTTCGTCGCGCCGACCAAGAAATTCCGCGAGCCGACCGATAGCGAACGCGTTGCCTTGCAGGATCTGCGCGATGCCTTGTCGAACATGCAGGCAACGTCCACGGCGGAAGACATCCAGAATGTGGTCTACGAGATCGGCCGCCGCGAGCCGTTCCTCGATCCCGTGAAGAAAGGCAAGGACGGCCGGCCCGGCGTCTCGCTCGACTGGTTCAACATGCTCTACCAGGTGCTGCTCGGCCAGGAAAAAGGCCCGCGCTTCGGCTCGTTCGTCGCGGTGTACGGGCTGACCAACGCGGTCGCGATGATCGACGGCGCGCTGGCAAGGTCGGCTTAGCCCTTCTTCCTTCTCCCCTTGTGGGAGAAGGTGGCGCGGACAACCTCCGCGCTGGATGAGGGGTTTCTATCCGCGGAGACAGATCCCTCAGCCGTCGCCTCACTTCGTGAGGCGCCACCCTCTCCCACAAGGGGGAGAGGGGAAGAAAGAAGGAGCCATTCGCAGTGCATCGCATCCCGCGCTGCGACAATTCGGGATAGCTGACCCACGCCAATTTCAGCCGGGCTCCCGCCCAAATTGCGCTATACTGTCTGCAACCGACACGCCGCAAGCCTCCGCCGAGGGGCGGGCAACAAATGCATTCAGCAGGGAGCACACGCATGCAGTTCAGGGTTTCGCCAAAGGCGCTCGATAATTACAGCACCGAGGAATGGCAGGCGCGGGTCGATCTCGCCGCCGCGCACCGGCTCGCCTTCAACCAGGGTTTCAGCGAGGGCATCTTCAATCATCTGACCCTCACGGTGCCCGGCCGCAGCGACCGCTACTACCAGATTCCGTTCGGAACGCACTGGTCGGAGGTGACGGCGTCGTCCTTCATGGAAGTCGGCATCGACGACGGCGAGGTCAAGCGCGGCGAGGGCGACGTCGAGCGCTCCTGCTACTGCATCCACGCGCCGATCCACAAGGCGCTGCCGCAGGCCAAGGCGGTATTTCACACCCACATGCCCTATGCCAGCGCGCTGACGCGCCTGGAGGATCCGCGCATCAAGGAGATCGGCCAGACCGAGGTCGGATTGATGGGCGAGATCGCCTATGACGACGAATACACCGGCCCGGCGCTCGATCCGGCCGAAGGCGCCCGGCTCGCAGGCGTGATAGGCGACAAGAAAGTGCTGTTCATGGCCAATCACGGCATCTCCACGGTCGGCGCGACCGTCGCCGACGCCTACGACATGCTCTATTACGTCGAGCGCGCCGCGCAGGTGCAGATCTACGCGATGTGGACCGGGCAGAAGCTGAAGCAGCTGCCTGAACCCGTGGTGGAGAAAACCAAGCGCGACTACGCCGGCAGCAGCCCGGTCAACGGCCCAAGCGCGGCGCAGCGCCACTTCGACGCCCTGAAGCGCATGCTCGACCGCAAGGAGCCGGATTACGCCGAGTAGGCTTTCAACGAACGAGAGCGCTGGCGCTTCTTCCCCTCTCCCCTTGTGGGAGCCGAGACGAGCGAAGCTCGCTCTTGGGTGGACGCGATGCGAAGCATCGCGGACGGGGTGAGGGGTTGGTTCAACAGGCAGGTTGCTCGCGGAGAGAGACCCTCATCCGGCGCTTCGCGCCACCTTCTCCCACAAGGGGAGAAGGGAGAAGAGTTACTGGCTCACCCACACGATCCTTGCGATCCATTCGACGTCGTCTGATGCCAGCGTGCGGTCGGCATGGGCGGGGTTGAGCGATGCCAGCTCCAGCGTTTTCGCGGTCCGGCGTTTCAGCTCCTTGACCAGCACCTCGCCATCGGCGGTTTTCACCACCACGCGGTCGCCGCGGCGGATCGCCGTACCCGGCGACACCATGATGACGTCGCCGTCGCGATAGGCAGGCTTCATCGCGTCGCCCGAGATCTCCAGCGCATAGGCGTGTTCGTCGCTGACGGCGGGCAGGCCCACCTCGTCCCAGCCCTTGCCGGTGGGGTGCCCGCCATCGTCGAAATGGTCGCCGGCGCCCGCCTGGCCGAGGCCGAGCAGCGGCACCGACTGCACGGTCCGCGGGGCATCGCCGATCAGCTGCACGAAGGTGTCGATCGAGGTGTTGGTGGCGGCCAGCGACTTCGCCACCGATTCGGTGGAGGGCCAGCGTTCGCGACCGTCGGTGGTGATGCGCTTGGACTTGTTGAAGGTGGTGGGATCGAGCCCGGCGCGTCTGGCCAGCGCCGAGGCGGTGATCCCGGCGCGTTCGGCCAGCCGGTCCAGCGCGGTCCAGATCTGGTCGTGGGTGAGCATGCGCGGCGCTCTCGGAACTCTGGCCATGGCGCGGTTCGTGAGCTTAGGAATTATTGCCTTAGTAAACCCCTTTCCGGCGCTGGCGCAAGGGACCGGAGGGGATCCGGGAGGGGCCGAAAGGGTCCGAACAGGCCAGCGAAAGCGGCCCCTTGAAGTGCGCAGGGTGCGCCGATACGGTCGGCGCGCGATCCGGAAAATTCCGGGAAAACCATAATAAACTCAAGCAACAGGCAGGACGTTCGGCCGGTGCGCAGGATCTACAAGATTTGTCCCGCCTCGGCCTGGCGCGAGGCCGAGCGGCAGGGCGTGTACCGGGGCAGCGCCGACGATACGCGCGACGGCTTCATTCATTTCTCGCTGGCTGCGCAGGTGGCGGAGACCGCGAGGAAGCATTTCGCGGGCCAGACCGGCCTGTTCCTGATCGCGGTCGATGCCGATGCGCTGGGCGACGCGCTGCGCTTCGAGCCGTCGCGCAACGGCGAGCTGTTTCCCCACCTCTACGGCGAACTTGATCTCGGCGCGGTCATCGGCGTCCAGGAGATGCATGCGCGGTCCGACGGCTTTCACGATATCCCGGAGCTCGAGCCTTGATCCGCGCCTTCGACACCTTTTCCCTGCCGCTGCTGCGCTGGTTCGATCCGGAGGACGCCCACCGGCTGGCGATCCAGGGCCTGCGGCTGCTGCCGCCGGTCCGTCTGCGGCCGGACGATCCGAAGCTGGCGGTGCGGGCGTTCGGCCTGAATTTTCCCAATCCGGTCGGCATGGCCGCGGGTTTCGACAAGAGCGCGGAAGTCTCCGATGCGCTGCTGCGGCTCGGTTTCGGCTTTGTCGAGATCGGCACGGTGACCCCGAAGCCGCAAACCGGCAATCCGCGGCCGCGGCTGTTCCGGCTGGAGCGCGACGAAGCCGTCATCAACCGCATGGGCTTCAACAATGACGGCGCCGACGCGGTGCTGCGCCGGCTCGCGGCGCGCGCCAATCATGGCGGCATCGTCGGGGTCAATGTCGGCGCCAACAAGGATTCCGTCGATCGCGTCGCCGATTACGTCAGGCTGATCGAGACCTTCGCCCCGGTGGCGAGCTATTTCACCGTCAACGTCTCGTCGCCGAACACGCCGGGGCTGCGCAACCTGCAGCAGGCCGCGGCGC
>JAUXWH010000122.1 GCA_030681365.1 Bradyrhizobium sp.
CCCACGGTTGGTGCCGGAGGGGGTTCGGGCGACATCGCCGCGCGCTTTGGCCGGTGGCCACCGGCCAAAGCGCTCAGTCGCTTAAATCGCACATTTTGGTCAAAGTGCAGATACAAGGGGTCTGTCTCCGCGGATAGAGACCCCTCATCCGGCAGCCTCCGGCTGCCACCTTCTGCCACAAGGGGAGAAGGGAAGGAAGAATATCCGCCAGCGCGATAAGGGTTTCATTGCTCCGTCCCTTCGACACCCCGCTCCCGATCGACGCCGTTCTCGACGAGCTGTCCCGCACGCTCGCGGACAACAATGCCGCGGTGCTGGTGGCGCCGCCCGGCGCCGGCAAGACCACGCGGGTTCCGCTGGCGCTGCTCGACGCGCCATGGCTGGGGGCCGGGAAGATCATCATGCTGGAGCCGCGCCGGATCGCGGCCCGCGCCAGCGCCGAGCGCATGGCGAAGACGCTGGGCGAACGATCAGGCGAAACCGTCGGCTACCGCGTCCGGTTCGGCTCCAAAGTCTCGCGCGCCACCAGGATCGAGGTCGTCACCGAGGGCATTTTCTCGCGGCAGATTCTCGACGATCCGGAATTGTCCGGCGTCGCCGCGGTGCTGTTCGACGAATTCCACGAGCGCTCGCTCGATGCCGATCTCGGTCTGGCGCTGGCGCGCGACGCGCAGGTCGGTTTGCGCGAGGATCTGCGCATTCTCGTGATGTCGGCGACGCTTGACGGCGCGCGCGTGGCAAAATTGCTCGGCGATGCGCCGGTCATCTCCAGCGAGGGCCGCGCCTTTCCGGTGGAAACCCGCTATCTCGGCCGCAAGGCCGACGCGCCGCTGGAGCGGCAGATGGCCGATGCGATCGCGATGGCGCTGCGCGCCGATCCGGGCTCGGTGCTGGCGTTTCTTCCCGGGGCCGCGGAAATCCGCCGCACCCAGAATTTTCTCGGCGAGCGGATCCACGACGCGGGAATCGAGATCGTGCCGTTATTCGGCGCGCTCGACGCCGCCGTGCAGGATCGGGCCATTGCGCCGGCGCCGAAGGGCCATCGCAAGGTGGTGCTGGCGACCTCGATCGCGGAGACCTCGCTGACCATCGAAGGCGTCCGCATCGTCGTCGATTCCGGCGTGGCGCGGGTGCCGCGCTACGAGCCGGACATCGGCCTGACGCGGTTAGAGACCGTGCGCGCCTCGCGCGCCGCGGTCGACCAGCGGCGCGGCCGCGCCGGCCGCACCGAGCCCGGCGTCTGCTACCGGCTGTGGGACGAGCCGCAGACCGCGTCGCTCGCAGCCTATACCCAGCCCGAAATCCTTTCCGCCGATCTGTCCTCGCTGGTGCTCGACCTCGCGCAATGGGGCGTCAGCGACCCCGCCACGCTGGCGTTTCTCGATCCGCCGCCGGCGCCGGCGCTGAAGGAGGCGAAGAGCCTGCTCGGCGAACTCGGCGCGCTCGATTCCGACGGCCGCATCACCGCCGAAGGCAAGAGCCTGCGTGAACTGGCGCTGCCGCCAAGGCTGGCGCGGATGATCGTGGATTCGCACCGCCTCGGCGCGGGCGAGCAAGCCGCCGACATCGCGGCGGTGCTGACCGAACGCGGCCTCGGCGGCGACAGCGTCGATCTCGACGCAAGATTAGCTCAGTTCCGCCGCGACCGCTCGCAGCGGTCGAGCAGCGCGCGCAGCCTGGCGCAACGCTGGGCGTCGCAGGTCGCGGCCACCGAGGGCGCGCCCGCCGAGGACACCTCGCCCTCGACCGGCGTGATGCTCGCGCTGGCCTTTCCCGACCGCGTCGCGCGCAACCGCGGCAATGGCAGTTTCGTCCTCGCCAATGGCCGTGGTGCCGCAGTCGACCAGACCTCCGCGCTGGCGCGCACGCCCTATATCGCGGTCGCCGAACTCACCGGCACCGCCGCCAACGGCCGCATCCTGCTGGCGGCGCCGATCCTGCAATCCGACATCGAGCGGCACTTCGCCGACCAGATCGAGAGCGCGGACGAGATTTCGTTCGATCGCGGCGCGATGGCGTTGCGGGCGCGGCGCAGGAAAACCCTGCATGCGATCACGCTGTCGGAAACGCCGATGGCGCTGAAGCCGTCGGCGGAAACCGCGCGCGTGCTGGCCGACGGGCTGGTCGCCGTCGGCCTCGACCGGCTGCCCTGGTCGAAGCCGGCAAAGCAATGGCGCGACCGCGTGATGTTCTTGCGCAAGGCTGAAGGGGAATCGTGGCCTGATTTGTCCGATGACGCACTCGCTGAGCAGCGCGAGGCGTGGCTGGTGCCGGCGCTGTACGACAAGACGGCGCTGAAGGACGTTTCGGCGGGCGACCTGTCGGACGCGCTGATGACGCTGTTGCCCTGGGAGTTGCGCGCGCGGCTGGAACGCGAAGCGCCCACCCATTTCGAAGCGCCGACCGGCACCATGCTCGCGATCGACTACGAGGCCGAGCAGGGCCCCACCATCGCGGTCCGTCTGCAGGAATTGTTCGGGCTCAACACCCACCCGTCGATCGCCAAAGGCGCGGTGCCGCTGGTGCTGGAACTGTTGTCGCCGGCGCACCGCCCGGTGCAGGTGACGCGCGACCTGCCGGGGTTTTGGCGCGGCAGCTATGCGGCGGTGCGCTCCGATTTGCGCGGGCGTTACCCCCGGCATCCCTGGCCCGAAGACCCCGCCAGCGCCGCGCCGACAAGGCGGGTGAAGCCGCGCGGGACGTGATTTCCAGCTCGTCATTGCCGGGCATAGTAGTCTGCCTTGCGCAGACTACGTAAACTTGTCTGCGCTCCCGGCAATCCATCGCCTCATGAAGCGCGTTTTGCGGAAGAGGATGGATGCCCGGATCAAGTCCCGGCATGACGACTTCAGTACTCCGTTAACTCTTCACTCATCCTTTTCGTCAAAATGGTAGCCGGCGCCAATGCCGGTCAGTCGCGGCCCGGCGGCTTCTGTGGTGAGATCGCGGTCTTTCAGCGAGTGTGGCGTAATGCGTAGTATAATGATTATTGCTGCGTTCATGGTCGGCCTCGGCACCCTCATGGCGCAACTGGCGGACAAGATGACGGCGTCGCCGGCGCTCGCCAAAAGCGTCTCCCAGAAAACCGCCGTCGAAATGCCGGCGCAGCTCGGCGGCCGCAGCCTCAGCATTCCCAGAGACGCCCGCGGCCATTTCCAGACCGAGGGCAGGATCGAAGGCCAGCGGATCGCCTTCATGGTCGATACCGGTGCATCCGTGGTGGCGCTGAACGAGAAGTCCGCGGCGCGGTTCGGCTTCCGCCCCTCCCGCAGCGACTACACCACCACCGTCTCGACCGCCAACGGCACCATCAAGGCGGCGCGCACGCGGCTTGCCATGGTCGAACTCGACGGCATCGTGGTGCGCGACGTTGATGCCATGGTGCTGCCGGACGAGGCCTTGTCGGAGAACCTGCTCGGACTGTCGTTCCTGTCGAAGCTGAAGCGGTTCGAGTACGCCAACGGCAGGCTGGTGCTGGAGCAATAGGCAGGTTTCGCTGCCAATCCGCCGCATTTAATCGCCACAAAGCCTATCCTGCCTTCCGCCGCGCCCATGCATTCGCTATGGCTGCGGTGCCCATTTCCCGTTTCACAACGAGGCCTGAATGTTTCCGAAGCCGAAGCCCGCGCTGGTTCCGAATACCTATGCCTATGAATCCGAGCCGATGGTGAAGGCGACCGGCTTTCGCGAATACGACGCGCGCTGGCTGTTCGGCAAGGAAATCAACCTGATGGGCATTCAGGCGCTGGGCATGGGGCTCGGCACGCTGATCGCGGAGCTTGGCGTGAAGCAGGAAGTCGTCACCGGGCACGATTTCCGCGGCTATTCGGCCTCGATCAAATACGCCCTGATCTCGGGGCTGCTGGCCTCCGGTTGCAAGGTTCATGACATCGGGCTGTGCATGACGCCGATGGCCTATTTCGCGCAGTTCGATCTCGACGTGCCCTGCGTTGCGATGGTGACCGCGTCGCATAACGACAATGGCTGGACCGGCGTCAAGATGGGCGCCAACCGGCCGCTGACCTTCGGGCCGGACGAGATGAACCGGCTGAAGGAGATCGTGCTCAACGCCGGGTTCAGCAACAAGGTCGGCGGCTCCTATCAGTTTCACGAGAATTTCCCGGCGCGCTACATCGCCGACCTTACCAAGCGCCCGAAGCTGAAGCGCAAGCTGAAGGTCGTGGTCGCCTGCGGCAACGGCACCGCGGGCGCATTCGCGCCGCAGGTTATGCAGGCGATCGGTTGCGAAGTGGTGCCGCTCGACACCGAGCTCGATCACACGTTTCCGAAGTACAACCCCAATCCCGAAGACATGGAAATGCTGCACGCCATCCGCGACGCCGTGCTCGAGCACAAGGCCGATGTCGGCCTCGGCTTCGACGGCGACGGCGACCGCTGCGGCGTGGTCGACAATA
>JAUXWH010000144.1 GCA_030681365.1 Bradyrhizobium sp.
GTCTCCGTACAGTGGTTCAGCGGCACCATTCTGACTGGTCTGTGCGGCGCGGCCCTCATCGGCGGCGCCGTTTTTGCGTCGCTCGACGGCGAAATGACCTTTGCCAAGGTGCCGGAACGGGTCGAAGGCGCCCTGCGCGGCGCGTTCGGCGCCAACGACAAGAATGCCAGCCTGCACAAGAGCGACCGCCTGCCGCCGCCCGGCGAATCGACCGCCGCCCGCAATGTGGTGCGGGTTTCCACCGTCACCCGGGTCGGCAACCGCGACGTGATGCGGGTGCGGCCGTTCATCCGCATCTCCGGCAATCTGGCGATGGCGACCAGCGATCTCAGCGCCAAGATCCCGCCGTTCAATGCCCAGCGCCTGCTGACCGATGTCGGCGCCGCCGTACCCGCGGCCGCCGACGATCCGAACAATCCCGACGCGATCGAGCCCGATGCCGAGGTCTCGTTCGTCACCAGGGACCTCGCGCCGATCCTGCCGAAGGCGAAACTTGCCGCGGTGGTCGCGCTCGACGAGGTGATCATGCGGGTGCGCGACGCCTCGAACTGGCGCGGCAACAGCGGGGTGCGTTACACCACGCTAGCCAGCGCCACCGCCGATGTCAGCGGCGCCAAGCCCGACATGAAGCTGGCCTACGCCACCGAAGGTAACGTCGCCAACGATCCCTATGCCGGCTTCGAGACCCGGGTGGTTCCGGAAAACGTCACGCTGCTGCCAAAGACGAAGGATCAGATCACCGGCGGCAATCCCACCGGCGAGCGCGTCCATGTCGTCAAGAAGGGCGATACCGTCACCTCGATCCTGCGCGACCAGGGTGCGACGCCCGAGGAGGCGAAATCCATCGCCGCCACGCTCGGCCCCGCGGCCGCGACGGCGGGCTGAAGGAAGGCCAGAAGCTGCGCATCCTGATGGCACCGGCCGGTCCTGCCGCCGGCCAGCGGCTGCAGCCCTACCGGGTGGTCGTCGCCAACGAATCCACCATCGAAGCCGTCGCCGCGCTGTCCGATCTCGGCAGATACGTCGCTGTCGACGTCCAGAGCCTGAACACCATCACTGCGGCCGCGGCGGTGGACGACGACGACGACGAAGACGACGGCACCGGCGTGCGGCTCTACCAAAGCATCTACGAGACCGCGCTGCGCAACAAGGTCCCGGCCACCGTGATCGAGGATATGATCCGGATCTACTCCTACGACGTCGACTTCCAGCGCAAAGTGCAGCCCGGCGACTCGTTCGACGTGTTCTTCGCCGGCGAAGACGAAGGCGCCACCATCACCGAGAAGACCGAGGTGCTGTTTGCTTCCCTCACCGTCGGCGGCGAGACCAAGAAGTACTATCGTTTTCAGACCCCCGACGACGCGGTGGTCGACTTCTACGACGAGACCGGCAAGAGCGCGAAGAAGTTCCTGGTGCGCAAACCCCTCAACAACGCGATCATGCGCTCGGGCTTCGGCGGCCGCCGCCATCCCATCCTGGGCTACGTCAAGATGCACACCGGCGTCGACTGGGCGGCGCCCTACGGTACGCCAATCTTCGCCTCCGGCAACGGCGTGGTCGAAAGGGTCGGCTGGGAGGGCGGCTACGGCAAATATGTCCGCCTGAAACACAATAACGGCTACGAGACCGCCTACGGCCACATGTCGGCCTATGCCAAGGGCATGGAGCCCGGCAAACGGGTGCGGCAGGGTCAGGTGATCGGCTTCGTGGGATCGACGGGCATGTCGACCGGCGCCCATGTTCACTACGAGATCCTGGTCAACAACCGCTTCGTCGATCCGATGCGCATCAAGCTGCCGCGCGGCCGCTCGCTCGAGGGGCCGCTGATGGCGAGCTTCGAGAAGGAGCGCGAACGCCTCAATGCCCAGATGAGCAATCGCGGCAATCCGGCCCGCGTCTCCGATGCCGGCGCTCCGGCGGCGGCGCAGGCGCGGCAGGTGATCAACCGCTAAATTCCCTGATTCAATTGGCGCACTATCGAGCGACGCGACCCGCGCGTGGCTTTTTGGGTGACGGCTTCGCCGCGGTCAGGTTTCGTTTGCCAAACAACCGCTCCCGACGAATACTTGCCCAACATAAAAAACGGGAGGTAGCGCATGAAGAGCGGGCTTGCACTGGGGGCGACGGTTGCTGCGACAGTCCTTTTGGCCACCGGTGTCGGTGCATCGGCGCAGACGTATGAAGTGACAAAACTCGTTCCCGGCTCGGCCTTTCATGGCGTGCACGGTCTCGGCATCGACAACGCCGGACGCCTGTTCGCCGGTAGCGTCGCGGGCGCGGCACTTTACGAAGTCGATCTGACCGGCGGCACCGCGAAGATCGCGGTGCCCGGACCCGAGGGGATGGCGGACGACATCGCATTCGCGCCCGACGGCACCATGGCGTGGACCGGGTTTCTGACCGGCGACCTCTACTCCCGCAAGGGCGACGGCCCGGTCAAGAAGCTCGCCTCCGGCCTGCCCGGCATCAACTCGCTGGCATTTCGCAAGGACGGACGGCTCTACGCCACGCAGGTGTTCCTGGGCGACGCGCTCTATGAGATCGACGTCGAGGGCGTCAAACCGCCGCGCAAGATCATGGAGAAGATGGGCGGCCTCAACGGCTTCGAATTCGGCCCCGACGGCATGTTGTACGGGCCGTTGTGGTTCAAGGGCCAGATCGCCAAGGTCGATGTCGACAAGGCCGAGCTGACGGTGGTCGCCGACGGTTTCAAGATTCCGGCCGCGGTCAATTTCGATTCCAGGGGCAATCTGTGGGTGGTGGATACCGCGCTCGGCCAGCTGGTGCGGGTCGATCCGAAGACCGGCGCGAAGAAGATGGTGGCGCAGCTCAAGCCGTCGCTCGATAACCTCGCGATCGACGCCAAGGATCGCATCTTCGTCTCCAACATGGCCGACAATGGAATCCAGGAGGTCGATGCGGAGACCGGCGCGGCGAGGCAGGTGATCTCGGGCAGACTGGCGCTGCCCGGCGGCATCGGCGTCGTCTCCGACGGGACCAAAGACACCATCTATGTCGCCGACGTGTTCGCCTACCGCACCGTCGATGGCGCCACCGGCGAAGTCTCCGAGGCGGCCCGCATGCATGCCGACGGCGCGACGCTGGAGTATCCAATGAGCGCCACCGCCCACGGCGACGACGTGCTGCTGTCGAGCTGGTTCACCGGCACGGTGCAGGTGATCGACCGCAAGACCGGCAAGACCAGCGAGATGCTGCACGGCTTCAAGGCGCCGCATGACGCGGTCAAGCTCGGCGACGGCAGCATTCTGGTCAACGAGCTCGGCAGCAAATCGCTGGTCCGCGCCAGTGGCGAGCACGGCAAGGACCGCACCGTGCTGATCGGCGGCCTCGAAGGGCCGGTCGGAATGGTCGGCGGCGCCAAGGGAGAGGTTTACGTCACCGAGGCCTTTGCCGGGCTGGTGTCGCTGATCGGAACCAACGGCGAAAAGACCGTGATCGCCAAGGACCTGAAAATGCCGGAGGGCATCGCGCGGGCGGCCGACGGCAGGCTGATCGTGGCCGAGGTCGGTGCCAAACGCATTATCGAAATCAATCCGCAGACCGGAGCCGTCACCGAAATCGCCGGCAATCTGCCGATCGGCCTCGCGGCGGCCCCCGGCGGGCTGCCGACCAACATTCCAACCGGCGTCGGCATCGGCGCGTCCGGCACGATCTACTTCTCGTCCGACATTGAGAACGCGATCTACAAGGTGACGAAGAAGTAGGGGTCGAAGCGGGAAAAGAACGCCCGGATCGGCGCTCTCACGCCGTCCGGGCCACGCGACTTGATCTTGAAACATCTTCCCTTCGGAGGGGAAGACTCAGTGCAGTTTCCGCTTCGGCTGCGGCGCCTCGAACTGCGCGATCTCGGCGGTCTGCGGCGCCTTGCCGTTGAAGGTCAGCACATTGCCCTCGACCGAGATCGCGACGTGATCGCCATCGACGATCTCGCCGGCCAGGATCATCTCCGCCAGCGGATCCTGCACATGGCGCTGGATCACCCGCTTCAGGGGGCGGGCGCCATAGGCGGGGTCCCAGCCCTTGGCGGCGAGCCAGTCGCGCGCCGCGTCATCCAGCGTGAGCACGACCTTGCGCTCTTCCAGGAGCCGCGTGAGCCGGCCGAACTGGATCTCGACGATCCGGCCCATTTCGCTCTTCTGCAGCCGGTGGAACAGGATGATCTCGTCGACCCGGTTGAGGAATTCGGGACGGAAATGCGCACGCACCATGCCCATCACCTGCTCGCGCACCGCCGAGGTGTCCTCGCCTTCCGGCTGGTTGACCAGGAATTCCGAACCGAGATTCGAGGTCATGATGATCAGGGTGTTGCGGAAGTCGACGGTGCGGCCCTGGCCGTCGGTAAGGCGGCCATCGTCGAGCACCTGCAACAGCACGTTGAACACGTCGGGATGGGCTTTTTCGATCTCATCGAACAGCACCACCTGGTACGGCCGCCGCCGCACCGCTTCGGTGAGCGCCCCGCCCTCGTCATAGCCGACATAGCCCGGAGGCGCGCCGATCAGCCGTGAGACCGAGTGCTTCTCCATGTATTCGGACATGTCGAGGCGGACCATCGCGGTCTCGTCGTTGAACAGATATTCGGCGAGCGCTTTTGTCAGCTCGGTCTTGCCGACGCCGGTCGGGCCCAGGAACATGAACGAGCCCATCGGGCGGTTCGGGTCCTGCAGGCCGGCGCGCGAACGGCGCACCGCGGTTGCCACCGCATGCACCGCCTCGGACTGGCCGACCACCCGGTTGCCCAGGCTGTCCTCCATCCGCAGCAGCTTGTCCTTTTCGCCTTCCAGCATCTTGTCGACGGGCACGCCGGTCCAGCGCGACACCACCTGCGCGATGTGGTTGGCGGTAACCGCCTCCTCCATCATCTCGCCGGCATTTTCGTTGGCTTCGATCTCGGTAAGCTTCTTCTCGAGCTCGGGAATCCGGCCATAGGCCAGTTCGCCGGCGCGCTGGTACTCGCCGCGGCGCTGCGCGTCGGCGAGTTCGAGCCGCAAGCCCTCGAGCTCGCTCTTCAGCCTTTGAGCATTCGACAGCTTGTTCTTCTCCGAACTCCAGCGCGAGGTCAGGTCGGCCGACTTCTTCTCGAGTTCGGCGAGTTCCGTTTCCAGCGTCTGCAGGCGGCTTTTCGAGCCGGCGTCGCTTTCCTTCTTCAGGGCTTCCTGCTCGATCTTGAGCCGGATGATTTCCCGGTCCATCGAATCCAGCTCTTCCGGCTTGGAATCGACCTGCATCTTCAGCCGCGCCGCGGCCTCGTCCATCAGGTCGATCGCCTTGTCGGGCAGGAACCGGTCGGTGATGTAGCGGTTCGACAGCGTGGTGGCGGCCACCAGCGCGGAATCGGTGATGCGCACGCCGTGGTGCTGCTCGTATTTGTCCTTCAGGCCGCGCAGGATCGAGATGGTGTCTTCCACGGTCGGTTCTGACACGAAGATCGGCTGGAACCGGCGCGCCAGCGCGGCATCCTTTTCGACATGCTTGCGGTATTCGTCGAGCGTGGTGGCGCCGATGCAATGCAATTCGCCGCGCGCCAGCGCGGGTTTCAGGAGATTGGACGCATCCATCGCGCCATCGGCCTTGCCGGCGCCGATCAGCGTGTGCATCTCGTCGATGAACAGGATGATGCTGCCCTCGGCCGACGTGACTTCCTGCAGCACGGCCTTCAGCCGCTCCTCGAATTCGCCGCGGTATTTCGCGCCCGCGATCAACGCGCCGAGATCGAGTACCAGAAGTTTCTTGTCTTTCAGGCTTTCCGGCACGTCGCCATTGAGAATTCGCAACGCCAGGCCTTCGACGATCGCGGTCTTGCCGACGCCGGGTTCGCCGATCAGCACGGGATTGTTCTTGGTGCGGCGGGACAGCACCTGGATGGTGCGGCGGATTTCCTCGTCGCGGCCGATCACCGGGTCGAGCTTGCCGTCGCGCGCGGCCTGGGTCAGGTCGCGGGCATATTTCTTCAGCGCGTCATAGGCATTTTCGGCCGTCGCACTGTCGGCGGTACGGCCCTTGCGCAGCGATTCGATTGCCGCATTGAGATTTTGCGGCGTGACGCCGCCCTTGGCCAGGATATTTCCCGCCTCGCTGCCCTTCTCCAGCGTCAGCCCCAGCAGCAGCCGTTCGACCGTAACAAAACTGTCGCCGGCCTTTTCGGCGGCCTTTTCCGCGGCATCGAATGCCCGCGCCAGTTCGGGGGCAAGGTAAACCTGCCCGGCGCCGCTTCCGGAGACCTTTGGCAGCTTGTTGAGCGCCTCTTCGGTCGCCTTCAGGATGGCGCGCGAATTGCCCCCGGCGCGGTCGATCAGACCGCCGGCAAGGCCCTCGCTGTCGTCCAGCAGCACTTTGAGCATATGCAGCGGCGAAAACTGCTGGTGGCCGTCGCGCATCGCCAGCGATTGGGCGGACTGGATGAAACCGCGCGCACGCTCGGTGTATTTTTCGATATTCATAAGGTCATTCCCTCAGCCTGCCGCTCCCGCCCCTTAAGGCACGGTTGCCGCATCTTCATTGGGTTTCCGCCGATCCGTATTGACATTGCTCAACCGGCAGCGGCCGCGTCGCCGACGCTCCCGCCGGCTTGGGACAAATGTGGGAAGGGGTTTGCCGAAACGGAAGAGGTGGCTTCACAAATTCGTGTGCGGTGGCGCCGGGCCGGGGAATCTCTTAAGAAGCCGGATGTCACGCACCCCGCCTGCCCAGATCGCCAGCCTTTACCGCTATCCCGTCAAGGGCCTGTCCCCGGAACCGCTGCCAAGCGTCGCGCTCGCCGTCGGCCAGACGCTTCCGGCCGACCGCCGCTACGCCATCGAAAACGGGCCCAGCGGCTTCGATCCCGCCGACCCCAAATGGATGGTGAAAGCCTATTTCCTGATGCTGATGCGGGACGAATGGCTGGCGGCGCTGCACAGCCATTTCGACGACGAGAGCGGGGTCCTGACCATCCGCCGTAACGGCGCGATCGTAGCCCAAGGCAATCTGGAGACCGCCGAGGGCCGCGCCGCCATCGAGCGGTTCTTCGCCGACGGCTACGCCGGATCGATCAAGGGCCCGCCCAAAATTCTCTCCAGCGAGGGCCACAGTTTTTCGGATGTCGCCAGGAAGGTCGTCTCCATCATCAATCTCGGCAGCCTGCAGGCGATCGAGAACATCGTGGGCCGGCCGGTACACCCCTTGCGGTTCCGCGCCAACCTCTATGTCAAGGGCTGGCCGGCATGGCACGAATTCGACCTGCTGGACCAGACCGTTGCGATCGGCGAGACGCGCCTGAAGGTGGTGAAGCGGATCACCCGCTGCGCCGCCGTCAATGTCGATCCTGAAACCGCCGCGCGCGACCTCAGCATCCCGCAGGCGCTGATGCAGAAGCTCGGCCACAACGAGTGCGGCATCTATGCCGAGGTGATCGCCGGCGGCACCATTGCCGTCGGCGATGCGATCTCGGTGGAAGAGCCGAAGCTGGTGTAGCTGCTGTAGGGTGGCAAAGGCCTCTTGGCCGTGCCCACCGTCTTTCCACATCAACAGTCGCGAACTTTCGGTGGGCACGCTTCCGCCTTCGCTCTCCGAGCTACGGCGAAAGCTTTGCCCACCCTACAGCTTTTTCGATAAAGTCTCAGTTCGGCATGACATAGGCGTAGATCCGGCCACGCGAGACCGGCGCTTCCCGGACCCGGTTGCCATTGTTGCCGGAGACCACGATGGGATTGCCCTGGGCGTCGATGCCGCTGACCACGCCGACATGTCCGCCGCGGCGTCCCCTGCTCATGACTGCAATGGCGCCGACCTGCGGGCCGGAGACGCGCTGGCCATAGCTCGCAAACGAGCGCGCCATGTCCGAACCGGTGCCGCGATGGCCGGCCCGCTCCAGAACCATGTTCATGAATCGCGCACACCACAACCGGCCGCGGCCGGTCGGGTTGCCGCCGAGATAGCGGCGCGCCTCGGCGACGACACCGGATGAGCCGAAACCACCCGCCGTAGCCGTGGCGGCCGGGCTGGGGTTGGGTGCGACGCTGGCCTGGGCATCGGCAATGCCGCGCGTCTGCATCCGCGCAACGCCGCGTTCCCAGCGCGAGGCGCGCGCGACACGCCGGGGACGGCGGGTTTGGGTGACCGCATCAGGTGTACCGAACCCGCCGTAAGCCGCCGTATCGCCGGGTAGGGTGTTCGATGCCCGGCCTGCCTGCGCATCGGCAAAACCCGCCGCCCGCGATGCGCGCGCGCCGTGCCGATAATGATGATGCCTGTGATGGTGCCGGGCATGATGGCCGGCGTGATGTGCGTGAGCGTGTCGCCCTGCGCCGTTTTGCGGCTTTGCTGAAACCGGAGAAGCGACAGCGACCAGTGCCATCGAACACGAAGCCAGCGCAACGAAACGAAGCGACCGGCGGAACGCAACAATCAACTGAACCATACTCGACTGGATCCTCTTTGACACACGACAATTCCCGTCCGCGGCACCAGCCGACATCCGGGGGGTCGTAATGCAAGGCGCGATATGGCGAGAGCAAGACGCGATGCGGCGGTGCCGAAACGCTTTCGCGGTCATTCCGCGATCATTCCGTGACGAAAATGATCGATTCCGCCTCATTGCGAACAACAGCATTAACTGCGATTTTCGCCTCCGGCCCAACGAGAGGAACACGCAAATGCCCTATGCCGTCAGCAGCGACAATGTCCGGCTCTATTTCGAGGAAGCAGGCTCGGGGACGCCGATCATCTTCCTCCACGAATTCGCCGCCGACCACACCAATTGGGAGCCGCAGATGCGCTACTTCGCGCGCGGCCACCGCTGCATCGCCTATTCCGCGCGCGGCTACACGCCGTCCGATGTGCCCGCATCGAAGGAGGTCTACACCTACAAGCATTTCTATACCGACGCGCTCGCGGTGCTCGATCACCTGAAGATCGAAAGAGCGCATTTCGTCGGACTGTCGATGGGCGCCTATTCGTCGCTGCAGATCGGCCTCAACGCGCCGGAGCGCGCGCTGTCGCTGACGCTGGCCGGTGTCGGCTCGGGCTCGAGCCTGGAGAACCTCGAGGCGTTCCGCAGCCAATGCCGGGCCAATGGCGAGCAGTATGAGACGATCGGTTCGGTGGAAGTGGCGAAGGCGACGCGCGAGGCGCCGAGCCGGATTCCGTTCCTGGTGAAGGATCCGCGCGGCCACGCCGACTTCTACGCGGCCCTGGCGCGGCACGACGCGAAGGGCTCGGCCAACACCATGCGCAGCTTCCAGGGCGGCCGGCCGTCGATCTACACCATGACGGACGCCATCAAGAAGATGCCGACGCCGACCCTGATCATCTGCGGCGACGAGGACGACAATTGCATCGAGCCGAGCCTGTTCCTGAAGCAGCATTTGCCGGCGGCGGGGCTGACGTTCTTCCCGAAGAGCGGCCACGTGCTCAATCTCGAGGAGCCGGCGCTGTTCAACGAGATGGTCGAGCGATTCATCGCGCTGGCCGAGGCCGGCAGATGGCCGGCACGCGATCCGAGATCGCTGGCGGCGGGGTAGGAGCAGATCGTCATTCCGGGGCGATGCGCAGCATCGAACCCGGAATGACAGCTGAGCCTACTTCCCCTTCTCTGCCCTGCTGAGCAGGAACACGCCCTGCTCGCCGAACATGTTCCAGAACCACCAGGGCAGATTGACCCGCAACGGCCGACCGTACATGTCGAGCGCCACCGCGCGCTCCATCTTGACGTTGATCTCGTCGCACAGCTGCACGAAATCCTTGATGGTGCAGAAATGGATGTTCGGCGTGTCGTACCAGGTGGCGGGCAGGTTTTCGGTGCGTGGCATGTGGCCGCCGACCAATAGCTGAATCCGCATTTTCCAGAAGCCGAAATTCGGGAACGAGACGATGGCGCGGCGCCCGATCCGCAGCAGGTTTTCCAGCACCACGCGCGGCTGCCGCGTCGCCTGCAGGGTCTGCGACAGGATCACATAATCGAAGGCGTCGTCGGGATAGTTGACCAGATCGGTGTCGGCGTCGCCTTGCACCACGGCGAGGCCCTTGGCGACGCAGCGGTTGACGCCCTCGCGTGACAGCTCGATGCCGCGCCCGTCGATGCCTCGGCTTTCCAGCAGTTGCAGCAGGTCGCCTTCGCCGCAGCCGACGTCGAGCACTTTCGAACCGCGCTCGACCATTTCGGCGACCAGCAGGTGATCGCCGCGATAATGCCCGGTGTCCGGCGCCACGACGCCCGGAAGCGGCAGAACCTGTTGCTGCATGCTCATGCCAGCCCCCGCGCTTTGCCCGCGGACTCCAGAAACGCGCGGGAAATCTCGAAGAACTCGGGCACGTCGAGCAGGAAGGCATCATGGCCGCGATCGGTCTCGATCTCGGCGAACGACACCCGCGCGCTGGACGCGTTCAGCGCATGCACCAGCGCACGCGACTCCGACGTGGGAAACAGCCAGTCCGACGTGAACGACACCACGCAGAATCGGGTCTGGATGCCGCGAAACGCCTGCGCCAGCACGCCGTCATGATCGGCGGCGATGTCGAAGTAATCCATCGCCCGTGTGAGGTACAGATAGGAATTGGCGTCGAACCGCTCGACGAAGGACGAGCCCTGGTAGCGCAGATAGCTCTCGACCTGGAAGTCGGCGTCGAACGAGAAGGTCGGCAGGTCGCGGTCCTGCATCCGCCGCCCGAACTTGCGGTGCAGCGCTGCGTCGGAGAGATAGGTGATATGCGCGGCCATCCGCGCGACGCCGAGGCCGCGATGCGGATGGGTGCCCTGTTCGAAATAGCGTCCATGGTGCCATTCCGGATCGGCCATCACAGCCTGACGGCCGAGTTCATGGAAGGCGATGTTCTGCGCCGAATGCCGCGTGCTGCAGGCGATCGCCAGGGTCGAGAACACCCGCTTCGGAAAGGCCGCCGTCCACTGCAGCGCCTGCATGCCGCCCATCGAGCCGCCGACCACGCAGAACAGCGTGTCGATGCCCAGGCGATCGATGAGCATGGTCTGCGCGCGCACCATGTCCGGAAGGGTGATGATCGGAAAATCCAGCCCCCATACTTTGCCTGAAGCCGGATTGGTCGAGGCCGGGCCGGTCGAGCCCATGCAGCCGCCGATCACGTTCGAGCAGATGATGAAGTATTTGTCGGTATCGAGCGGACGGCCGGGTCCCACCATGGTCTCCCACCAGCCGGCCTTGCCCGTCATCGGATGCACATTGGCGACATGCTGATCGCCGGTCAGCGCATGGCAGACCAGAATGGCATTGGATTTATCGGCATTGAGTTCGCCATAGGTCTGGTAGGCGATCTGGAACGGCGACAGATCGATGCCGCAATCGAGCTTCAATGGCTGGTCCGCACCGAACGCCGCCAGCAGGGAAGTCGGATGATCCGCCTCGTGCGCGCGCTCCTCGCCATGAACAGGCGGACTTGGTATCGACTGCAAATTGACCATCATGACCCTCCCCGGGCGGCTTCGAGACCACCACGGAAATCAGGCCATAAAAAAACCCGGCCTGAACATAGGTTCGACCGGGATCACGCGTGTCCCCGGCCTGTTTAGCGAGTTGTTTAACGTGGCTGCAAGCCGGCCGGCTCAAATGACCACGGAATGGAATAAAGCTAGTCCCGGCCGGGCTTTTCG
>JAUXWH010000146.1 GCA_030681365.1 Bradyrhizobium sp.
CCCACGGTTGGTGCCGGAGGGGGTTCGGGCGACATCGCCGCGCGCTTTGGCCGGTGGCCACCGGCCAAAGCGCTCAGTCGCTTAAATCGCACATTTTGGTCAAAGTGCAGATACAAGGGGTCTGTCTCCGCGGATAGAGACTCCTCATCCGGCAGCCTTCGGCTGCCACCTTCTCCCACAAGGGGAGAAGGGAAGAAGCTCGCCTCACCGCGCCTTGCGAAACGTCAGGTTGATGCGCTGCCGGCCCAGCAGCGCGTGCTCGCCATCGGCGAGCGGCGCTATGCCGTGGAAGAACAACCGCGACGGCCCGCCCCATACCACGACGTCGCCGTGCTCGAGCCGGTACCGGCGCGGTTTGTCGCTGCGCTGCAAGCCGCCGAACAGGAAAATCGCCGGCAGGCCCAGCGAGACCGAGACGATCGGCGCGCTGAAATCATCCTCATCCTTGTCCTGGTGCAGCGACATGCGCGCACCCGGCTGGTAGCGGTTGATCAGGCACGCATCCGGCGCAAAGCCGCCAAAGCCTGCCTCAGCCGCCGCCCGTGCGGCCAGCGCGCGAAACGAATCCGGCATGGCCGGCCACGGTGCGCGGGACTCCGGATCGACGCCGTCGTAGCGATAGCCGCGGCGGTCGGTGACCCAGCCGGCGCTGCCGCAATTGGTCATCGCCACCGACATCGAATGGCCGCCCGGCGTCACCATGTGGCGAAACGGCGCCTGCGCGGCGATTGCGTGGATGCCGGCGATCAGTTCAGCCGCGACCGGTTGGGCGAAACCGCGCAGCAGCACGGCGCCGTCGGCCATCGCTTCGCGCGACGGACGCAGATCGGGAACGCTTTCAAACAGATCGGCCGTCAATAAATCCACACCTACTTCGCATCGTGAAAGATCACGCCCACGGTATGGCGATGGCCGGAGCGGAGCCGGCTGACGCCATGGCGCAGATTAACCCGATAGAAGCCGCGCGTCCCCTGCACCGGCCGGTGGTGCACAGCAAATGCCACCGCATCGCCCTGGGCGAGCGGCACCACCTCCGGTCGCGACTGCATCCGCGGCCGCTGCTCGGTCAGCACGAATTCGCCGCCGGTAAAGTCGCGCCCGGGTTCCGACAGCAGGATCGCCACCTGCAGCGGAAACACATGCTCGCCGTAGAGATCCTGATGCAGGCAATTGTAGTCGCCGGCCTCGTATTGCAGCAGCAGCGGCGTGGGCCTGACCTGGCCGGCGCCATGGCACCGCTTCAGGAAGGCGTCATGGCTTTCGGGATAGCGGATATCGATCCCCATCGCCTCGTTCCAGCGGTTGGCAACGCCGCAGAGTTTTGTGTAGAGCGTCGGGCGCAACCCCGCGATCAGTTCGGGCAATGGATAGGAGAAATATTTGTATTCGCCGCGCCCAAAACCGTGGCGGCCCATCACCACCCGGCTGCGGAAATTCCTGTCATCGGGATAGAGGCCGGCGAGTTCGCTGCACTCTTCGGGTGCGAGCAGGCCCTTGAGGACCGCGCAGCCCTGAACGTCGAGGTCGCTGGTCGCCTGGGTCCAGTCGATGGCATCGACGCGGGCGGCGAGATCGGCGGATGGTCGGGCGATTGATTTGAGATTTGATTTCATGGAGGCAGTTTCGCAGGCGCCGCCGGTTCCCACCACCCGATTTCCGATATCTCAACGTCATTGCGAGCGAAGCGAAGAAATCCAACTTTGGAACCCGCGAAAACAAAACTGGATTGCTTCGTCGCTACGCTCCTCGCAATGACGACTAAACTTACCCCAGCACCGGCAGCACCTTCACGTCATACGCATGGCGGATGCTGCGCTTCAGCACGGGGTCTTCGAATTCGTATTCGAAGCGATCGGCCGGGCGGATACCGCCCTTGGCGGCGAAAGTGCCGCCGAACATGGCGCAGCCGTCGGGCAATCCCTTGTCGCCGAAGCCGCGCTGGATCAACTCCTGGACCGGGAGCATGTGATCCAGCGTGCCCTCCTGGTACAATACGCGTTCACCCGATATCCACGCCCAGGCGCGCAAGGTCATCTGGTCCCAGTGGCCGATGACATCTTCCAGTTCCCACAAGACAGGCGCCATCACCTTGTCGCACATCTGCTTCGACACGGTGACGCTGTAGGCCTCCACCTTGCGGTCGGTATGGTCGGAGCCGAGGCCGACGAAGATGCGGCCCTGCCAGCCGATCAGCACGAACTCGACTTCGCCGCTGGAATCCGGCCCGCAAACTTCGATGCTGTCCGTGGTGGTTATTCGCCGCGCCGAGACCCTGTAATAGATCGGCGTCGAGGCCGGCCGGGCAATGCCGATCGCTTCCAGCTCGGCGATGTGCTTGTCGCGCGCCACCGGATCGCGGCCGGTCCAGCCGGCGATGACGGCCTGGTCGATCGGCAGCGTCAGCGGCGTGCCGGCGCCGCGATCCTGAACGGTAAAGGTGAGATCAAACACGAATGGCGTCCTCCATGCCGGCGGCCAGTTCAAAGATGCGGCGATCCGACCCGCCCGATGCCGCCAGCATCAATCCGACCGGCACCTCGCCCTCGCGATGGCAGGGCAGCGAGATCGCGCAGCCGTCGATCATGTTGATCAGCGTGCAGTTGCGCAGCGACAGCAGGTTCGCCCTGGTAAAGGCCTTGTCGTCGGCGAGATCGGCGATACGAGGCGGCGTGTTGGCGGCGGTCGGCATGATCAGCGCATCATAGGGCGCGAGGCGGACCGTGGCGCGCTCGATCATCGACTTCCGCGTCAGGTGCAAATCGATGTAGTCGGCGGCGCTGATGCTCTCGCCGCGCATGATGCGCAAGGAGACGCGGGGGTCGTAGACGTCGCCCTTGCTGGCGACTAGATAGCGATGCCAGGCGAAACTTTCCGCCGCGGCGAACCCGCCCTTGGTGTTCATCACCCCGACGTCGAGGAATTCCGGCACCTCGATCCGCTCGATCAGCGCACCCTGGCGCGACAGCGTCTCCAGCGCGCGCTCGAATGTCTTCGCCACCGCGTCGTCAAGTTCGTCGAGCGCCACCGTGGTCGGCACCGCCAGCCGCATCCCCTTGATCGGGCGCGGTCGCAGCGGCAGATAAGTCTCATCGGCAAGAACGGCGTCGAGCGCCGCACAGCACGCCACCGTGCGCGCCAGCGGGCCGATGCTGTCGAGCGTGGATGACAGCGGCACCGCGCCTTCCAGCGGCACCCGGCGCTGGGTCGGCTTGAAGCCGACGATGCCGTTATAGGCCGCCGGAATCCGGCAGGAGCCGCCGGTGTCGGTGCCGAGCGCGCCGTGCGCCATGCCGTCGACGACCGACACCGCCGCGCCCGACGACGATCCGCCGGGCACATGGCCGACGCTGCGCTGCCAGGCGCCCTTCGGCGTTCCGTAATGCGGATTGATGCCGATGCCGGAATAGGCGAATTCGGTCATGTTGGTGCGGCCGATCACCACGAAGCCGGCCCGGCGCAGCCGCGCCACCGCGGGCGCGTCAACCTCCGCCGGCGGCGAGTCATCGAGCGCGCGGGAGCCAGCGCGGGTCACCTGCCCCCTGATGTCGAACAGGTCCTTGATCGAGATCGGAATGCCGGCGAACCGCGACGGCGTCGCCTTGATCTCGCGCAGCCGGTCCATCGCTTCCGCGGCCTCGATCGCGGCTTCGGCATCGACACGTACGAAAGTCCGCGCCCCCTCGCCCGAGCTGTCGGCGATGTTGGCGAGACAGCCATCGACCAGCTTGCGGGCGCTGGTGCGGCCGCTGGCGAGATCGTCGGCCAGGGTGGCCAGGGTCGGGGCGTTCGGCATGGCGCGGGCTCGCTTCATCCAGGTTGCGGTACTGTTATGGAGCACGTCGCGCGGCCGATCAATCCTCGAGGCGAGCGCGCTTTGGCCGTGGCATGCAAGCTCTCCGGGGAAACCGATAGTGCGCGTGCCGGAATAGGGCCATGCAACGTTGTGGCTGGACCGTTGACGCCAGATGGTCAATGTCGCATCAAGACCGCAACATGCGGGCCACGCGGCCCGATCACCAACGGAGGAAATGACCGATATGGCCGAGCCAGCGCGCGCGCGACCGAAACCGACACCGGAAACCCAGCATTTCTGGGATGGCACCGCCGCCGGCGAACTGCGCCTGCAGCGTTGCGACGCCTGCGCCAACGTCTATTTTCCGCCACGTCCGTTCTGTCCGTCCTGCGGCTCGCGCAAGGTCAGCATCTTCAAGGCCAGCGGCAAGGGCACGCTGTACAGCTACGTCATCAACCACCGCCCCGCGGCACCGGGTTTCACCCCGCCTTACGCCATTGCCGTGGTGGAGCTGGAGGAAGGCCCGCGAATGATGAGCAACATCGTCGACTGCCCGCAGACGCCGGAGGCGCTGGAGCTCGACATGAAGCTGGAAGTCGCGTTCGAGAAACTCGACGACAAGATCACCCTTCCCTTGTTCCGTCCGGCGAAGGGTTAAGCACCATGCGCAGAAACGCAGTCGCCGTCGTCGGCGCCGCCGAGACCACCGAGCTCGGCGTCATTCCCAACATGTCGCAGATCCAGTTGCACGCCGATGCGGCGCTCAACGCCATTGCCGATGCCGGGCTGAAACTCTCCGACATCGACGGCATCGCCACCGCGGTGGAGACGCCGCAGCAGATCGCGCATTACCTCGGCATCAAGCCCACCTGGGTCGACGGCACTTCGGTCGGCGGCTGCTCCTTCATGCTGCATGTCCGCCACGCCGCGGCGGCGATCGAGGCCGGGCTGTGCAAGACCGTGCTGATCACCCATGCCGAGAGCGGCAAGTCGATGATCGGCAAGCTGCCGCGCTCGACGCCGCCGGACAGCCTGAACGGCCAGTTCGAAGCGCCGTTCGGCGTCTACGGACCGCCGAGCATGTTTCCTATTCCCGTCCTGCGCTACATGAAGACCCACGGCATCACCCATGAGCAGATCGCCATGGTCGCGGTAGTGCAGCGCGAATGGGCCGCGAAGAATCCGCGCGCCACCATGAAGGCGCCGATCACGGTCGAGGACGTGCTGAACTCGAAGATGATCGCCTATCCGTTCCGTATCCTGCAGTGCTGCCTCGTCACCGACGGCGGCGGCGCGCTGATCCTGACCTCGGCCGACCGCGCAAAGGACTTTCCGAACAAGCCGGTCTATATCCTCGGCACCGGCGAGAGCGTGGAAACGCCGATGGTCAGCCAGATGGAGACCTTCGACAGCTCGCGCGCCTTCCGCGTCGCGGGTCCGACCGCGTTCCGCGAGGCCGGTATCGCGCACAAGGACGTCGGCCATCTGATGATCTACGACGCCTTCGCGCATCTGCCGCTCTACGGCCTCGGCGATCTCGGTTTCATGCCGCATGAAGAGACCGGAAAGTTCATCGCCGACGGCAACACCCGCCCCGGAGGCAAGCTGCCGCTCAACACCAATGGCGGCGGCCTGAGCTACATGCATTCGGGCATGTACGGCATGTACGCGCTGCAGGAGAGCGTGCGGCAGATGCGAGGCATCGCGCCAGCGCAGGTGCCGGGTGCGAAAATCTCGGTATGCCACGGCGTCGGCGGCATGTTCGCGGCGTCAGGCACGATCATTTTTACGAACGAGAAGTAATCACCTTCGTCATTCCGGGATGGTCCGAAGGACCAGACCCGGAATCTCGAGATTCCGGGTTCGATGCTTCGCATCGCCCCGGAATGACGAAGGACAACAGGAGCATCCCATGACAAAATCGCTGCAGGATAAAGTCATCATCGTTACCGGCGCGGGCCGCGGCATCGGCCGCGAGATCGCGCTGCTGTGCGCGGCCGAGGGCGCCAAGGTCGTGGTCAACGATCCCGGCGTTGCCGCCGACGGCGCCGGCAACAGCGCCGCACCCGCCGAGGAAGTGGTGGAAGAGATCAAGAAGCGCGGCGGCACCGCGGTCGCCAATTTCGAGTCGGTGGCGGAAGCGATCCCCGCGAGCAAGATCGTGAAGACGGCGACCGATCATTTCGGCCGGCTTGACGGCGTCGTCAACAATGCCGGCATCCTGCGCGACATGATCTTTCACAAGATGAGCGTGGAGGCTTTCGAAGCCGTCATCAAGGTGCACCTGATGGGCTCGTTCTACGTCAGCCACGCCGCGGCGCGAATTTTCCGCGAGCAGGAGAGCGGCTCCTTTGTGCACTTTACCTCGACCTCGGGCCTGATCGGCAATTTCGGCCAGGCCAATTACGCGGCCGCCAAGCTCGGCATCGTCGGCCTGTCGAAGTCGATCGCGCTGGACATGGGGCGCTTCAACGTGCGCTCGAACTGCGTCTCGCCGTTCGCCTGGACCCGCATGATCGGCACCATCCCGACCGAAACCGAAGCCGAGAAGGCGCGGGTCGAGAAGATCAAGCAGATGGGCCCGGAAAAGATCGCACCGGTCTGCGCCTATCTGCTCAGCGACGCCGCCAAGGACGTGTCGGGGCAGATCTTCGGCGCGCGCATGAACGAGCTTTTCCTGTTCAGCCAGAACCGGCCGATCCGCTCGGTGCATCGCGGCGAAGGCTGGACGCCGCAGACCATCGCCGAGCATGGCATGCCGGCGCTCAAGGGATCGTTCTACAAGCTGGACCGCTCCGCGGATATTTTCCCCTGGGATCCGATCTAGCGGTCGCATTGTAGGGTGAGCAAAGGCGCGCCCTTCGCGCGCCGTGCCCACCACCTTTCGCAAAAAGAATGGTGGGCACGCTTACGCTTTGCCCACCCTACGGCTGCCTCCCCCGCCACCTCCGGTTGCTCAAGCAAACTTCGCCCGCTTTCCGCCGGATTGCGGGCTCAGACTCTCCTCCCCAACGACAAAAAACATGGGAGGAAATCATGACAAATCCGACTGATCTGCCTGACCACCAGGCCGATGCGGGATCGCGCGGGCTCGATCGCCGCAGCCTGTTCAAGGGCGCGGCGGCGCTGGCCGCAACGGCCGCCACCGTGAAGGCCGCTTCCGCGGCGACCGTAGCGCCCTTCGGCCAGACCGGCGTCGTCACCCGGTCGACCGCGCCGCTGCCGCTCGGGCCGCTGCCGGGTGCCCGCTATCCGGATGCCCGCCTGGAGTCGATGAAAAAGAAAGGCGTCTCGTTCGGGTCGACCGGCTTTCCGGCCTTCGCCGGCACCATGGCGGTCGAGCGCGTCGCCACCGGTTTTCGCTGGGCCGAGGGTCCGGTCTACTTCCCGGCCGGCCGCTACGTGCTGTTCAGCGACATTCCCAACAACCGCATCATGCGCTTTTCGGAGGATGACGGTCACGTCAGCGTCTACCGCCATCCGTCGATGAACTCGAACGGCAACACCATCGATCGGGAGGGACGCCTGATCACCTGCGAGCATAGCGGCCGGCGGGTCACCCGGACCGAGCTTGACGGCTCGATCACCATCATCGCCGACAAGTTCAACGGCAAGAAGCTGAACTCGCCGAACGACGCGGTGGTCGCCGCCGACGGTTCGATCTGGTTCTGCGATCCGGTCTACGGCATCGGCGGCTTTTACGAGGGCATCAAGGCCGATCCCGAGCAGGAAACAAAGAACGTCTACCGGGTCGATCCGAAATCCGGCGACATCAAGATGGTGGTCGACGACTTCGTCGAGCCCAACGGCCTCTGCTTCTCGCCCGACGAGAAGAAGCTCTATATCTGCGACACCGGCTTCACCGACGGCCCGGACAACCCGTCGCATATCCGCGTGTTCGACGTCGATCACGCCGCCGGCAAATTGTCCAACAGCAAGGTCTTTGCCGATATTCCAAAACCCAGCATCACCGACGGGCTGCGCTGCGACACCGCCGGGCGGCTGTGGTGCTCGGTGGGCTGGGGCGATCCGAACGAGGACGGCGTGCGCTGCTACATGCCCGACGGCGACCTGCTCGGCAAGATCCACATCCCGGAAACCGTCGCCAATCTGTGCTTCGGCGGCATGCAGCGCAACCGGCTCTACATCTGCGGCTCGTCATCGCTTTATGCGGTGTACACCAGCGTGCAGGGCGCGATGAAGCCGTGAATTGCTGATCCCTCAGCGTCATTGCGAGAAGCACTTGCGACGAAGCAATCCATCTTTCTTACTGTTGATGCATGGATTGCTTCGCTGCGCTCGCAATGACGGAAGATGCTACCCGCTATTCCTCAACCCCGCTGAAATCCCGTTGATCGTCAGCTGGATGCCGCGCAGCACCTGCTCGTCGGGGTTTTGCGCGCGGTGCTCCTTCAGCAGCTCGACCTGCACGTGGTTGAGCGGATCGAGATACGGGAAACGATTGCGGATCGAGCGCTCCAGCAGGGGATTGCCCTGCAGCAGCCGTTCCTGTCCCATGATGTCCAGCAGCGTCTCGATCGAGAGGTGCCATTCGCGCCGGATGCGGCCGAAGATCTTTTCGCGCAACTCGGTGTCCGGCACCAGTTCGGCGTAGCGCGAGGCGATCGCGATCGAGCTTTTCGCCAGCACCATGTCCATGTTCGACAACAGCGTGCGGAAGAACGGCCATTCGCGGTAAAGCTCCCTCAGGAACGGCATGCCCTTGTCGGGGTGTTGCGCGATCCAGGCTTCCACCGCACTGCCAAAGCCGTACCAGCCCGGCAGCATCAACCGGCACTGCGCCCAGCTGAACACCCAGGGAATGGCGCGAAGATCCTCGATGGCGCGGGTTTTCTTGCGCGACGCCGGCCGGCTGCCGATGTTCAGCGTCGAGATTTCGGTGATGACGGTGGACGCCCAGAAATATTCGACGAACCCGTCGGTCTCGTAGACCAGCCCGCGATAAGCCCCAAAAGCAAGCTGCGACAACTGCTCCATCGCCTCGAGATATTCGCGCTGCGGCGCGCTGTGCTTGGGCTGCAGCAGGCTCGCTTCCAGCGTGGCGGCGGCGAGGATTTCCAGATTGTTGCGGCCGACCTCGGCGTTGGAGTACTTGCTGGAAATGATTTCGCCCTGCTCGGTGATGCGGATCTGGCCGTTCACCGCGCCGCCGGGCTGCGCGATGATGGCGTCGTAGCTCGGCCCGCCACCGCGGCCGACCGAGCCGCCGCGGCCGTGAAACAGCCGCAGGCGCACATGGTGGCGCTCGAATACCTCGATCAAGCCGATCTCGGCCTTGTAGAGTTCCCAGCCCGAGGTGACGAAACCGCCATCTTTGTTGCTGTCGGAATAGCCCAGCATCACCTCCTGCACCGCGCCGCGGCTGTCCACCAGCTTGCGGTAGTCGTGCAACGCCAGCATGCGGTCCATGATGCCGCTCGATGCCTGCAGATCCTCGATGGTCTCGAACAGCGGCACGATGTTGATCGAACTGCGGCCGGAGGGATGGACCAGGCCCGCCTCCTTCAGCAGCACCGCGACCTCCAGCATGTCGGACATGCCCTTGCACATAGAAATGATGCATTGGGGAATCACGGAGCTGCCGAACTTGGCATGCGCCTCGGCCGCGGCGTGGAACAAAGCGAGTTCGCCCGCGGTCTCGTCGCTGTATTTGACGAAGGCGGAGGTCAGCGGGCGGGCGTTGCGCAGTTCGCCGGCCAGCAGCGCGATCCGCGCCTCCTCGTTCAGGTCAAGATAGGACATGCCCGGCATCGCCGCGTCGATCAATTCGGCGACGGTGCGCTCGTGCACGGCGGAATTCTGCCTGATATCGAGGCTGGCGAGATGGAAACCGAAGCAATCCACGGCGCGGCGCAGCAGCCGCAGCCGTCCGCGCGCGATCACGCCCGAATTGTTCGAGATCAGCGAGCGATAGAGAATATCGAGATCGGTCTTGAACTCGCCGACATCGGCATAGGCGGCAGCTTCGCCGACCGGCCGCCGGGTAATGCCGACATCCAGCTTCAGGGCGGTTGCGGTGAGGCGCGCGTAGAGGCCTGACACGGCGAGGCGGTACGGCTCGCCGCTGCGATGCGGCGACTTGTCGGGCGAGCGTTCGGCGAGATTGCGCAGGTCCTTGGAGACGTCGGCCAGATGCGCCGCCATCGACAGCTCGGAGCCGAGCACGTGCAGTTCCTCGAGATAGAAGCGCAGCACCCGGCTCGACTGCAGCCCCAGCGTTCCGCGCATCACCTCGGCGGTCACGAACGGGTTGCCGTCTCGGTCGCCGCCGATCCAGCTTCCCATTCTCAGGAAAGACGCCAGTTCGCCCCGCGTGACGTCACCCTCGTTCAGCCGGTCCTCCAGCGCGCAGTGCAGTCGCGGCACCTCGTGCAGGAAGGTGTAGTCATAGAACGACAGGCCGTTGGCGACCTCGTCGAGCACGGTGAGCTTGGTCCGGCGCAGCAGATTGGTCTGCCACAGCGTCAGCACCTCGCGGCGCAGCAGTTCGTCGCTGGCCTCGATCTCTTCCGGCGTCAGCTGCACCCGTTCGCGGCGGTCCAGCAGGGCTGCGATCTCCATCTCGCGGTCGATCGTGCTCTTGCGGCGAACCTCGGTGGGGTGCGCGGTCAGCACCGGGCTGATCAGGGCTTGCGAGAAGAACTTGCGCAGGTCGGAGGCGCTAAAGCCGGCCGCGCGGGCATGGGCCAGGGTCAGCGGCAGCGTTCCCGGGCGCGGCGTGCCGCCGGCGGTGGAGCGCATCCGCATCTGGCGAATGTTGTTCTGGTCCTCGGCGATGTTGGCGAGGTGCGAAAAATAGCTGAAGGCGCGCACGATGCGCACGGTCTGGCTGGTCGACATGCTGTCGAGGATCAGTTCGAGCTCGCGCCGCGCCGTCTTGTCCTCGTCGCGGTGGAACCGGATCGAGGTCTGCCGGATACGCTCGACCAGGTCGAACACATCGGCGCCTTCCTGGTCCCGCACGGTATCGCCGAGGATGCGCCCCAGCAGCCGGATGTCCTCACGAAGCCGGGCGTCCGCCTCGATGTCCTCGCTGCGGTTGGGGCGCAAATCAGGGTCGGAAGGCGCGATCTGGGGTGACATGGTCGGTTACTCCAGAAATGGCCCGGCAGTTCTGGAGTGTGCAAGTTTTTTGCCGCAGTGCAAGATAAAGATGGCGGCGGCTTCTTTGTC
>JAUXWH010000161.1 GCA_030681365.1 Bradyrhizobium sp.
CGTCGGCCGGGATCAGGCAGCGCCGCCGCCGGATCGCGTTCTTGAAGGCAGGTTTTTCCGCCACGGTCTCAGCGCGCGCATTGATCACCAGGGCGAATTTTCCAACATCCTTGACCCAGGCCGGCAACAGGCCCCAGCGCATCAGCCGGAAATGCCGGATACCGTGCTCCACGATCACGACAGGTACAGGTTGTGTCGGCGCAATATTATGCCTTGGCGGGAAATTGGGCTGCCCATGGTAGCCGAAAATCTGCCTCAGGGCAGCCGGTGGCGAGGTTATGACGAAGCGTCCGCACATTCTGTGGCCTAAATAGGTATCCGTTCAGGTCCTTTTAACTTCAAACGTCAAGACTGCGCCGGATGACCACGACGGCTGCCACATCCGCATCGTCAGACCGTTCGGCGCCAGGCAAGGCCAGTGGCGGCGATGCCGCCGCGCGCGCGGCGCTGTTGCGGGCCGCCAACATCAACCCCCGGACCGGGCTCGCCACCGATTATCTGAATCACTTCAACGAAGCCATCATGCTGCTCGAGATGGTCCCGGATATGCCGGAATGCGCCGAGGATTTCCTCGGCTGGCATCCGCTGTCCTATGCCGAACATTTCACCGCATCCAACTTCAAGGCCCGCGACCTCGCGATCTCGGCCTATGATACCGCCGATCCGAAGATCCGCACCGCATTTGACAATGTCACCAGCGCCATGACGTCGATCCTGTCCGCGGTGAGCGATGCGATGCAAAAGGTCCAGCAGGACAAGTCGCGCGCCATCCTGGCCGAACAGGCTACCGGCTGGGTCAAGCCGCTGGTGATGCAGGCCGGCGGCATCATCAATGGCGACCGCGAGGCCGACGTCGACTACATCATGACCCACTGATGCCAGTGGCGTCCCCGCCCCCGCCGCCGCATCCCCAACTGGCCGTCTCGGCGGCGATCTTTCGCGACGGCAGGATCCTCTTGGTGCGGCGGGCCAAATCGTCGGCCAAAGGCCTCTATTCGCTGCCCGGCGGCCGGGTTGAATTCGGCGAGACGCTGCATACCGCCCTGCGTCGCGAGGTCGACGAGGAAACCGCGCTGCAAATCGAAATCGCGGGCCTCGCCGGGTGGCGCGAAGTGGTGCCGGGCGCGGGTGGCGGCGGCCATTATCTGATCATGTCGTTCGCAGCGCGCTGGAGCTCCGGTGAGCCGGTGCTGAACGACGAGCACGACGATTTCAGGTGGCTGGCGCCGGAGACGCTGGGCGATCTCAAGGTCACCGACGGGCTGCCTGACATCATCGAGGCGGCCCGGCGCGTGCTCCAGACCTGAGCCTCCCGACCCCGATTGCCTTGCTTCCAGCGCATTGAAAAGGCATATCACGGCGGTCCCGGAACCCTTCATGTCCAAGCATTTTTCAAAGCATTTTCTGGCCGCTCTCATCCTGCTCTCGGCGTGCATTGCCGGCCCTGCGCGGGCCCAGGACGCGGCCGCGCCGTTCGACGGCGAGTTGCAGCGGCTGGCCGAGATCCTCGGCGCCCTGCACTATCTCAGGGGCATTTGCGGCACCAATGAAGGGCTCAAATGGCGCAACGAAATGCAGGCGCTGGTCGATGCCGAAACCCCCTCCGGCGAACGCCGCGCCCGCATGATTGCGGGCTTCAACCGCGGCTATAACGGCTTCCAGCAGACCTACCGGACCTGCACGCCGGCAGCCTCGATCGCGATCCGCCGCTATATCGAGGAAGGCTCCAAGATCTCGCGGGACCTGACCGCGCGCTACGCCAACTAGCACGCTGTCGGAACCACCTCGTTCGCTCCCGGCATTGCGGAAATTCGCGTCAATTTGCACTCCGGTTCCCGTTGCAACGCGAAACGGAAACCGTCGTTAACCTTTCTTAAAGAACTGGTCTAGGCAGTCCGCGGGCGCATGCTACACCTCGCGCGTCAGACGCGTTCCGCCCTGGATCGCGCGCAATGCCGCCAGAGTATCATGAGCCATCCAGTATCCTTCACGTCAGCCCGCGATCCGCTGCCCGATCACGAACAGAAGCAGGCGGCGCTGGGCTATCTCAACGAGGCCTGGGCGGAAGCGCGGCACGACGGCGTCGATGGCGACTGCCTGGCGCAGGCCAGCCTGTTCGCGGCGTTCGCCGAACTGGTCGGCACCTACGGCGAGGACGCGGTGGCGAAGTTCGTCGAAGGCCTGCCGGTGCGTGTGCGCAACGGCGAGTTTTCGATTCGGATGGCGAAGCAGTAAGCTCGCGCCGAATTATGCCGTCATTGCGAGGAGCGTAGCGACGAAGCAATCCACCACCTTGCTCGCTGCACGCTGGATTGCTTCGCTTCGCTCGCAATGACGAAAAAAGCCTACGCCTTCAATGTCTCCAGAAACCGTACCGGCTCGCCGCCAGACGGTCCCACCAGTTCGCCCTGCCACATCACGCGGCGGCCCCGCACGAAGGTGCCGACCGGCCAGCCGGTGACGCGCACGCCGTGATAGGGCGTCCAGCCGGCGCGCGAGGCGGTCCACTCATCGGTGATGGTCTCGCTGCGCTTGAGATCGACGATGGTGAAATCCGCGTCGTAGCCGGCGGCGATGCGCCCCTTGCAGGCGATGTTGAACAGCCGCGCCGGACCCGCGCTGGTGAGATCGACGAAGCGCGCAAGCGACAGCCGGCCGGCGTTGACGTGATCGAGCATCAACGGCACCAGCGTCTGCACGCCGGTCATGCCCGACGGCGAGGCCGGATAGGTCTTTGCCTTTTCCTCCAGCGTGTGCGGGGCGTGATCGGAGCCGAGCACGTCGATGATGCCCTGCTCGATGCCGCGCCAGATCCCGGCGCGGTGATCGGCCGAGCGCACCGGCGGATTCATCTGGGCGCGGGTGCCGAGCCGCTCATAGCATTCGGGTGCGACCAGCGTCAGGTGATGCGGCGTCGCCTCGCAGGAGGCGACATCCTTGTGGTCGCGCAAAAACTCGATCTCTTCCTTGGTGGAGATGTGCAGCACGTGAATGCGCTTGCCGGTCTCGTGGGCCAGCTTGACCAGCCGCTGAGTCGCCAGCAGCGCCGCGGTCTCGTCGCGCCACACCGGATGCGAACGCGGATCGCCCTCGATGCGCAGGCCCTTGCGGTCGTTGAGGCGGAATTCGTCCTCGGCGTGAAATGCGGCGCGGCGCTTGATCATCTGAAAAATCCGGCGCAGGCTTTCGTCGTTCTCCACCAGCAACGCGCCGGTCGAGGAGCCGATGAACACCTTCACGCCGGCGCAGCCGGGCGCTCGTTCCAGCTCCGGCAAATCCTGCACGTTGTCGCGGGTGCCGCCGATGAAGAATGCAAAATCGCAATGCATGCGGTGGCGGCCGGCCTTCACTTTGCCAGTGAAAGTCGCTTCCGTGACGGTCAGGGGATCGGTGTTGGGCATTTCGAACACCGCCGTCACGCCGCCCATGACCGCGCTGCGCGATCCGGTTTCGAGGTCTTCCTTGTGGGTCAGGCCGGGCTCGCGAAAATGCACCTGGGTATCGATCACGCCGGGCAGAATGTGCAGGCCCTTGCAGTCGATCACCTCGGCGGCCGAGGCCTGGCCGAGCGAGCCGATCTCGGCGATGCGCCCCGCCACAAGGCCGATATCGCGCACGCCCTCACCGTCCTGATTGACCACGGTGCCGGATTTTAGAATCACGTCAAAAGTCTGGGCCATCATTCCTCGTAAGCTCGATCATCCCCAACCGCGCCGGGCCTTGTCGTTTATGCCCTGGCGGCATACGTTCCGCAGCAACATGTCACAAGAGATTTTCGCATGAAAGCAGCGTTTCTTCCCGACCGGGGCGTGGTCAAGGTCAGCGGCGAGGACGCCCGCAACTTTCTCAATGGCCTCGTCACCACAGACGCGACGCTGCTGCGCCCCGGGCTCGGCCGGTTCGGGGCGTTGCTGACGCCGCAGGGCAAGATCACCGTCGATTTCCTCATCACCGAGGCGCCTGGCGGCCATGGCGGCGGCTTTCTGATCGACTGCCCGCGTGCGCTGGCGCCGGGGCTCGCTGCCAAGCTCGGTTTCTACAAGCTGCGCGCCAAGGTCGCGGTCGAGGACCTCCAGGACAGCCTCGGCGTGCTGGCGGCGTGGGATGGCGAGCCCGTGGTGAAGCCCGATCTGGCCTTCGCCGATCCGCGCCAGGCCGCACTCGGCTGGCGGATCCTGATTCCCGGGGAGCTTGCGCCCAAGGTCGCCGACCTGATTGGCGCGGAACTGGTCGACAGCTCGGCCTATGACGCGCACCGCATCGCCGCCGGCGTGCCGCGCGGCGGCCTCGACTTCATGTATGGCGACGCGTTCCCGCACGAGACCAACATGGACCGGCTGCACGGCGTCGATTTCGATAAGGGCTGCTATGTCGGCCAGGAGGTGGTGTCGCGGATGCAGCATCGCGGCACCGCACGAACCCGCACCGTGCGCGTTATTCTCGAGGACCTTTCACCGGAACCGGGCACCACGATTCTCGCCGGCGACAAATCGATCGGCACCATGGGGTCGACCTCGGGCCAAAACGGTCTCGCGCTGATCAGGATCGACCGCGCCGCCGACGCGCTTGACGCGGGGTTGCCGCTGACCGCAGGCGGGCTTGGCGTCCGCCTCGCCGACCCCGACGATATCCGTCCCGCCCCGAAGCGGACCGTGGCATGACGAAGTCGGCGCGCCTGCATGCCGATGGCCTGACCCGCTGCCCGTGGCCCGGCGAAGATCCGTTTTACGTGGCCTATCACGACACCGAATGGGGCGTGCCGGAATATGATGACCGCGCGCTCTATGAAAAGCTCATCCTCGACGGTTTTCAGGCCGGGCTGTCGTGGATCACGATCCTGCGCAAGCGCGATAATTTCCGAAAGGCCTTCGACGATTTCCAGCCCGAGAAGATCGCACGCTACAGCGAGAAAAAGGTCCACGCGCTGATGAACGATGCCGGCATCGTCCGCAACCGCGCCAAGATCGAGGGTGCGGTCAACAGCGCGAAGGGCTATCTGAAGATCATGGAAGAAGGCGCCGGCTTCTCGAAGTTCCTGTGGGATTTCGTCGATGGCCAGCCGAAGGTCAACAATTTCAAGACCACCGCCAGCGTCCCGGCTTCGACGCCGCTGTCGATCAGGATGTCGAAGGAATTGCAGGCACGCGGCTTCAAGTTCGTCGGCCCGACCATCGTCTACGCCTTCATGCAGGCCACCGGCATGGTCAACGACCATCTGGTCTCCTGCTTCTGCCATCAGGCTTGCGTCGGGAAACAGCGCAGCCCGCGCCTCAAAACAAAATGACGGCGAGAAAGCCGTCCGCGGTCGCCTCTACCAGGGTCTGGCAGCGCATGCTGTCGGGACGCCGGCTCGATCTGCTCGATCCCTCGCCGCTGGATATCGAGATCGCCGATATCGCCCACGGCCTGGCGCGGGTCGCGCGCTGGAACGGGCAGACCTCAGGCGCGCATATCTTCTCGGTGGCGCAGCACACGCTGCTGGTCGAAGCCGTGCTGCGCCAGCAGAAGCCCCGCATCGACCTCCGCTTCCGGCTCGCGGCCATGCTGCACGATGCGCCGGAATACGTCATCGGCGACATGATCTCGCCGTTCAAGGCGGTGCTCGGCGGCGACTACAAGGTGGTGGAAAAGCGGCTGCTGGCGGCGATCCATATCCGCTTCGGACTGCCGCCTGAACTGGCGGACCACATCACACAGGCGATCAAGGCCGCCGACCGGGGAGCGGCCTATCTCGAGGCGACCGAGCTGGCCGGCTTCGCGGAAGCCGAAGCCCGGCGCCTGTTCGGCAGGGATCCCGGCCTGCCGCCGTCGATGCAGCAGGACTTTCTTACGCCATGGACCGCGGCCAGGGCCGAGAAGCAGTTTTTGGCGCGGTTCGCGGCGTTGCAGGCCGCGTAGGTTGGGCCAAGGCGCCCTTGCGCCGTGCCCACCATCGCGAAACGAGGCAGGTTGTGATGGGCACGCTTCGCTTTGCCCGCCCTACGTATTATAATCGGCACGACCAGAAGGACCGCCATGATTCACGTTTGCTCGCTCGCCGCACTCTCCGACACCGTCAAGGCCACCGGCGCCAGCCATGTCCTGACCGTGATGGCCAATGTCGCTCAGGTGCAGCGGCCGGAGTCGGTGCTCGAGGCCAATCATCTCCGGGTCCAGATGGACGACATCACCGAGCACATGGACGGTTTCCTGGCGCCGTCGGATCAGCATATCGAGCAGGTGCTGAATTTCGTGCGCGGCTGGGATCGCAGCGCGCCGCTGGTGGTTCACTGCTACGCCGGCATCAGCCGCTCGACCGCGAGCGCCTTCGCCGCCGCCTGCATGCTCAATCCGCATCGCGACGAGGTTTCGATCGCGCGGCAAATCCGCGCCGCCTCCCCGATCGCGTCGCCGAACCGGCTGATGGTCAGCCTGGCGGACCGCGCGTTGGGGCGCGAGGGACGGATGCTGCGGGCGCTCGACGAAATGGGCCCGGGCAGCATGCTGGTCGAGGGGCGGCCGTTCCGCGTCGATCTCGAATGACGCCCGTAAACGGCGCCAGATGAGCGAAAAGCTGCTGACGCCGATCGAGATCGGGCTGACCGCCGCCATCGTCGCCATCGAGGGCAACGAACCCTTGATCCTCACCGCATCCTCCGGCGACGGCGACAGGCTCGCCGGACTTCCGTTCGGCCCGTTCGACGCGGTGACGCATCGCACCTTCGAGATCGGACTGCGCGCCTGGGTGGAAGAACAGGCCGGGCTGCGGCTCGGCTATGTCGAGCAGCTCTATACGTTCGGCGATCGCGGCCGGCATACCCAGGCCGGCGACACCGATGCCCATGTCGCCTCGATCGGCTATCTCGCGCTGACCCGCGCCGCCGACAACGCCGCGTGCGCGCCTGGCGCCACCTTCGAGCCCTGGTACCGCTTTTTCCCCTGGGAGGACTGGCGCGAAGCACGGCCCGGCATCATCGAGGGCGCGATCTTTCCCGCGCTCACGGACTGGGCGGCGCAGTCCGAGCAACCGGACAGTGCCCGGGCGCTCAGCCGCAGGGATCGAGTCAGGCTGTATTTCGGCGCCGAAGGCGCGCATTGGGACGAGGAACGCGTGCTCGACCGTTACGAACTGCTGTACGAGGCCGGACTGGTCGCGGAGGCGCGCCGCGACGGCCGCCCGGCGGCGCTGGCGCGCCGCTCGCTTCCCGCGCTCGGCGTTGCCATGCGGTTCGATCACCGGCGCATTCTCGCCACCGCGATCGCCCGCCTGCGCGCCAAGCTGAAATATCGCCCGGTAGTATTTGAACTTCTGCCGCCCGAATTCACACTCACTGAATTGCAGCGGACCGTGGAAGCGATCTCGGGGCGGCATCTGCACAAGCAGAATTTCCGCCGGCTGGTGGAATCCGGCGCTTTGGTCGAACCGACCGGCGTGATGTCGACACAGACCGGTGGGCGGCCCGCCGCGCTGTTTCGATTCCGCCGCGAGGTGCTGCAGGAGCGGCCGGCACCGGGGCTTCGCGTACGCGGAAGGCGCTGAGGATTTTTGGATGCGGTAGGCCCCGACGCCGGGCGATCGCCTGGAGGCTGGATGTTCGATTTGCCGTTCGACTTTTTTTCGCTGGTGATCGCCATCGTCGCGTTCATCATCGCGCGCAAGGCGTCTAATCAGGTCACTGTGCTGCGCGCACGGCTGGATTTGATCGAGAGCTCGGCACCGGTTGCGGCGGCAACCGTCGCGCCTCCGCCACTGCCGGCGTATGAAGCCCCGGTCGCACCGTCGCCGTCGGACCAGATCCGGATCGAAACGACGGAAGAGGAGGCGCCGTCGATTCAACCCGCCGCGGCGGAGCCCGCTTCGGAAATCCCCGCGTCCGCGCCGCCACCGCTTCCGCCGGCTCAACCCGGCTTCGAGGAGCGCATCGGCACCCGCTGGGTGGTCTGGGTCGGCGGCCTGGCGCTGGCGCTCGGCGGTTTCTTCATGGTGCGCTATTCGATCGAGGCCGGGCTGCTCGGCCCCGGCGTGCGCACCATGCTGGGCGGCCTGTTCGCGCTGGCGCTGCTGGCCGCCGGCGAATGGACCCGGCGCAAGGAGAGCCTTTCGGCGATCGAGGCGCTGCCGATCGCCAATATTCCGGCCATCCTCACCGCCGCCGGGACGGCGGTGGCGTTCGCCACCGTGTACGCCGCCTATGCGCTGTACGATTTCCTGGTGCCCGCCACCGCCTTCGTTCTGCTCGGCATGGTGGCGCTCGGCACGCTCGCCGCGGCATTGCTGCACGGGCCGGCGCTGGCCGGCCTCGGCATCGCCGCCGCCTTCGCCACGCCGATTCTGGTGTCTTCCGACAAGCCGGATTTCTGGGCGCTCTATATCTATCTTGCCATCGTCACCGCGGCGGCGTTCGGGCTGGCGCGGATCCGGCTGTGGCGCTGGCTCGCGATCACCACCCTCGTGTTCGCGCTGCTCTGGACCTTCCCCTGCCTGCAATGCGGGCCATCGATGATCGCCCCGCATGCATTTCATGTGATGGCGGGGTTCATCCTCGCCGCGCTGCTGGTGGTGTGCGGTTTCATGTTCGGGCCGCCCGCAGGGGACGGCGAGGTCGAACCGTTTTCGTCCGGTTCGCTTGCGGTCTATCTCCTGGGCGCCACCTTGATCGTGCTGAACAGCGCGCATGCCGATACGGCCATCGTCGTGTTCGCGCTGCTGGTAGCCGGCACGCTGTTGGTCGCGTGGCGCGCGGAGGCGGCCACCGGCGCGGTCGCCGCCGCAGCAGCACTTGTGTTCGTGGTGTTTGCCGAATGGGCGGTCCGCGGCAATCCGGACATGCTGGTGCTGCCCGGCGGGCCGTTGCCGGGCATCGGCCCCGCAGCCACCGACAGCGCCGTGATGCTGCATCTCGTTGCCGCAGCGGTTTTCGCCGCCGGCTTCGGCGCCGCCGGATTTCTGGCGCAAGGCCGCTCGACCAGCGCCATCATCCCGGTGGTTTGGTCGGCCGCGGCCGTGTTCACGCCGCTGGCGCTGCTGATCGCGCTCTATGCCCGCATCGCGCATCTCGATCGCTCGATCCCGTTTGCCTTTCTGGCGGTGCTGCTGTCGGCCGCATTCGGCGCCGCAACCGAACTCCTCGCCAGGCGCGAGGATCGGCCCGGATCGCAGGTGTCGATCGCGCTGTTCGCCACCGGCGCACTCGCCGCCATGGCGCTGGCGCTGACCTTTGCGCTGGAAAAGGGCTGGCTGACTATTGCGCTATCGCTGATGTCGCTCGGCACCGCCTGGATCTCGCTGCAGCGAAAGATACCGTTCCTGCGTTCGCTCGCAGCCATTCTCGCCGGCATCGTGATGCTGCGAATCGGCTACGAGCCGCGCATCGTCGGCGATATCGTCGGCGCCACGCCGATCTTCAACTGGCTGTTGTGGGGCTATGGCATTCCGGCGCTGTCGTTCTGGACCGCCAGCGTGTTCCTGCGCCGCCGCGGCGACGATGCACCGCTGCGCGCGGTGGAATCGGCAGCGATCCTGTTTACGGTATTGCTGGTGTTCATGGAAATCCGCCATGCGGTCAACGGCGGCGATGTTTACCGCAACGCCGCGGACCTTACCGAAGTGGCGCTGCAGGTGTGCGCAGCGCTGGCGATGGCGATCGGGCTGGAGCGGTTGCGGATCCGCACCGGCAGCATTGTCCATGACACAGCTGCGATCGTGCTGACGCTGTTCGCCGGCATAGCCACCGTGATCGGCCTCATGTTCCTGGATTCGCCGATTTTCTGGCCGACCGATGTCGGGGGCGTGTTCTTCAACCTGCTGCTGCTCGGCTATGCCCTGCCCGCGGTGCTGGCGCTGCTGCTGTCCTACGCGGTAGCGGGCCGGCGTCCGGCCGGCTATGCCAACACCATCGCAGCGGGCGCGCTGGTGCTGGCGCTGACCTATATCACGTTTGAAATCCGCAGGCTGTATCACGGCCCCGTACTGACGCGCGGCCCCACCACCGACGTCGAGCAGTACACCTACTCGATCGCGTGGCTGGTGTTCGGCGTGGCGCTGCTCAGCATCGGAATATGGTTCAACTCGCAGCGTGCCCGCCTCGCGTCCGCGGTCGTGATCGCGCTCACGATCCTGAAAGCATTCCTGATCGACATGTCGACGCTGACGGGCGTCTACCGCGCGCTGTCGTTCATGTGCCTCGGATTGGTGCTGGTGGCGATCGGCTGGCTGTACCAGCGGATTCTGTTCCGCCGGCAGACGCCGCCGGCCGTCCCTGCCGAGCAGCCGGGCGGGTAGGCCCGCTTGCATCCGGTACGATTCAAACCATCGTGCCGGTCCGCGACATCAGCCGCGGATCGGCCAAGACATTTTCTGAACACAGTTTGAAACTCAAAAAACGATACTGCGCGGCGACAATCTCGCCGATATTGCCTAAGAATAGTGCCATGGATTTCAGATCGCGCACGCGCCGCAGGCGCGCTGCCGCTCGCACGGCACCGGTGCATGGAGGCCCTGCCATGAGAATGCTCACCCGCCTGACCTGCGTCGCTATCGTCTGCGCATTTATCGGCCTGACCGGAGCGGCGGCCCAGCCGGCGCCGGGCACGTGCTCATCGGATCATCCGCCAAATGCGGCGCAAACCCTGCGCTGCCCGGGTGACCTGACGATCGTTGCCGAAGACGGCGCCAGGTTCACGCTGCAAAGCGTTGACAAAACCGGCAGCGTGAATTCCGTCAATCTGCAGAGCAAGGCCCTGCTGATCGATGCTCCCAAACAGCGGGGCAAGCGCCGTTTTCAGGTCACCACGCCACAGGCCATCGCCGCGGTGCGCGGGACGAAATGGGCCATCGACGCCCAGGAAAGCAGAACGTCGGTCCTGGTGCTGAGAGGCCGGGTCGCGGTGCGACGGCCGAGGGGTACCGGACAGGTCGTTCTCGGCCCGGGCGACGGCGTCGATGTCGAGCCGGGGGCGGCGGCACTCATCATCAAGCGCTGGCCGCAGCCGCGCATCGACGCGCTGCTCGCCCGTCTCGGTCAATGATGATGGGTCATGATCGCCAGTGACCGGCAGAACCCTCCAGATCCTGGTTGCGCTGGTGCTGTCCGCGCTGTGGGCGCTGGCTCTCGGAGTCGGACACTGGCGCGGCGACGTTCCGTTGCTCGACCGCGCCGAAAGTGCGCTGACCGATCTTCGCCTGGCCGCACGCGGAGAACGGCCCGCGCCGGATCAGGTCACCATCGTCGCCATCGACGATGACACGGTGGCGAAGCAAGGAGGCTATCCGCTGCCGCGCGCCGATCTTGCCGCGCTCGTCGATGCGATCGCCCGCCTCGAGCCCCGCGTCCTCGCGATAGACCTCTTGCTGCTCGATCGCGGCCAGGACCAGGAACAGGGCGACGCAGCCCTGGCGCTGGCACTCGGCAGGCGGCCGACGGTGATCGCATCCGCGGCGGTATTTGCGGAAGCGACGCAGGTGATCGAAGCAGGCGAGCCCGGTCCGCTGGCGCGCCTGCCGCGGGCCGAAAAATTCCTGCAGCCGCTGAAGGCATTCACCGATCATGCCGCCATCGGCATCGTCAACCTGACCACCGACAGATCAGGCACACCGCGCGGCGTGCCGATGCTGTTTCGAACCCGCGACAGGGTAGAACTGTCGTTTCCGCTGCGCGTCGCGGCGCTGGCGACCGGCAGCGAGCCGGTGATCCAGGCGGATAGCCTGACGCTGGCGGGACGGCGTATCCCAACCGACATCGGCCATGTCCTGCCGATCGCGTTCCACGGCCGACATACGACGATCCGCACCGTCGGCGCGGCCGCGGTGCTGAACGGGACGGTTGCCCCGGAGGCGGTTCGAAACCGCATCGTCGTGATCGGGTCGACTGTTACCGGCGGTGGCGACGTCTATCCCACGCCGTTCGATCCGGTCATGCCGGGCGTCGAGATCATTGCCACGGCTATAGGTCAATTGATGACGGGCGACGGGTTGCTGCGTGACCGCTCGACCCGCGCAGCCGACGCTATCCTTGCGGTCGTGCTGACGCTGTTGCTGGTGGGCCTGCTTTCGTGGCGGCGCAACGCGATCGGCCTGTTGTCGATCGCTGCCGTCCTGCTGATCTGGGCCGCCGCCAATTTCGCGGCGTTTTCACGCGGCGTCTGGCTGAGCGCGGCGCTGCCGATAGCCGCGGCCGCCCCGCCGGCCATCCTGTTCGGGGCGGTGCAGCTCTGGCTCAACCGGCGGCAGGCGCAGTACTTCGCCATGAAGAGCGACTTGCTGCAGCAGTTTCATGCGCCGGTGCTGCGAAAGTGGCTGACCCGGAATCCGGAATTTCTGCTCGAACCCGTCCACCAGGATGCGGCGATCGTCTTCATCGACCTGTCCGGCTTTACGTCGCTCAGCGAAACGCTGGGAATGGACGCGGTGCTCGCGATGCTGAAGGATTTTCACGCCCTGGTCGATCGCGAGGTGGTGGCACACCGCGGCGTCGTCACCAGCTTTCAGGGTGACGGCGCCATGATCCTGTTCGGCCTGCCGGAGGCTTCCCGGAACGACGCCCGAAACGCCGCGCTTTGCTGTGTCGACCTTTGCACCCACACTGAACGATGGATCGAAACGCTGCCGCCATCGATCGCGGCGCGGACCGGCTTCAAGATCGGCGCCCATTTCGGCCCGATCGTGGCATCCCGGCTCGGCGGCGGCAGCTATCAGCACATTACCGCGACAGGGGACAGCGTGAACGTGGCGAGCCGCCTGATGGAAGTAGCCGCAAAACAGGGCGTGGCGCTCGCCCTGAGCGACGACCTGCTGCGCCGGGCCGGCCCCGAATGCGCCTTGCTGGAGTTTGGCGTTCTTACCGGCCCCAGCGAAACACGAATCCGGGGACGCGCGCGCGCACTATCGGTCTGGCTTTGGCGCAACAATTCAACCGTGCCAGACCATCCCGACCCGTCCCTTGCCGTCAGGCCGCCCTTACCGAATTGAGGAACTTGCCGACCTCGAGCTTGAGCCGGTTGCTGTCGCCAGACAGCGACTGTGCCGCGGAAAGCACCTGCGAGGAAGCCGAGCCGGTTTCGGTGGCACCCTGCTGGACATCGGTAATGTTGGAGGAGACCTGCTGCGTGCCCAGCGCCGCCTGCTGCACGTTGCGGGAAATTTCCTGCGTCGCGGCACCCTGCTCTTCCACCGCCGCGGCAATGGTCGACGAAATCTCCGACAGTTTCTCGATGGTGCCGCTGATCTCCCTGATCGCGCTGACCGAGTCCTGCGTCGCGGCCTGGATCCCGGCGATCTGCTGTCCGATCTCGCCGGTCGCCTTGGCGGTCTGCTCGGCCAGCGCCTTCACCTCGGACGCCACGACCGCGAAGCCGCGACCGGCTTCGCCGGCGCGCGCCGCCTCGATGGTGGCGTTCAGCGCCAGCAGGTTGGTCTGCCCGGCGATGGTGTTGATCAGTTCGACCACGTCGCCGATTCGGGCAGCCGCTTTCGACAGTTCGCCGACCCGGTCGTTGGTGGTGCGGGCCTGATGGACGGCCTCGTTGGCCATGCGGGAAGATTCCTGGACCTGTCGGCTGATCTCGTTGACCGATGACGACAGTTCCTCGCTCGCCGAAGCCAACGACTGCACATTGGTGGAGGCTTCCTCCGATGCCGCGGCCACCGTGGTGGCGACCTGCTGAGAGCGCTCAGCGGTCGATGACAGCGTGCTGGCGGAGGCTTCAAGTTCGGTCGCGGCGGACGACACGGTCTCGATGATCTCACCGACCGCGCCTTCGAATCCGTTGGCGAGCCTGATCATGTCGGATTTGCGCTGCACCGCCGCCCGCTTCTCGGTCGCCTTCAATTCCTCGCGGTCGAAGCGAACGATCGCCTGCACCGTCTGCAGATTGCGCAGCGCTTCACCGATTTCGTCGTCGCGTTCGACTAGAATGCGATTGTCGAGCTTGGCCTGGGTCACCTTCAGCATCGCGTCGTTGAGCCGCGCCAGCGGCCGGCTGATGGCGCCGATGGCCTGGATGCCGAGCAGAACGCCGGCCACGATACCCAGCCCAACCAGGCCCATCACGATACCATGAGCCATCGTGTATCCGCTGTGGGGAATGCCGAACACCGCCACAAGTCCCGCCGCCAGCAGAAGCGCCAGCTGCACCGCGATCAGCGTGCTCAAGCGCGCCTTCAACGTGCCCGTAAAGACGGTAAGATTGTCCATGATCGAGCGGCGGCGGACAATACCGGCGTCGATCCTGTATGCCTGGGCCTGTTTCGCCCGCAGCAGGGCGTACACCTGTTCCGCTTCCGCGCGCTGGTCGGCGGGCAATTTGGTCCGGATCGAAGTGTATCCGACGATTTGCCCGTTCTCCCGGAGCGGCGAGGCGGTTGCCAGCACCCAGTAGAAGTCGCCGTTCTTGCGGCGGTTCTTGACCGCGCCTGCCCACGGCTTGCCGGCCTGAAGGGTGTCCCAGAGATTCTGGAAGGCTTCCACCGGCATGTCCGGATGGCGGATGATGTTGTGCGGCTGGCCCATCAGCTCTTCAGGAGTGAATCCCGCGGCATCGACGAATTCGTCGTTGAAATAGGTCAACCTTCCCTTGGTGTCGGTTCTCGAAACGATCAATGTGGCGTCGGTGATCGGATATTCGACAGCCGTCACGGGCAGGTTGTTGCGCATCGCAAGCTCCGGAATGAGATTCGACCCGAACTGCGACCAGCCAATTCCAGGGACTCGACATTGTCGCCACGGGTGCGTCAATCAGTACGAGTCCGGGCTGTAATTATCCTTAATCTTACGGACCGTGAAACTACGGGCCTTTATGTAGGCTTGCGTACATATACCTCGCGGAAAACCGCTCGCCGCAGCCAGATCGCTCAGGCCAGGCTCTGGCTTGCTGAACGCGAGCAACAGATAGGCAGGAAGAGCGGCCCGCAACATACGGGCCGCGAAACAGTTGCAGTGGGGAGGCGAAGCTTCCGCCGTCAGGCCGCCCGCACCGTGTCGAGAAACTTGCCGACCTCGAGCTTGAGGCGGTTTGAATCGCCGGACAGCGACTGCGCCGCCGACAGTACCTGCGACGAGGCCGAGCCGGTCTCGCTGGCGCCGCGCTGCACGTCGGTGATGTTCGAGGAGACCTGCTGGGTGCCCTGCGCGGCCTGCTGCACGTTGCGGGAAATTTCCTGGGTCGCCGCACCCTGCTCTTCCACCGCCGAGGCGATGGTCGCGGAGATCTCCGACAGCTTTTCGATGGTGCCGCTGATCTCCTTGATCGCGTCGACCGACTCATTGGTCGCTGCCTGGATACCGCTGATCTGCTGGCCGATCTCGCCGGTCGCCTTGGCGGTCTGCTCGGCCAGCGCCTTCACTTCGGAGGCAACTACCGCAAAACCTCGACCGGCCTCGCCGGCGCGCGCCGCTTCGATGGTGGCGTTGAGCGCCAGCAGATTGGTCTGACCCGCGATGGTGTTGATCAGTTCGACCACGTCGCCGATCCGGGCGGCCGCCTTCGACAACTCGCTGACGCGATCGTTGGTCTTGCGGGCCTGGCTGACCGCATCGCTGGCCATCCGCGAGGATTCCTGGACCTGGCGGCTGATCTCGTTGACCGATGAGGACAGTTCCTCGGTGGCGGAAGCCACCGACTGCACGTTGGTGGAGGCTTCCTCGGAGGCGGCTGCCACCATGGTGGCGAGTTCCTGCGCGCGCTCGGCGGTCGACGTCAGGGTACCCGCGGAGGCCTCGAGTTCGGTCGAAGCCGAAGAGACGGTCTCGATGATTTCGCCGACCGCGCCTTCGAAATCGTCGGCGAGCTTGATCATATCGGCCTTGCGCTGCTGGGCCGCCACTTGATCCTGCTTGATCTTGGCTTCGGCTTCCGCCTGTGCCTTCTGCGCCGAGACCACCTTGAATTTCTCGACGGCGCCTGCGACATCGCCCACTTCGTCCTTGCGCCCAAGGCCGGGCAGTACCACCGCGAAGTTGCCGCCGGCAAGCTCTTCCATCGACAGGCTGAGAGCGCGCATCGGGCGGGCAATCGTGAAGATCGAGAAGATGCAGGTGCCTATCAGCAACAATGCCACGACGACAGCCGCAATGATCGACGACCGGTCGACCGACGCCGTCATCTGATGCGCTGTTGTTAGCGCTGTCTCGCTCGCCTGCTTGCCGTACTCGGTAATCGTATTGGCGATCGACTCGATTTCCTGGTTGATCGGCAACGTCACGTCGCGGCGAATGCGGGCGGTCTCATCGGCGAGTTTGGCCAGTTGCGCGATCGATTCCGTGTCGCCTGATGTTCGTTTCGATTCGAGCGCAATGACTTGTTTGCGGATCGTCACGAACTGATCCTTGCCCCTGTCCAGACTCTCGATCAGAACCGCAAGTTTCGCGATCCGCTCGCCATTCTCCTTGGATCGCGACAGCTTGGTCAGTTCATTTGTGAATTTTAGCGCCGATGCCTTGCGTTCGGCAAAATACTGCGCCGCGCTGTCGAGTTCCGCCGGAGTCATCGCCAGCAGTATATCGCGGATACCGATCTGCATGCCGCGCACTGAAGCCTTCGACTCGGCGGCGTCGTAAGCGACCGCCTGCTGGCGTGAGGCGTTATCACTGGCGCGTTGGACCTCGGCCCCGCCGGTAATTTGCAGGTAGATCATTCCGGCAACCAGAAGAACGGTCATCGCCGAGGTGACCGCGAGCTTGGTGCCGATTCGCAAATTTTGAATGATGCTGATCATATGATTTCTCGAAGTTTGCCGATACGTCGGGACGAAAGTCAATAATGAGGGCGTGGGTTCATTGCTGTGGTCGAAATGCGAGTCGCGAGCTTCTCGATCCAAAAGTAAGCTTGATGGATTCTAATTAGTGTTAATTTTGGTTTACGTAAGAATACGGGTTACTGGGAACGCGGTATCGAGAGCGGGCAGAGCCCACAATGGCCGATGAACCACTATCGAAGGTGGTGACAAGGGAGAGAGACATCGCTGAATTGGAGCATAAGGAGGCCGCCGCAACGGGCTGGCCAAAGCTTAGCCGATCGTCTCCGCCACCAGGCGGACTCGAAATACCGGCTTCTTGGCTTCGTCCAGCAATTCCATGTGCCATTCGGCGTTTTGCTTGAGGCTGCGTGAGATACTGCCGAGCAGGTTGCCGCAGACCTTCGTCATCTCGGCCCAGGCGTCCTCGCGGCTCTGGAACTCAGTTCCGAGATCGGACGCGCCCGAGTAGCGGCCGTGGCTGATCCGGAAGAAATACTGCGACATGTTTTACCCAATTTTTTGGGCCGCCCCCACAGCCTGCCGAACATGGACAAAAAAATGGCTCGGGAATCGCTACTGACGCATGAACATCGCGGTCCGTATGACTACGGCACGACGCAGCCTGCGCCGCCGTCGATTGCTCGATGCGGGTGACTTGATTGATTGCCGTTGGGGCTGGTGCGGATCAGTCGGTCGAGCGGCGCAGTTCGGCCGCGCCCTCCGACTTCGCCGCTTCCGATGCGGCCTCGGCCTTGACCGGTTCGAGCCTGGCGCTTTCGACCTTCGGGGTTTCGACGCTCGCCGTGATGTCGCCCCGCGACGCTTCCGCCGAACGGCGGTTTGCCGGCGCATGCAGCGAACGGGGCCGGGCCACCGCGCGGGCCATCAGCATCTGGGCCGCGCCCTGATGGCGGAAATCGCAATAAGCGAAGCCCATGCCCGACACCGAGCCGCGGAAGCTTCGTTCGTCTTTCTTCTCGAGATTGAAGCAGGGCTCGAACGGAATGCCCTTGATCGATGCACAGACGGCCTGGCCGCGAATCTGCAGCGTATTGCCGGGAAGCCGCATATGGCGCACCCGGCCAGCGCCGGAGAACTGCACGGCGCCCGCCGCGCCCATGTCGTCAAGCACCCGGCCGGATCCGCGCGTGCCGTCGAAACAGGTAAACGCGAACACCTTGCCGCTGACGAATCTGCGCGCCTCGTCGGCATTCATCTGCCCGGCCATGGCCGGTACGATTACTGCGCCGGCTGCAACGGCCCCCAACACGAAACGCGCAAGCATGCTGTAACTCCGACCTGACTGAGC
>JAUXWH010000164.1 GCA_030681365.1 Bradyrhizobium sp.
CGCTGGGACAGGTGGCGCGCAACGCGATGCAGCGGCAGTTGACCGGGCCGCTCGGCACCTGGGGCGCCACCAATATCCGTTTCCTGTTCGGCTTTCCGTTCTCGATCCTGTTCTTCGTCGTCGTGATCTTCGCGACCGGCGATGCGGTGCCGTGGCCGCCGGCGGGGTTCTGGCCGTGGCTGTTGCTCGGCGCGCTGAGCCAGATCGCCGCCACCGCCCTGATGCTGCTGGCGATGAACGACCGTTCCTTCGTGGTGACGACGGCGTACATCAAGACCGAGGCGATCCAGACCGCGATCTTCGGCTTCGTCTTTCTCGGCGATCATCTCACCGTGCTGAAGGTAATCGCGATCGTGATCGCCACCGTCGGCGTGGTGATCACCGCGCTGCGGCCGGGCGGCGAAAAGGGCTTTGCCGAATTGAAGCCGACCATCATCGGGCTGGTCGCGGCGGCCTTCTTCGCGCTGTCGGCGATCGGCTTTCGCGGCGCCATCATCGCGGTGCCCGGCGTATCGTTCGTGACGGCGGCGACCTTCACGCTGGTCTGCGGGCTGTTCGTGCAGACCCTGGTGCTGACGATCTATCTGCTGGCGCGGGCGCCCGACGTGCTCAGGAAAATTGTCGGCCTGTGGAAGCCCTCGATGCTGGCCGGCTTCATGGGCGCGTTCGCCTCGCAATTCTGGTTCCTGGCCTTCGCGCTGACCGCCGCCGCCAACGTCCGCACGCTGGCGCTGGTCGAGGTGCTGTTCGCGCAGGCGGTGTCGTATTATTCGTTCAAGCAGGCGCTGTCGGCGCGCGAACTCTCCGGCATCGTGCTGATCGTGATCGGGGTGGCGCTGTTGATCGCGGTGTAACGGTCTTCTCCCCTCCGTCCACGCGCACTTGCGCGTGGCGGGGGAGAAGACTGACGCGGCTAGCGCGTCAGTTCCGGTCGTCTGGCAGCACCGGCAGGGCCGACACCTCGACGCCTTCGTCGATCAGCGAGCGGGCTTCCTCCGGCGAGGCTTCGCCGTAGATCGGGCGGTGCTCGATATCGCCGTAATGCATCTTCCGCGCTTCGTTGGGGAAGCGCTCGCCGACATTGTCCGCGTTCTTGACGATATGGTCGCGCAATTCCTTCAGCTTGGCACGCAGCTCGCGCTCCTGCGCCATCAGCAGGGGAGTCGATCCCGGCGTGGTGACCTCGGCGGGCTGCGCCGGCACGGCAGCATCGTTGCTCTGGCTGTCGCGGCCCTTCTTGCCGACGATCCGCGGCGCCATGATCGCGCGCTCGACCTTGGCCGAACCGCATAGCGGGCAGTTCACCAGCTTGCGCTTTTCCTGGCTCTCATAGGCCGACGAACTCTGGAACCAGCTCTCGAAGGTATGGCCGCGGTCGCAATGCAGGCTGTAGCGGATCATACCGATGATCCCCGCACCAGATGCAGATGCTCGGGACCGGCCTTGGGATCGGCGATGCCAAAGCGCCGCCCATGCTGCAGCGACGGCACGGTCTTTCGCGCGGTCTCGACGAGGGCGGGATCGATCTTCGCCATGATGACGCCGGTCTCGTTGCCCGAGCCCTCGGCGAGGATTTCGCCCCAGGGGGCGATGATCAGCGAATGGCCATAGCTTTGCCGCTTGCTTTCATGGGTGCCGGCCTGCGCCGCCGCAAAGACGAAACAGCCGTTTTCGATGGCGCGGGCGCGCAGCAGCGTGTGCCAGTGCGCCTCGCCAGTCCGCACCGTGAAGGCGGACGGCGCCGTGAGAAACGAGGCGCCGGTTTCGGCCAGCGCCCGGTACAGCGCAGGAAAGCGCATGTCGTAGCAGATGGTCAGGCCGATGCGCCCCCATGGCAGGTCGGAGATCACGGCGGTCTCGCCCGGCTGGTAATTGGCGGATTCGCGATAGCTCTCGCCGCCGGGCAGGTCGATGTCGAACATGTGGATCTTGTCGTAGCTGGCCAGCACCATGCCGTCGGGCCCGATCAGGAACGATCGGTTAACGGCCTTCTCGGGCGAGAAGCGCAGCGCCAGCGAACCGATATGCAGATGGATCTTGAGTTCGGCCGCGAGCGCGCGATAGGCCTTCAGCGACAGGTCGTCTTCTTCCGGCGCGAGATGTTCGAACAGCGCCTTGCGGTTGGCCTGGATCATGTTGCTGACCTCGGGGGTCTGCACGTAATCGGCGCCATCAGCCGCGGCCTGTCGAATCAGCCGTGTTCCCTGCTCGAGATTGGGCCCGGGCAACAGCCCGCTGCACATCTGCACCATCGCGGCGGTGAAGGTTGGCTCGGCGCTCATCAATTGGCCTTTTCGCCCGCGAGCAGGGAATCGAGCTTGCCCGCGCGGTCGAGGGCGTAAAGCTCGTCGCAGCCACCGACATGGGTCTCGCCGATCCAGATCTGCGGAAAGGTCGCGCCCATGCCGGCGCGATCCCACATCTGCTGGCGAAGCGCCGGATCGGTGGCGACATCGTGTTCCGTGAACGCGGCTTTTTTGCGCGTCAGCAGCGATTTGGCGGCGGTGCAATAGCCGCAGCCCGGACGGGTGTAGATTTCGATGGCAGCGGTCATGTCGCGCGCTCTGAAGTTGCAGATGTCTGGACTCAAGTACCTGATTATATGGGGGCTTTGAAGGTGTCCACAACCCGCGCGAACACCAGCACGTCGACCGAAGCAGCCCTGGCGCGCAACAACGCCCGCGCGCAGGCATCGGTGGTCGCCCCCGTGGTCAGGACGTCGTCGATCAGCACCACGCGGCGGCCGTGAATGTCGGCGGTACGGTCGGGCGCGACCTTGAAGGCGCCCTGCACGTTGCTGGCGCGCTGCGCGCGCGACAGCCCGATCTGCTGCTGGGTCGGCCGCACCCGCCGCAGCGCCTCGGCAGCCAGTTTGACGCCGGTCTGCCGTTCGATCACCCGCGCCAGCGCGCCGGACTGGTTGTAGCGGCGGCTCCAGCCGCGCCGCCAGTGCAGCGGCACCGGCACCAGCACGTCGGCGTCGTCGAGCAGTTCCCGTCCGGCCCGCGCCATCCAGCGCCCCATCGCCGGCGCCAGATCGGTGCGGTCCTGGTATTTCAGCGCATGTACCAGCGTGCGGGCGACGTCGTCATAGCGCACCGCGGCGCGGGCGCGCGCATAGGCCGGCGGATTGGCGATCGCCTCCATCGACAGCAGATCCGGGCCGGGATCGTAGACGAAGGGAATGCCGAGCCGCGGGCAATAGGGCGGCGCGATGAACGACAGTTTGGCCCAGCAACCGGCGCAGACGCCCTCGCCGTCGACCGGCTCGCGGCAGGCGACGCACAGCGTCGGCAGCGCGATGTCGAGCGCGAGCCGTGCCGTGTGTTGCCAGGCGCCGTGCGCGAGGCGCAATGCGCCGCGCAGATGGGTGGCGAGGGAGCGGGATGCCTGAGCGTCCATGGGGCCAAAGCTAACGCCGGCATTTTCGACTCTCAAGCGGCAAACGAGAGCGTTCCCCGGACGCGGCGCAGCGCGAAGCGGTGCGCTGCTGAGCCGGGGCCCATATCTCAGCCGCAACGCGGGTCCCGGCTCTGCGGAGCAGCGCAAGCGCGCTGCGCCGCGTCCGGGACACGAGGCCGCCGCCATGAAGGCCGCCGTTAACTACCTCCGGCGGTCGTTGTGGCGACGGTGTCCGCAACGGCGCTAAATGACGGCATCAAGGGAGTTGCGTCATGGCACAGTTCGCCGACATTGAGGGCCTGCGGCAGGCCACCAATCTTCAGACCGAACTCGTGCTGCGCGAGGTCAGGTTGGCTGAAGAAGCCATCAGACGCGGCCGCACCGTCGCGATCGTCGAAGATGACCAGGACGACCCGACCGCTCCCCAATTCTTCGCTGGACGCCCGACCGCGATCATCCTGCCATTTCCGAAGGGCGCCGATCGCCGCCGAGGCTGACAGGCCCCGATTGCCAGATATGGTTGCTTCGGCGTACCAACCCGGTCATGGCACCGAGCCCGACCGCAACCCCCCTCCTGTTCGACCGCGCCTTGCTGCGCGCGCGGCAGTCGCGTGCGTCCGCGCTGGGCGCCGCGACCTTCCTGCTCGACCGCGTCGCCGAGGACATGGCGGAGCGGCTGCAGGCGGTGCTGCGCGAATTCAAGGCCGCGGCCGACATCGGCGCCGCGGGCGATCAACTCCGCAACGCGCTGGCCGGCCGCGTCGGTCAGCTCACGCCGGTCGCGCTGCCCGATCTCGAATCCGAGCCGCTGGCGTTGGCGCCTGATACCCTCGACCTCGCGGTGTCCGCGCTGGCGCTGCAATTCGTCAACGATCTGCCGGGTGTGCTGGCGCAGATCCGCCGCGCGCTGAAGCCGGACGGGCTGTTGCTGGCCGCGATGATCGGCGGCGACACGCTGACCGAGTTGCGGCAATCCTTTGCCGCCGCGGAAGCCGAATGCGAGGGCGGCGTGTCGCCCCGCGTGGCGCCATTCGCCGACCTGCGCGAGATCGGCGCGCTGCTGCAGCGGGTCGGCTTTGCCTTGCCGGTGACCGACGTCGACCGTGTCGTGGTGCGCTACGACAGCGCGTTCGCGCTGATGGCCGATCTCAGGCGGATGGCCGCCACCAACATCCTGGTCGAGCGCCGGCGGACGCCGACCCGCCGGGCCACGCTGCTCCGAATGGCGCAGCTCTACGGCGAGCGTTTTGCCGATCCCGACGGCCGCATCCGCGCCACCTTCGACGTGATCTGGCTGTCCGGCTGGGCGCCGCATGCGAGCCAGCAGCAGCCGCTGAAGCCCGGCTCGGCGAAGGCGAGCCTGGCGGAGGCGGTGCGAGGGAAGCACTTACCCTCTCCTGGAGGGTAAGAAACCTCACATCAACAGATCGATCAGATGCGGGATCAGCGGGATGTCCGCCGGAGGCATCTCGTAATCGCGCAGCTTGTTGGCGCGGACCCAGGCCAGTTGCTGGCCTTCGCGCGCGATCACCTGGCCGTCCCAGCGCCGGCAGATATAGAGCGGCATCAGCAGGTGAAAATCATCATAGGCGTGGCTGGCGAAGGTGAGCGGCGCCAGGCAATCGGCCTTCACGGTGATGCCGATCTCCTCATGCAGCTCGCGGATCAGGGTCTGCTCCGGCCGTTCGCCATGCTCGATCTTGCCGCCGGGAAACTCCCACATTCCCGCCAGCGGCTTGCCCTGCGGACGCCGGGCGATCAGCACGCGCTTGTCGGTATCGACCAGCGCGCAGGCGACCACGAGGGTGAGCTTGATGTCGGTCATGTGCAGGCGCTTTGGAAAGCCGGTTTCGGCGATTTGCCTCTCCTTCGGAAGGGTTTCATTAACCAGCAACATGCTTACCGCCAACCTGTTTGTTTGCCGCGCTTTTCTGCGGCCGGGATAAGCCAACTTTAATGCGCTGACGCTAGATTTATCGGGATTTTGAACCGGTCAGGCATTATTCATGCGCAAATTCCTCAATGAAATAGGCCGCCTTCGCAAGGACCGGTCGGGCAACGTCGCGGTGATCTTCACGCTCGCGCTGCTGCCGATCCTGTCGGCGGTCGGCGTCGCGGTCGATTACAGCCGGGCGACCCAGATCAGGAGCAAGCTGCAGGCGGCGATCGATGCCGCCAGCGTCGGATCGGTCGCCAGGAAATCACCGGCCTTCATTGCCGCGGGCACGATGGCCGGCGACGGCAATATCCCCGCGGGCGTCGCCGACGCCAGGGCCATCTTCGACGGCAACATGTCGGGAGAGGCCGGATACACGCTCAACAGCGTGACGCCTACCGTGACCAAGGCTGGCATGCTCGTCACCTCCACCGTGACATTCTCGGCAGACGTGCCGACAACATTTCTCGGCGTGATGAACAAGAGCAAGATGACGGTCACCGGCAGTTCGACCGCCGTCACCAAGATGCCGCAATACATCGACTTCTATCTGCTGCTCGACAATTCGCCCTCGATGGGCGTGGGCGCGACTCCCGCCGACGTCACGAAGATGGTCAACAACACGTCGGACAAGTGCGCCTTCGCCTGTCACGATCTCAACGACAACAACAACTACTATAAAAAAGCCAAGGCCCTCGGGGTGACGACGCGGATCGACGTGCTGCGCACGGCGACGCAGCAGTTGATGGACACCGCGGCGGCCACGCAGACCTATTCCAACCAGTTCCGCATGGCGATCTACGACTTCGGCGCTTCGGCAAGCACCGCCGGATTGCGGACGTTGTTCGCGCTGTCGTCCTCGCTGACCAGCGCCAAGACCGCCGCGGGCAACATCGATCTGATGACCGTGAAGGGCCAGAACGAAAACAACGATCAGGATACCCAGTACACCAATCTTTTTCCGGCGATGAACAGCGCGATCACCAATCCGGGGACCGGCGCTTCCGGGTCGCCGCTGAAATACCTCTTCTTCGTCTCCGACGGGGTTGCCGACGAATACAACCCGTCATGCCTCAAGCCGAAGTCCGGTAATCGATGCCAGTCGCCGATCAATCCGGCGCTTTGCACCACGATCAAGAATCGCGGCATCAAGATCGCGGTGCTGTACACCACCTATCTCGATCTGCCGACCAACAGCTGGTACAATACATGGATCAAGCCGTTCAACGCCGGGCCGTACGACCCCGCCTCGGTGAACAGCGAGATCGCGAAGAAGATGGCGGAGTGCGCGTCACCGGGCTTTTACTTCGAGGTCACCCCGACCCAGGGCATCTCGGAAGCCATGACGGTGCTGTTCCAGAGGGCGATCTCCGACGCTCGCATCAGCAGCTGAGGCGCCGTCATCCTGAGGTGCTCGCCGTCTTCGGCGAGCCTCGAAGGATGAGCCGCAGCGCCTTCGTCGCATCCATCCTTCGAGGCGCGCAAGAGCGCGCACCTCAGGATGACGGTGGGGACTACGACCGGTAGTCGCCGTTGATCGCGACATATTCCTTGGTCAGGTCGCAGGTCAGCACGCGGTCGCGGCCCTTGCCGAGGCCGAGCGCGATCTTGATCTGGATCTTCGGGTTCTTCATCGCCGCCGACACTTCGGCCTCGTCATACGACGGATCGCGGGCGCCGCTTTTGGCGACGCGGATCCCGTTGAACGAGATCGACAGTCTGTCGCGATCGGCGGGCTCGCCGGCCTTGCCGACCGCCATCACCACGCGGCCCCAATTGGCATCCTCGCCGGCGATCGCGGTCTTCACCAGCGGCGAATTCGCCACCGACATCGCGATTTTCCGCGCGGACTTCTTCGTCGTGGCGCCGTCGACGATGATCTCGACCAGCTTGCGCGCGCCCTCGCCGTCGCGGGCGACCTGTTCGGCGAGATCGGCCAGCACGGC
>JAUXWH010000171.1 GCA_030681365.1 Bradyrhizobium sp.
CATCGAACCGCCGTTGAACAGCGTCAGCCCGATATTGTGGTTGCCGCCGAAAGTGTGGTTCCAGGGCAGCCAGTCGACGATGACGGGCGGCTCGTCCTTCAGGAACGCCAGCGTCTCGCGGAGCATCACCTGGTTGGCGCATATCATCCGCTGGGTGTTGATGACCGCCTTCGGATTGCCGGTCGAGCCCGACGTCAGCAGGAATTTTGCGATGGTGTCCGGACCGATGGCGTCGTGCGCGGCATCGAGGCGGGGATGTTGCGGCGTCGCCAGCAACTGGCTGAGCATCGTCACCTCGCGGCCGGGGACGGCGCCGCGCGACGCCACGATTTCGGTCGCCTCGGGAACGTTGGCTGCCAGCGCGCCGGCGAATTTGTCGGCATCATCGGCGAACACCATGCCGGGCGTCAGCAGCTTCATCAGGTAAGCGAGCTTGCCGTAATCCTTCGACACCAGCGAATAGGCCGGCGACACCGGGCAGAAAGGTATGCCGGCGTAAAGCGCGCCGAACGCGAGCAGCGCATGGTCGACCGAATTGCCGGAGAGAATCACGATCGGCTTCTCGGCGGACAGGCCGCGCGCCAGCAGCGCCGAGGCGATATGCCGGGCCGCAACAAGTAATTGCGCGTAGGTGATCTGCCGCCAGCCGCCGCCGGCGTCGCGCTCCGCCATGAACACGCGACCGGGCTCCGCCTTGGCCCAATGATGCAGGCGATCGGTCAGGCGAACCGGATAGTCGCCGAGCGGTGTTTTGGGCCGCAGATAGATGGTGCCATCGTCGCGGCGCTCGATCGTTACCGCGGGATCGCCGAACGAGATCGGCCGCAGCGGCGCGACGCCGGCTCCGGTCGCCATCGACATTTGTGGCGTGGCGCTCATGTCAGGCCGGTTTCACCTTTGCGGTCTTGCGATCGAGAAAGTCACGAATCCGGCGCTTGGCTTCTTTATCGCTCTGCGCCACGGTCGCCATCAGCGATTCCATCAGCAGGCCGGTCTGCGGGTTGGCTTCCGCGATCATCGGCAGCGCCTGCAGCACCGCGAAATTGGTCAGCGGCGCATTGGCGGCGACGCGCTCGGCCAGTTCCATCGCCTTCGGCAAGGCGCCGCCCGTGTCGGTCAGATACTGGGTAAAACCATAGGCCGAGCCTTCGGTCGCCGAATAGACCCGCCCGGTCAGCATCATGTCGGTCATGCGGGCGACCCCGATCAGCCGCGGCAGCCGCACCGATCCGCCGCCGCCGACGAAAATGCCGCGCTGGCCCTCCGGCAACGCGAAATAGGCGCTGGGTTCGGCGACCCGGATATGCGCCGCGCAGGCGAGTTCCAGCCCGCCGCCGATCACCGCGCCCCTGAGGGCCGCGATCACGGGCACGCGACTGTACTGGATGCGATCGAACACCCGGTGCCACATCTGCGAATGCCGAAGGCCCTCGCTGGCATCCTGCTCGGTCAGCTCCGACAGATCGAGGCCCGACGAGAAATGATCGCCGATGCCGTGGATCACCACCGCGCCGACATCCTCCGGCAGATTGGAGAAGCAATCCTGGATCGCGAGAATAATGCCGTCATTCAGCGCATTGCGCTTGGCCGGCCGGTTGAGGCCCACGGTCATGACCGCGCCCACCGTCTCGATCTTGAGCAGCGCGGACCGTTCGGCGGTCGCGGCAGGTGCGGCGTTTCCCATGGGTATTTTTACGTCCTGTCCAGAATAGTTATGTTTTATAACGAATTCGGAGGGAGTCAACAAGGGCGGCGACGGAGCCCGTTGAAGCCTCGTGTCCCGGGCGCGGTGCAGCGTGAAACGCAGCTCCGCAGAACCGGGACCCAAAGAGAGGATGAGGCAGTGGACCCCGGATCAGCAGCGCACCGCAAGGGCGCTGCGCTGCGTCCGGGGAGCGGACGCCTTCACCCTCCCTTGGAGGGCCAGGGCCAGATTCACAGCACCTGGTGCACGTCGATGACGACGCGGTCGGCGTGGCGGGCGGCTGAGCCGACGAACAGGTTTTCCATCAGCCAGCGGTATTTTTCTGCCCCGGTCTCGAACCGCGGCACGGTGCGGAAATAGATCAATTCGGGATCGACCGGCTCGCCGCGCTTCAGCTTCTGCAACAGGTCGACCGGACCGAAGCGGATACCCCGATTCTCGACATAGATCACCGCGCCGTCGTCGGTCTCGAAGGCGTATTTCGCCTCCAGTTCGATCAGTTCGTTGGGCCGGATGATCTGGAAGTCGGCGCCGAACGCGCAGACCTTGCCGTTGACGCCCTCGCCCCGCACCTCGCCGCCCAGGATCGGAATGATCCGGCGCACGCCGTGACCGATCTCGCCGGCCGATGTCACCTCGCCGATGCGGACGGTGAGCGTGAAGACATACCTGGTCGCAAGCTCCGGCGTCATCGAACTATCCCATCATGCGCTGCGGCAACCACAGCGCCAGTATCGGAAATGCAATCAGGATGACCAGCCGGATCACGTCGGTGACGACGAACGGCGCCACGCCCCGAAAGATTGTGGAGAACGATACGTCGGGGATCACGCTCTTGATGACGAAGACATTCATGCCCACCGGCGGAGAGATGAGGCCGAGTTCCACCGTCATCACGACGATGACGCCGAACCAGATCGGGTCGAAGCCGAGATGGATGATCACCGGGAAGATGATCGGGACGGTCAGGATGATCATGGCCATCGCGTCCATCAGGCAGCCCAGCGCCAGATACATCACCATGATGAGGGCAAGCACGCCGTAGGGCCCGAGGCCGAGGCCGGTGAGAAGCTCCGTGACCTTTTGCGGGGTCTGCGTCACCGTGAGAAAATAGCCGAAGATCAGCGCACCGATCAGGATCGTAAACACCGCGGCGGCGGTGCGGGTCGCCTGCAGCAGCGAAGCGAGAATCTTCTCATTGTCGAGCCGTCCGGTGAGCAAGCCGATCAGGAACGCGCCTGACGCGCCGACGCCGCCGGCCTCGGTGGGGGTGAAGCGCGGCAGATACGGCAGCCCGTAGAGGCCGCCGATGACGAAGACGAACAGCAGCACCGGCGCCCAGATATTCTTCAGGCCGGCAAGCCGCTCGCGCCAGCTGGTTTGCGGGCCGGTCGGCAGGAAGCCCGGCCGAAGCCACCCGATCAGCGCGATCGTCAGCATGTACATGGCGATGGCGAGCAGGCCGGGAATGATGCCGGCCATGAACAGCTTGCCGATGTCCTGCTCGGTGATGATGCCGTAGACCGCCAGCACCGTCGATGGCGGCAGCATGGCGCCGAGCGTGCCGCCGGCCGCGATCACGCCGGTGGCGAAGGATTGCGGATAGCCGAAACGGCGCATCTCCGGATAGGCGACGGCGGAAAACGCCGCGGCGGTCGCCACCGACGAACCGCTGATCGCGGCAAAGCCGCCACAGGCGCCGACCGTCGCGATGCCCAGCCCGCCGCGCAAATGGCCAAGGAAGCCGTTGGCGGCCTTGAACAGTTCGCGGCTCATCCCGGAATTGGTGACGAACGCCCCCATCAGCAGGAACATCGGAATCACGCCGAACGTATAATCGGTCACCGTGCGCATCGAGGTCTGGCCGACCATCTTGAGCGCCGGGGAGAACCCGACGAGATAGCCGAAGCCGGTGACGCCGACGAGGCCCATCGCCATGCCCACCGGCACGCGCAGCAGCATCAGCGCGAACAGCGCGACAAATCCGAGGATGGCGACGGCGTCGGTACTCATGCCGTCTACTCCACGGTCTTGATCTTGGGCTCTTCCATCTCGTCGGGATGAAAGATCAGGCGCCAGGTGCGGATCGCGATCAGCAGCACCGCCGCGGCGTCGCCGGCCCACGCCACCGCGAAGAACGGCCAGGTCGGCATGCCCATGTCGAAGGTGAGGACATTGTCCTTATAGGTGCCATGCACCTTGTCGAACAGCGTCCAGGTCTGCACCGACACCACGAACAACAGCACCAGCGTGGCAAAGATGTCGATCCAGCGCTGGTAGCGCGGCCCGACATTGGCCCACACCAGATCGACGGTGATGTGCGCGCCGCGATAGCTGGTGGCGGCGATGCCCCAGAAGATCAGGATGCCGAGCATCATGCGCCCGATATCGAAGGAATCCGGGATCGAATAGCTGAAGACGTTGCGCAGCAGCACCGCGATGAAGATGTTGGCGGCGACGATGCCGACAAAAGCCGCCGCGATCCATTCGATCGTATCGATGAAACGATCCATCGAAGCGCGCTTCATGTCCGCTCCACGCCGCCGTCAGGGTTGCAAGGGAAACGGCGGCGAGAGTGCCCCGCCGCCGCGTCGATGGAAAGGCGTCGTTAGTTCGCCAGCGCGTTGTTCTTGGTCAATTCGGCGCGAAGCTCCTTCATCGCCGTATCCGGATCGCCGCCGGCTTTCTTGACATTGTCGGCCCAGGTCTTGATCAGCGGCTCGGACGCCTTCTTCCACAGCGCGGTCTGCTCCGGCGTCAGCTTGTAGACTTCATGGCCGGGCAGCGCCTTGATCTTTTCGACGCCTGAGTTCTCGTATTTCCCCCAGGGTTCGCCGACGCGGCCGGCGGCCTCGGTGGTGCAGTTGTTGTCGATCGCCTTCTTCTGACGGTCGGACATCTGGCTGTATTTGTCCTTGTTCATCACGAAGGCAAAGGTCGTGACGTAGAGCGGCGCCTCGATGTGATACTTCGTCACCTTGTCGATGCCGAACAGCAGCACCGATCCCCACGGGAAGGTGACGGCGTCGGCGACGCCGCGCTCGATGATGTCGCGGACTTCCGGCGCCGAGGACTGCACGTTGGTGCCGCCGAGCGAGATCACGTAATTCGCCATGGTGGCGTGCGCGGGACGGATCTTCATGCCCTTGATGTCGTCCGGCACCACGATCTTCTTGGTGCGCGAATGGAAC
>JAUXWH010000172.1 GCA_030681365.1 Bradyrhizobium sp.
GGCCACCAGCATCAGGCTGCAGACGCCGATCAGCGACAGCGGAATGGTGACGACCGGAATGATCACCGACCGGAACGACGCCAGGAACAGGAAGATCACCACGACCACGATGCCGACCGCCTCGATCAGGGTCATCTGGACCTCGTCGATCGAGGAACGGATGAACTTGGTCGAGTCGTAAGCGACTTTCATCTTGAGCGACGGCGGCAGGTTTCGCTCCAGCTCGGGAAACAGCGCACGTACGCCGGTGACGATGTTGAGCGGATTGCCTTGCGGCGTCGCCTGCACGCCGATGAAGATCGCGCGCTCGCCGGAGAAGGCGACGCTGGCGTCGGTGCTTTGCGCCGACAGTTCGACGGTGGCGACGTCTTCAAGCCGGACGAAGCCGCCGTCCTTGGCCTTGACGGTCATGCGCTTGAACTGATCGACGTTCTGCAGGTCGGTATTGGTCGTCACATTCGAGACGATGAAGTAACCCTTGGCCTGCCCGGCGGCAGCCTGGAAGTTGTTGGCCCGTATCGCCACGGCGATGTCCTCTGGCGATACGCCACGCCCGGCCATTCGCGCAGGGTCGAGCCAGATGCGCATGGCGAAGGTCTGTCCGCCGAGAATATCGGCCGACGCCACGCCATCGACGGTCGACAGGATCGGCTGCACCACGCGCGTCAGATAGTCCGATATCGCCGATCCCGAGAGCTCGTCGCTGGAGAAGCCCAGATACATCACCGCCGTGGTCTGGCCCGTCGATTTCACGATGACAGGATCGTTGGCCTCTCTCGGAATCAGGTATCTGACCGAGTTCACCTTCGCCATCACTTCGGTCAGCGCCTGGTTGGGATCGAAGTTCAGCTTGACGTAAACCGAAATCAGGCTCTGGCCCTGGGTCGAAGACGAGGTGATGTAGTCGACGCCTTCGGCTGAAGACACCGCCTGCTCCAGCGGCGTGGTGATGAAGCCCTGCATCAGTTCCGGCGACGCGCCGGGATACACCGTGGTCACGGTGATCACGGTATTCGACAGCTTGGGATATTGCCGGATCGGCAGCGAAGTCGCAGCCTTGAAGCCGATCAGCAGGATCAGCAGGCTGACGACCAGCGACAGCACGGGGCGCTTGATGAAGATATCGGTAAAAGCCATTACAGGCGCTCCGTGGTCGATCTTTATTGCGGGACCATGGGGTCCGCGCAGAATTGCCTAGTTGCGCGGCGCCTGAGCCGGGATCGGCGGCGGCGGATCGCTCGAGATGGCGACCGCCGCTCCGGATTGCAGCTTGAGCTGTCCGACCGCCACCACGCGGTCGCCGGCTTTCAGGCCGCTTGTGATGACGGCGCGCCCGTCGATCCGATCGCCGGCGCGCACGAAGGTACGAACGGCGGTCAGGCTGACCTTGCCGTCATCCTCCTTCTTCTCGGTGACCACGTAGACCGAATCTCCGTAGAGCGTATAATCGACGGCGGTTTCGGGAACCGTGATGACGGCCGGCTTGTCCGGCAACACCACCGTCGTGGTGGCGAACATGCCGGGCTTCAGGATGCGATCGGGATTGGCGATCGTGGCCTGAACGCGAATGTTGCGGGTGTCGCTGCTGATCTGCGGCTCGATGGTGGTGATCTTGCCCTCGAAAGTCTTGCCGGGATAGGCATCGACCACGATGCGCACGGTCTGCCCGACCTTGAGCAGCCCACTGTCCTTTTCCGTCGTCGTGAAATTGGCAAAGAGGTTCGACAGATCGGTCAGCGACACGATCTGCGTCCCCGCGGTGAGATACTGTCCGACCTCGACCCTGCGGACGCCGAGTTCGCCGTCGAACGGCGCGCGCACCAGCTTTTGGGAAATGACCGCCTGGGTCCTGGCGATGCCGGCCTCGGCCTGGTCATAGGCCGCCTGCGCGGAATCCACCGTCGCCTGCGGGCCGAACTGGCGCGAAGCCAGCTGCTTGGCGCGCTCCAGCGTCAGCTGCGCCACCGTGGATTGCGCCTTGAAGCTTGCGAGATCCGCCTGCTCGGGGCCGTCGAACAATTGTACCAGCGGCGCGCCGGCCTTCACGGTGGAGCCCGCCGTGAACATGATGGCGGTGATGCGCCCGTTGACATCGGACGTGACATTGACCTGGTGCACGGCGGCGAGATCGCCGACCGCCTTCAGCAGGTTCGGAACCACTTCGGATTTGGCCTCTGCGACGGTGACCGTGATCGGCGGCGGCTTCATGTTGGCGAAGAACTGCGCGATCATCTTGCCGCGAAACCAGTTGAACCCGACGATGCCGCCGACCAGTAGCGCCAGCAGCAGCCCGACGATGATGAACCATCGCACCATGCGTACCGGACGCTTGTGCGGCTTCTCGGTGATCGGCTTGCCGGCGATATTGGGTTCGGTCACGATGTTCATGTCACGCACTTTCTGCAGTAACCGATTGCCCCGGAGCCGGCGACTTTTCGCGGTCCAAATGCGAAGCAATTGCGGCTTCGTTAAGTCCAATTCCGCGGAGAATGAATTCGCGGAGTTGCCGTTCGAGTCCGGCCGCATCGCCGTAAGTGAGACAGTGGACGGCCGGAAGCCGCGTCAGCGCCGCCATCACCACCGTGTGATGCGCAAACCAGAACAGATTGAGCGGATCGCTTCCGATCCGTGACGCCTCCCCCGCCGCCACGGCACGCTCCAGCGACGCCGTGAACATCGGCCCGATCAGGTCGCTCACCTTGCCATAGAGCAGCCGGGCGAATTCGCCGTCATCGAGGTGGCTGGTGGTCATGAGCCGGAGGCGTTGCGCTTCCTCCTCATCGTCCGTGATCTGCACGAAATGTTCGACCATGCTGCGGACCAGTTGGACCAGGGTCGCGGTCGACGGCTCCAGCCCGAGCAAATGCATCAGATCGGGATCGGCCTCGCATTCCTCCGCCAGGATCTCCGCGTAGAGCGCGGCCTTGGACGGAAAATGCTTGAACAGCAGTCCTTCCGAAATGGAGGCGGCCGCGGCGACGCTCTTGGTCGTCGTCCCGGCGAAGCCGTGGCGGGCAAAGCAACGCTTGGCGGCGCTGAGGATTAGCTGCCGCCTCAGGTCGCTGGTCATGCGCAGGGGAGTATTCATGGTTGTGAGTAAGCACTCACCTTCACAAAAAGTCAAGGGCCATGCTGCAGCGCACGCGACCGGGCCGAAGCGGGCGTAGACCAGACTTTGGAACTCAAGCGACCTTGCGGCACCATAGAGCTCGCCGGATTTTGCGAAAGAGCGAAAACGGCATATCGGTCTGCGTCAGAGGGTATGGCAGCATGAATGCGGATGCGCGCGAACTGGCGGCGGGCTTCGATATCGAGAAGCTGACGAGCGAATTCTACGCCGATCCCTATCCGACCTATCGTGCCCTGCGGGAGCATGAGCCGGTCAAGCGCATGCCCAATGGCTCCTGGTTCCTGACCCGCTATGACGACCTGGTCTCAGCCTATAAAAGCACCAAGCTTTTCTCATCTGACAAGAAGCGGGAGTTCTTCCCGAAATACGGCGATTCCCCGCTCTACGAGCACCACACCACCAGCCTCGTCTTCAACGATCCGCCCGCGCACACCCGGGTACGGCGGCTGATCATGGGCGCACTGTCGCCCCGCGCCATCGCCGGCATGGAGCCCGATCTGATCGCGCTGGTGGACCGGTTGCTGGCCGGGATCGCCGCCAAAGGCAGTGTCGATCTGATCGACGACTTTGCCGCCGCGATCCCGATCGAGGTGATCGGCAATCTGCTGGACGTGCCGCAGCAGGAACGCGGCCCCCTGCGCGACTGGTCGCTCGCGATCCTGGGCGCGCTCGAGCCCGTGATCTCTCCGGAAGTTTTCGCCCGCGGCAACCAGGCGGTGACGGATTTTCTCGCCTATCTGGAAATCCTGGTGGCGCGGCGCCGAGCAAAACCGGGCAACCCAGAACGCGACGTGCTGACCCGCCTCATTCAGGGCGAGGACAATGGCGAGCGGCTGACCGAGAAGGAGCTGCTTCACAACTGCATCTTCCTGCTCAACGCCGGGCATGAGACCACCACCAACCTGATCGGCAACGGGCTGGTGGCGTTGTCCGGTAACGCCGCGCAGAAGAGGCGGTTGATCGAACATCCGGATCTGATCAAGAGCGCAGTGGAGGAAATCCTGCGCTTCGAGAGTTCGAACCAGCTCGGCAACCGCATGACCCTCGAGCCGGTCGAACTCGGCGGCGTCATGCTTCCCGCCGGCACCCCGGTGACGCTGTGCATCGGCGCGGCCAACCGCGATCCGCAACAATTTTCCGATCCGGAAACCCTCGACATCGCCCGCACCCCGAACCGGCATCTGGCCTTCGCCACCGGCGCGCATCAATGCGCGGGGATGGCGCTGGCGCGGCTCGAAGGCGCGGTCGCGATTTCGCGGTTTCTGGCGCGGTTTCCCGACTATGCGCTGAACGGCGCGCCGGTGCGCGGCGGCCGCGCCCGGTTTCGCGGGTTTTTGCGCGTGCCGTGCACGGTGGGCTAGCGCGGCGGTTGGCCTACATGACCCTTTAGAGTACGTTCGTCGCGGGGGACTTCTGGGATGGACTTCGCCGCCTATCCGCTATCGCTTATATTTTTCGCCAGCATTGTCGGCATCCTCACGGCCAGCGAGATCGGTCGTCGTTTTGGCCTGCTCAACAGCAGGCGAAGTCGGCAGAATATTTCGACATTGGAAGGCTCGATCCTGGGGCTTCTGGCGCTGATGATCGGATTCACCTTCGCGATGGCCTTATCAGGATTCGAGCAGCGGCGCGGCGCCGTGCTGAACGAAGCGAATGCGATCACCACCACCGCGTTACGTGCGCGTCTGCTCCCCGCACCACACAGCACAGAATGTATCAAGCTGTTGCGCGAGTACGTACAGGTTCGGCTGGAAATCACACGACGGGTGCTGCCTCCAAAAGAGAACGCTGCCGCGATTTTCCGGTCGAGGGCCATCCAGGAGGCTCTTTGGCAGCAGGCCAAGGCGGTAGCTGTGAAGAACAACGCAATGGTTCCAACGGGACTCTTCATACAGGCGCTGAACGAGATGTTCGACAGACAGGAAGCGCGGCACGCCGTTTTGCTCAACCGCGTGCCGAACACGGTCCTGATAGCCCTGTATGGCCTTGCCATCGTCGCAAGTGCCTTTGCCGGCTATGCTGCCGGGCTGGACGCACAGCGCTCGCGGCTGCCGATTTATACGATGGGGGCGCTAGTCTCGATCGTGATCTTCCTGATCCAGGACATCGACAGGCCGGGACCCGGCCTCATTACCGTCAGTCAACAGCCGATGCTCGACGCGGCCGCGAGCATTGCGGAATTCGCGGATTAGCCACGCCTGGCTCGCCCCCCATCAGAACGCCGAAACATTTTCCACACATCAAGACTGCGGTCGAGGAAATCCTGCGGTTCGAGAGCTCGAACCAGCTCGGCAACCGCATGACCGTCGAGCCGGTCGAACTCGGCGCGCCACGCTTCCCGCCGGCACGCCGTGCACGACAGGTTGAAGTTGAAAGGGACAGGAAAGCGCGGGCCTAACCCGCGCCTTGCTCTTCCCGCTTCTCCGACACCACGCCATCAGCGTCGCGCCGCACCCGTGCCTCTCCGGAATAATGCATGCCAAGCATCACCCGTGGCAGCGAGAAGCGCTCGATGGCCACGTCATCCGTTGTAAAGCCGGCGGCTTCGATGGTTGAAACCGGATCGCGTGTCAGGTTGCAACCGCCGAACAGGCCGCTCCAGGCGCCGTTCAAGCCACGTTGCAGGCTGCCCCGCCAGCCCTCGGCCCGGGCATGCTCGCAAAACAACAGCGTGCCGCCCGGCTTGAGCACTCGCCGGATCTCGCCGAGCGCCCTGGCCGGTTCGGGAATCGTGCAAAACGCGTAGGTCACCACCACGGTGTCGGCCATGGCGTCCTTCAGCGGCAGCTTCTCGCCGACGCCCTGGCGCAACTCGGCCGGGAAAGCCATCTTGTCGAGCTCCGTCTGCGCCAACTCGATCATCGCTTCATCGGGCTCGATACCGATCAGGAGGTCGACGCGCTTCGGATCGAAATAGGGCAGATTGAGTCCGGAGCCGAAGCCGATCTCGACCACGATTCCCCGGGCGCGCGGCACGATCCGCCTGCGCATCGCTGCAAACTCTTCGACGCTGCAACCGGCATGGACCAGCCGCGGCGAAATATGACGATCGTAGAAGCTCTTGCCTTGGCACATCGAACTTGACCTTTCGAATCCGTTCCCCGGCTCGAACGCGCGCGCCCAATGCGTCGTTTGGTCGTCCTGATAGGGCTGGCCGCAGCCCTCCGTGAGTGGCAAAATGGCCGCTTCCGGGGCGATTGAGCCAAATGCATGCGAGATCAAGTTCATGTGAGCCTGGTGGTCTTTGCCGAATGCGATCCGTCGATCGTCTACGGCATATTCGACACGCTGTGGGCAGCGGGCCGCTTTATCGCCGAAAAGGAAGATGATCCGATCTTCATCCCGCGAATCGTATCGACCTCGAAACAGCCGATGCAGCTCGTGACCGGCGTCAGCATCGTCCCGCAGGACGGTATCAACGAGGTGAACCGGACCGACGTCGTGTTCGTACCGAACGTGATGGTGCAATCGGCGGCCTGCCTCCGCGGGCTGGATCGCAGGCTGCTGGACTGGATCAAGGCGATGCACGGCCAGGGCGCCGCGCTTTATTCGGCCTGCGGCGGATCGCTGGTGCTCGCCGAAGCCGGCCTTCTCGAAGGCGAAGCGGCAACGACGCATTGGAGCTACGCCGCGCTGTTCAAGGAGCAGTATCCCGACGTGACGCTGCACGCCGACCGTCTGATCGTCCAGGGCGGCGACGGCCACAGCATCGTCTGTTCCGGTGGCGCATCGTCATGGCAGGACCTGGCGTTGCTGCTGGTGGCCAAATTCGCCGGCACCGCGGAAGCCATCCGCCTGTCGAAGTTGTTCCTGTATCAGTGGCACCGCGACGGCCAGTTGCCCTATGCGAGCTTGATCCAGAACGTCAACCATGGCGACGCGACGATCGAGCGCGCGCAGCAATGGATCGCGGAGAATTACGACAAGGCCGATGTCGTGGGCGACCTGGTCCGGCAATCCGGCCTGCCGAAACGCAGCTTCGACAGGCGCTTCAGGACGGCTACCGGCTATTCGCCGCTGGCCTATATTCAGGCGTTGCGGATCGAGGAGGCCAAGCAGTTGCTGGAGACCACCAGCACGGCGGTCGAGGCGATCGGCCGTGAGGTCGGCTATGAGGATGCGTCTTCGTTCCGCCGGCTGTTCCGGCGGCTGGCCGGCATCGGCCCTGCGGAATACCGGCGGAAGCTGCAGCCGCCCAGGATGATCAGCGAAATCGGACGCGTCGGTCACGCTGCGAAAGTTCCGATCCCCTGATCGGCGAAACCCATCCCCGAATAAGTAGGGTGGGCAAAGGCGCGCCTTCGCGCCGTGCCCACCACCTTCAACGAACCATCATGGTGGGCACGCCATCGGGCGCGCATTCGCGCGTCCTCCTGGCTTTGCCCACCCTACAATTTCAACCCGCGGCCGCAGCCGTCGCGCCCTCGAGCTTGTCCTGTGTTTTCGTATCGAAATCGCTCGCTTCATGCCGTTCGTGCAGCTGGCTCGCAGGCTCGCCCCAGGTGCGGTTGACCATGCGTCCGCGCTTGACCGCCGGGCGCGCGGCGATCTCATCGGCCCAGCGCTGCACGTTCTTGTACGACTGCACATCGAGGAATTCGCCGGCGCCGTACAACACGCCCTTGGCCAGACCGCCGTACCAGGGCCAGACCGCGATATCGGCAATCGTATAATCCTTACCTGCGAGATACTCACTCTCCGCAAGGCGGCGGTCGAGCACGTCGAGCTGACGCTTCACCTCCATCGCGAAACGGTCGATGGCGTATTCGATCTTGCTCGGCGCATAGGCGTAGAAATGCCCAAAACCGCCGCCGAGATAGGGCGCGGCTCCCATCTGCCAGAACAGCCACGACAGGGTTTCGGCGCGGGCGGCGGTGTCGGTCGGCAGCAGCGCTCCGAATTTTTCCGCCAGATGCACCAGGATGGCGCCGGATTCGAACACCCGGATCGGCTTTGGACCGCTGCGGTCCATCAGCGCGGGGATCTTGGAATTCGGGTTGACCGCCACGAAACCGCTGCCGAACTGGTTGCCGTCGATCTTGATCAACCAAGCGTCATATTCGGCGCCCTTGTGGCCGAGTGCCAGCAACTCCTCTAGCATGACGGTAGCCTTGACGCCGTTTGGCGTCGCCAGGGAATAAAGTTGCAGCGGATGGCGGCCGACCGGCAATTCCGTTTCGTGGGTCGGCCCCGCGATGGGACGGTTGATGCTGGCGAATTTTCCGCCGCTTTCCCTGTTCCAGGTCCAGACTTTCGGCGGCGTGTATTCGGCGGGCTCGGTCATCGGCTTGGCTCCATGCAGCCGACGGTTTGGCCGGCGTAACTGATATCAACAAGGTCGGGACGAACCGCAAGGGCCGGGAGCGACTCGCGACGGCAAGGCCCCAATGCAGAATGGCGTGGGCTCACACCACCGAGCGATGCCGCTCGATGCAGGTACGCAACACCTCGTCGATCGGCTTGCTCCACCAGCTTTCGGAAAAGATCTCGATCTCGGAATAACCATCAAAACCCTGCGCCTCGACCGCTGCCCGCACCGATTTGATGTCGATCACGCCGTCGCCCATCATGCCGCGGTCGTTGAGGATGTCTTTTGTCGGCACAAGCCAGTCGCAAACGTGAAACGCCAGCAGCCGGTCTTTTCCTGCCCGCGCGATCTGCGGCAGCAATTCCGGGTCCCACCAGATGTGATAGACGTCGAGCGCGACACCGAGCGCGCCGGTGCGGGCGGGATCGAGCCGGTCGCAGATATCGAGCGCCTGTTTGGTCGTATTGACGCAGGCGCGATCGGCGGCATAGGCCGGATGCAGCGGCTCGATCGCCAGCGGCATGCTGGCCTGGTTGGCGTATTCCATCATTTCCGCGATGGCGTCGTCGACTTGCGACCGCGCCCCCGCGATGTCTTTCGAGACCGCGCTGCCCGGTCGCGAATATTGCGGCAAGCCGCCCGCCACCAGCACGATGCAGGGCGCGCCGAGCGCCTTGGCTTCGTCGACCGCGCGGCGGTTGTCGTCGCGCGCCTCGACGCGATGCGCGGCATCCGCGGTGAACATGCCGCCGCGGCAATAGCCCGTCAGTTCGAGCCCGGCGTCGCGCACCGCGCGCACCGCGCGATCGAGTCCCACCGCCGCGACTTGGTCGCGCCAGGGATCGATGGCGCGGATGCCGTGCCGCGCGCAGGCATCGATGATTTCAAGGAGATCGCCCTGCTTGCGAACGGTCGCCGTGTTGAGCGACAGCCAGCGATGGTCGGCCGAAAAATCCCGCATCACGCCTCGATGCCTCGCAGCGCCAGCACCGCCTTCATCCGCCGCGTCGCCAGTTCAGGGTTGGAAAGCAATCCCGCCCGGTCCGCCAGCCGGAACAGTTCGGCGAGATGCAGCGTCGAGCGCGTACTCTCCTGCCCGCCCACCATCGTAAAGTGGTCCTGATGGCCGTTGAGATAGGCCATGAACACGATGCCGGTCTTGTAGAAGCGGGTCGGCGCCTTGAAGATGTGACGCGACAGCGGTACCGTCGGCCCCAGCACGTCGTGGAAACCGGCCTCGTCGCCGGCCGCCAGACGCGACAGCGCGTAGGACGCCGCCGGGGCGATGGCGTCGAAGATGCCGAGCAGCGCGTGGGAAAAACCCTTGTCGTCGCCGGCGATCAGTTCGGCGTAGTTGAAGTCGTCGCCGGTATACATTTTCACGTCAGGATCGAGCCGGCGGCGCATGTCGATCTCGCGCTGCTTGTCGAGCAGCGAGACCTTGACGCCGTCGCCCTTGGGGGCGTTGGCGTTGATGATGCCGACCGCGATAGCCCTCGCGGTGTCGAGGATTTGCGTGCCCCAGTAATTCTCCAGCGCCGGATCGAACATGTCGCCGAGCCAGTGGATGATCACGGGCTCGCGGACCTGCGACAGCACGCGATTGTCGACCCTGGCATAGTCGTCGGCGCTGCGGCCGAGCTTCGCGAGCGCGCGCGAGGCCATCAGGATGATCCGGCCGCCGGCTTT
>JAUXWH010000184.1 GCA_030681365.1 Bradyrhizobium sp.
CTCCACATTGTGGTCGTCGAGCGGCGCGTCGACTTCGTCCAGCACGCAGATCGGCGACGGGTTGGTGAGGAACACCGCGAAGATCAGCGCCAGCGCGGTCAGCGCCTGCTCCCCGCCGGACAACAGCGACAGCGTCTGCGGTTTCTTGCCGGGCGGCTTGGCGATGATTTCGAGTCCGGCTTCGAGCGGATCGTCGCTCTCGATCAGGTGCAGGGCTGCTTCGCCGCCGCCGAACAGTTCGACGAACAGCCGCTTGAAATGGCCGTTGACGATTTCGAACGAGGTCAACAGCCGCTCGCGCGCCTCGCGGTTGAGGCTCTGGATGCCCTGGCGCAGCCGCTTGATGGCTTCGACCAGGTCGTCGCGCTCCGTCGTCAGCGCGGTATGCTGGGCCTCGACCTCATGCAGTTCTTCCTCGGCGCGCAGATTGACCGCGCCGAGCCGCTCGCGGTCGCGCCGCAGCTTTTCGAGGCTTTCCTCGATCTCGGCGAGCGGCGGCAGGTCGGCACCCGGCTCGATCTCTGCGAGACCCGCCACGGCGTGCGGCTCGACCTCCAGCATGTCGTGGATTTCGCGCTCGATATCGGCGAGCCGGCGGCGCGCGCCCTCCATGCGCTCCTCGGCGCGGGCGGTCGCCTCGCGCGCGCTCGATAGCGCCTCGAGCGAAATCTTCGCCGCACGGTCGGTTTCCGCCATCGCGTTCTCGGCCGTGGCCAGCGCGTCGGCGGCGACCTGGCGGGCGGATTCGGCGGCTTCGATTTCGCTGATGATGGCGCGGCGCTTTTCCGCGAAGATCGCCGGTGCATTGTCGAGCTCCGCGCGCTCGGCGGTAACCTCGGTGATGCGTTCTTCGATGGTGGCGATGTGCGTGGCAGCGCCAGCCCTGCGCTCCTGCCACTGGTTGCGTTCGGCGATGATGGCCTGCAGGCGGCGGTCGGCGAGTTCCGCCTCGCGCGCCAGCGCCTGGGCTTCGGCCCGCACCTGGGCGGCAAAGCGGCGGTGGCCCTCGATGTCGCTGCGAACGGCGGCCAGCCGGGTCTCGGTGTCCAGGCTGGGCGGCAATTCGTCGAGGGCGGCGGCGGCGCTCTCATGCGCGCTTTCGGCCTCGGCGCGGTCGGCGCTGAGGCGGCTGTGGGCTTCGGTCAGCGCCGATTTTCGCGCGGCGTGGCGGTTGATTTCGCGTTCGGCATGGGCATGGCGCTCGCGCGCGGCATCGGCCTCGCGCTGGGCGGCGCGCCAGGCTTCGCGCGCTGAACCTTCAGCCGACGAAGCCGCCTTCAGCGCAGTCTCGGCGGATTCCAGCGCCTGGCGCTTGGCGGAGGCGTCGATGCGGGCCTGTTCGAGTTCGTTCTCGATATCGACCAGCCGGGCGCGCTCGGCGAGCCGCCGCGCCGCGCCGGTCGGCGCATGGGCCGCCGCGACAAAGCCGTCCCAGCGCCAGACGTCGCCTTCCGGCGACACCAGCCGCTGGCCGGTCTTCAGCTGCGAAACCAGCTCCGCGCCGCGTTCTCTCGGCACCACGCCGATCTGGGCGAGGCGGCGCGCCAGCTCGATCGGCGCGTCGACATGCGCCGCCAGCGGCTCGACGCCCTCGGGCAGCGCGGGATCGCCCTCGGTGACGCCGGAGTTGGTCCAGCGCATCGGCGCTGAAGGATCGACCGGCGCATCGAGATCGTCGCCGAGTGCGGCACCGATCGCCTTCTCATATCCCTTGGCGACGGTGACGCCATCGATGATCGGCGGCCACAGGTTCTTGGTTTCGCTGTTGACCAGCTTGGAGATCGTGCGCGCCTCGGTCTCGAGCCGCTGTACCCGCTTGTCGGCCTCATTGAGCGGCGCGCGGGCGGCTTCCAGCCTGGCGCGGGCCTCGACATGGCCGGCCTCGTTGGCCTGCGCCATGGCTTCGGATTCCGCGAGGCTCTGCTGCGCGGTCTCCATGATGCCGGCGAGTTCGGCGAGGTCGCCGAAACCGCTGGTTTCATGCGCCAGCTTCTGCTCCTCGCTGGCGACGTTGGCGATCTCCTGATCGAGCCGCGCCAGCCGGTCGCGATGGGTCCGCACATTGCCTTCGAGCTGGTTGCGCTTGGCGGTGAGGTCGGCGAGCACGGTGGTCAGTTCGGCGAACAGCCGTTCGGCCGATGCCAGCGTCACCTCGGCCTCGGAGACCCGTTCATCGACGCCGCTGCGCTTTTCGACGCGCGACTTGATCTCTTCCTTCAGCTCGGTGTCTTCGCTCTCGAGCCGCTGCAGCGCCACCTCGGCGTCCGAGCTCTGCTGCTGCTCGCGGGCGATATCGGCGGAAAACTGCATCAGCCGGCGGTCGAGTTCGGAGACACGCTCTTTGGCGCGCTCTTCCTCGCGGTCGAGCGTTTCGCGCGCATTGGTGAGCCGCTGCAGCCCGGCGGCGGCGCGGGCTTCCGCCTCGCGCAGGGCCGGCAGTTCGGAGGCGCGGATCGCCTGGATGCGAGCCGCCTCGCCCTGTTCGCGGGTGCGCTCGGCCATTTCGCGAACGCTGAGGTCGTGGGTGTGGGCGGCTTCCGCGACATCGACATTGGCTTCCAGCCAGCGCAGATGGAACAGCATGGCCTCGGCCTTGCGCACCTTGGCTGCGACCTCGCGGTAGCGGATGGCCTGGCGCGCCTGCTTCTTCAACCCGTCGATCTGTCCGGCCAGTTGCCCCACCACATCCTCGACGCGGGTGAGGTTGGTTTCGGCTGCCTTGAGGCGCAGTTCGGCCTCGTGGCGGCGGGCGTGCAGCCCGGCGACGCCGGCGGCGTCTTCCAGCACGCGGCGGCGCTGTTCCGGCTTGGCCTGAATGATCTCGCCGATCTTGCCCTGATGGACCAGCGCCGGCGAACGCGCGCCGGTGGCGGCGTCGGCAAACAGGATCTGGACGTCGCGGGCGCGCACGTCGCGGCCGTTGATGCGGTAGACCGAGCCCGCGTCGCGCTCGATCCGGCGCGAGATTTCCAGGATTTCGCGGTCGTTCACCGCCGCCGGCGCCGAGCGGTCGGAATTGTCGATCGTCATCACCACTTCGGCATGGTTGCGCGACGGCCGGTTGCCGGAACCGGCAAAGATCACCGCGTCCATATCGGCTGCGCGCAGCGACTTGTGCGAGGTTTCGCCCATCGCCCAGCGCAGCGCCTCGACCAGGTTCGACTTGCCGCAGCCGTTCGGACCGACCACGCCGGTGAGGCCCGGCTCGATCATGAAGTCGGTGGGTTCGACGAACGATTTGAAACCGTGGAGGCGAAGACGAGTCAGTTTCATGGACGCGATTCTCTGTTGGCCGGGCGCGAATCTCCCTGCCGGGACAATACCATAGAAGGCAATGTCGGTGTGTGGCTGAGTCGCGCTGGGGCGGCCCTTATGCACCGCGACAATGGCGAGGCCGGGGCCGGAGGGCAACCGCCGCCCCGGGCTTTTCCCAAGGGATTTGTGGTGGATAAGAGGCTTGCTCGGCATCCCACCGGCGGAGGGACTTTCTTACCCTCCCCTGGAGGGGGAGGGTCGGCTCGCATCGCGCGAAGCAAGATGCGAGAGGGGGTGGGGTGACGGTCCCTCAACCAGCACACCGCCCGAAGGGAGAGACTGTCACCCCACCCCGCTCGCTGCGCGAGCGATCCTCCCCCTCCAGGGGAGAGTAAGAAAGGCTGACGGCCTTTAGCTCAGGTCTTCAGCAGCGCCTTGATTTTCTTGTCGAACTCCTCGAACGAGGTCGCGCCCTTGACCATCTCGCCGTTGATGAAGAAGGTCGGCGTCGAATTGACCTTCAGCACTTCGCTGGCGAATTTCTGGTCGGCGGCGATCTTGTCGAGCAGCGCCTGATCCTTCAGGCAGTCTTCGACCGCCTGTCCGCTTAGCCCGGCCTGCTTGCCGATCCGCGTCAGGGTCTCGGTGGTGTTCTTCGCCACCCAGTCGTTCTGCTGCTTGAACAGCATGTCGATGACGGCGAAATATTTGCCGGCATCGTCCTTGGCGATGCAGCGCGCCAGCATGGAGCCCGCGGCGGCCTTGATGTCGAGCGGGAATTCGCGGAACACGTAGCGGATCTTGCCGCTGTCGATGTATTCCGACTTGATCTTCGGGAACACGGTTTCGTTGAAATGCGCGCAGTGCCCGCAGGTCATCGACGCGTATTCGGTGATCGTCACCGGGGCGGTGGCGGGGCCGAGCGCCATGTCGGGCAGCGACCCCGGCTTGGCGACGTCGGACGCGCTCTGCGCCATCGCGCCCTCGATCAGGCGCAGCGGAGAGAAGCCTGCAAGCAGGCCAAGCCCGGTCCGCGACAGGGCGGCGGTGAAGGCGCGGCGCGTGATGATCAAGGGTCTGCTCCCGGATTGGCGCGTTCACGCCCGAAGACAAAAGGAACCGTTGGCTAGCTTGAAACGATAATTGTGGCAATGGCGGGCCGCCATGGCGGGACCCCGCGGCAGCCTCAATTTCGCTTGATCGACGCGCCGAGCCGCGCCAGCGCCGCCCGCAATTCCGCGTCCTCCACCGCATCGAGGGTTTCGGCGACCTTCTCGACCTCGCCTGGATCCGGGGCGCGGGAAGCCGGCGGCCGTTCCCGCCGCGACAGCGGCGCCTGCCGCAACGTCAGCCGGCCCACCGCGCTCCAGCCGAAGAAGCGGTTGACCCGCTGCAGGATGACGTCGGAGGCATGCTGGATTTCCAGCGCCATCGGCCCCTCCACCCGCAGCACCAGGGTGGCCGGCTCCTGCGGCTGCCCTTCCACCGGCCGCGGCCACTGGATTTTCAGGGGCTGGGAATGGGCGGCGACTTCGGACCCGGCGATCTCTCCCCAGCGCGTCACCAGCTCGCGCGCGGCGAACCCCTGTTTGGCATAGGCTTCGGAAAACACGTCGCCGAGCAGGACGGACAACGGCTTGGCGCTGATCGGGCCGGGTCTTGAGAAACGTGCCATGGGGGCCTTATAGCACCGCTTCGCGCCGTGTGAACGGAACTCACTCAGCCGTCATGGCCGGGCTTGACCCGGCCATCTACGTCTTGGATCACGCAAGAAAGGCGTGGATGCCCGCGACAAGCGCGGGCATGACGTGGAGAGATCCGTCATTCCGGCATACAGTGGCCTCATGAATTCCCGTGCAATCGCCAAGACCAGCCGTCGCGAAGGTGATGCTGAAGCAGCAGCTCGTCCCGCGCTGCTGCTCGCCTGGTACGACCGCCATCGTCGCAGGCTGCCGTGGCGGCCGCCGGCGGGGGAGCGGGCCGATCCGCACCGGGTGTGGCTGTCGGAAATCATGCTGCAGCAGACCGGCGTCAAAACTGTCGGGCCGTATTTCGAGAAATTTCTGGCGCGTTGGCCCACGGTCGCGGCACTCGGTCGTGCCTCGCTCGACGACGTCCTGCGGATGTGGGCCGGGCTCGGCTATTATTCCCGCGCCCGCAATCTGCACACCTGCGCGGTCGCCGTGCTACGCGATCATGGCGGCGCGTTTCCCGATACCGAAGAGGGGTTGCGATCGCTGCCGGGGATCGGGCCCTATACCGCCGCGGCGATCGCGGCGATTGCGTTCGGCCGCCGCACCATGCCGGTCGACGGCAACATCGAGCGGGTGGTGTCGCGGCTGTTCGCGGTGGAACAGCCGCTGCCGCAGGCCAAACCGCTGATCCAGCAACTGGCGGCGACGCTGCTCGGCCATGGCGACGAGACGTCTCGCGCCGGCGACGAGAATTCTCGCGCTGGCGACGAGGACTCTCGCGCCGGCGACAGCGCGCAGGCGCTGATGGATCTGGGTTCGTCGATCTGCACGCCGAAGAAGCCGGCCTGCGCGCTGTGTCCTCTAGACGACGATTGCGTGGCGCGGGCACGCGGCGAGCAGGAGGTCTATCCGCGCAAGGCGCCGAAGAAGACCGGCGCGCTGCGCCGGGGCGCGGCCTTCGTGGTGACCCGCGGCGATCAGCTTTTGGTGCGCAGCCGCCCCGAAAAAGGCCTGCTCGGCGGCATGACCGAAGTACCGGGTTCGGACTGGCTCGCCGCGCAGGACGATCGCGCGGCGCTGCAGCAGGCGCCCGCGCTGAAGGGTGTCGCGCGCTGGCATCGCAAGGCCGGCGTTGTCACCCACGTATTCACGCATTTTCCGCTGGAGCTTGTGGTCTACACCGCCCAAGTGCCGGCCCGCGCCCGCGTCCCGGAGGGCATGCGCTGGGTGCCGGTTGCCACACTTGGCGACGAAGCGCTGCCCAACGTCATGCGCAAGGTGATCGCGCATGGGCTGGGCGAATAGTTATTTTTGCGGCGGCGGTTCGACCACGAGCGCCACGATCCGCCGCACCAGCGGAAGCACCGCGACCAGGGTCGGGAAAGCGACAACCCACGACAAGGCCCACGCGGCCGGCCAGGTCGAGATGAAGGCGCGCGTCGGTCCGAGGCTCATCAGCGTCGAAACCCCTGAAATGACGAACGTCATCAGCAGCGACAGGATAAGCGGCAGCACGATCGCCGCATAGCGCGCCGGCAATCTTCCTCGCGGACGCGGATCGGGAAGGCTGGTCATAAGTTGCTCTTGGGATTGGGTCGGTCGCGGATGGCACATATTGCATTGCCCCGGGGCAGAGCCAACCGGTGAATGCGCTGACTCAGCGGCTGCAGCATGCTGACACCACCCTGGCAGCAGGTCTGCGCCAGGGTGGAGCGACAGGAGGCTCCCATGATTGCAACCGCGCTCGACCATTTCATCGCGCCGCCATCCTCAAAACTGCTGGGATGGCATTTGCTCGATGCCCGGCCGGAACAGGGCTGGGTCCGGATCGGCTTCGACGGCAAGGCTGACTTCTGCAATCCGGCCGGGTTTATCCAGGGCGGAATCCTCTCCGCGATGCTGGACGACACCATGGGTCCGGCGGTGTTCGTCGGGACCGAAGGCAGGCTCTACACCGCCACCATCACCATGACCGTCAATTTCCTGGCGCCGGCAAAACCCGGACCGATCTTCGGCGAGGCCGATGTCACCCAACTCGGCAAGACCGTCGCGTTCGTCGCGGCAAGGCTGATGACGGCCGATGGCACCCTGCTCGCCACCGCGACATCAAGCGCGCGATTGGTCGAGACGGCCAAGGCGATCAGCCGTGAGCGCCGCGACGTGGCCGCTGTCGGAATCGGTGTTGCAGTCCATCCTTCGAGACGCGGCGAAGACGCCGCTCCCCAGGATGAGGTTTAGCTTGCTGAAACACAACAACCTCATGCTGAGGAGCGAGCGACGCGAGCGTCTCGAAGCATGGGCAGCAAGCGGCTCACCGATCTCACATAGTCGGTGTTAGCTGGCTCGCGCCGCCGCTGCGGGAAGCTGGACGATCGGCGGCTTGGCGTTGAGCCCTTCGACCTGGAAGCCGGCGACGCGTTTGTAATTGGCGGCGATGTCTTCCAGCTCCTGCAGCGACAACACGTCGGTGACGACGTTGTAGCCGTCGGGCGCGCGTTCCTCGACCATCTGCATCACCTGTTCGGGGCCGTTGCGCCGGTTGAGCAGGACGAGATCGGTGGTCGCGGGCCGGCGCTCGGCCTCATAGGCTGCGAGCGCGGCATGGGTCGGGCCGTGCGCCAGGATCTCGCGGGTGAGGACGCGGGCGTCGAGGATCGCCTGCGAGGCGCCGTTGGACCCGATCGGGTACATCGGATGCGCGGCGTCGCCGATCAGGGTGGCGAGGCCGAAGGTCCAGCGCGGGATCGGATCGCGGTCGACCAGCGGATATTCGTAGGCGTGCGTGCAATTGCGGATCAGGCCGGGCACGTCGAGCCAGTCGAATTTCCAGTCCTCGAACCACGGCAGGAATTCTTCTAGCCTGGCGCTGCGGTTGTAATCCTCCCGCCGCCATTGGTAGGTCGGCGGCATGTGCCGCTCCGCCACCCAGTTAATCTGGAATTTGCCCGATGCGTCAGGCTGCTTCGAGATCGGATAGCAGACGAATTTCAGGATTTCGTGGCCGGCCATGATCATGCTGCGGCCGGACAGAAACGCGTCCGACGCGGTGATGCCGCGCCAGAGAATGCGCCCGTTCCAGATCGGCGGACCTTCCTGCGGATAGAGCTTTTCGCGGACCGCGGAGTGAATGCCGTCCGCCGCGATCAGAACCGCGCCGTCATAGCTGCCGGCCGGCTTTCCGGTGGCCTTGTCGATGAAATCGGCGCGAACGCCGTCAGGGGTCTCGGTCCAGCCCGCCAGATGGTGGCTGGTGAGGATGTTTGCAGCACCCAGCCGTTCGACCGCGGCGTCGAGCAGGATCTGCTGCAGCGTGCCGCGATGGATCGAGAATTGCGGCCATTTGTAGCCGGCCTCGATGCCGCGCGGTTCGCTCCAGATCGGTTTGCCGTGTTTGGAAAAGAACGCCAGTTCTCTTGTGCGCACGCCTGCCGCATCGAGTCTGTCGAGCAGGCCGAGTTCGATCAGTTCGCGCACGGCGTGCGGCAGCACGTTGATGCCGACGCCGAGCGGCTTCAGCGCCGGCACGCTCTCGAACACTTTGGCGGCAATGCCGATCTGGTGCAGGCTGAGCGCCAGCGTCAGCCCACCGATGCCGCCGCCGGCGATAAGTACGGTCATGATACGCCCCCGTTTACCGGGGCGTCATGACATGGCAGGCGGAAGGGGGCAACTGCGAAAGGTTGCCGGCGGGGTGGACCATCGCACGGTGTCCGGCTAACGTCAGGCCTTCACAAAGGGATCGACATGTTCAAGCTCTATTATGGCCCCGGCACCTGCGCGCGCGCTTCCTATATCGCCCTGGAGGAGGCCGGCGCCACGTACACCACCGAGCGGCTCGATATGAAGAACAACCAGCAGAACAGCGCTGAATATCTCAAGATCAATCCCAAGGGGCGGGTGCCGGCGCTGGTGACGGACCATGGTGTCCTGACCGAGACGCCGGCGATGCTGGCGTACATTGCCCAGAGTTTTCCTCAGGCGAAGCTGGCGCCATCAGACGCTTTCGCCTTCGCGCAGGCGCAGTCGTTCAACAGCTATCTGTGCTCGACCGTGCACATCAATCATGCCCACAAGATGCGCGGCCCGCGCTGGGCCACGGAAGAATCCTCCTTCGCCGATATGAGGCGCAAGGTGCCGCAGACCATGGCCGCCTGTTTTGCCCTGATCGAGCGCGACATGTTGAAGGGTCCGTGGGTGATGGGCGAGCAGTACACCATCTGCGATCCCTATCTGTTCACGCTCGCGTCATGGCTCGAAGGTGACAGCGTCGATATCGCTCAGTTTCCGAAAGTCGCCGATCATTACAAGCGGATGTCGGAGCGGCCGGCGGTGCAGAAAGTGCTGGCGGAAGAGAAGCGCTGACGTCGCAGGGTGGGTAAAGCGTCCGCCGCAGCTCGCAGAGCGAAGGCGTACCCACCATACGACAGCGCGGTCTCTATCGACGGATGGCGGGCACGGCGCGAAGTGTGCGCCTTTGTCCACCCTGCGCAGCCACGCCGCCCTGCGCTATCCCGGGATCGAGCGCGGGGTTGACCGTCGCCAGCGACAATTGTTTCGCCAGGGTGTCGATCAGCCGTCACGCCTGTCGCTTGACCGGCCCGGCGAGGCTGCTCTGGGCCCATTTGACGGCGTCGGTCTTCATCGGATCGACCTGATCGCACCTGAGGCAAACCAGTGAGGTGCGGCCGGTTCTGTCGGTCATCGCCATCAAACGCTTCCTGCATTTTGGGCAGCGGCTGGAATCCATGCGAACGTCCCCTTTCGCCAGGGACTTTACGCGGCCCCAGTGATCGAAGACGTATCATTTGATATGGTTGTAAATCCTGTGGCCGGCTTTGCAGCGGCGGGTAATCGCCGGCTCCGCAAGGCCGAACCAATATGGATCGCGCCGTCTCATACCGGTGGTTTCTTGAGGTGGAGATAACCGGGATTGAACTGGCCGATCTCGGCCAGCCTGCTCCAGTTTTTCACGACCAGTTGCCCGCTCCTGAGATCCGCCGAGCGCGAGGCGCGAAGCTGCTGCAGGGTGCGGTTGACCGTGGCAATCGACATGCCCAACGTTTCTCCCAGCTGAGCAAGGCTGATTGGCAGCCGGCAGCTGTCGTCATCGGCCAGGCCCGTTGCCCGGGCGCGGTAGAATAGCTCGCAGAACAGATGCGCCATCCGCGCCCGCATGGTTCTTGCGCTGTTGTTGGTGATGGCTTCCCGAAAGATGGCGGCATCGATCAAGGTTTCACGCCAGATGGCGAAGGCAAGGGGCGGATGCCGATTGAAGGCCGCGATCAGCTCCTTGTGCGGCAGGGAGGCGATGAGCGCGGGGCCAATGGCACACACGGCGTGATCCATCTTGTCGATGAACAGCGCCTGCGAGTCCGGCATGTCCCCCGCCATGTGGAACGAGATGTATTGCCGTCTCCCGTTCGGCAGCAGATGGTAGCGAGCGACCATTCCCTCGATCACGAGCGCGGAGACACTGGGATCGTCGCCCTGCCTGATCAGATCCTCGTTGGGCTCAAGTTCCCTCGTCGGACAGCTGAGGGCATGAAGTTCCGCCAGCTCTTCGCGGCCGAGGCGGGAATGCTCCCTCAGCTTCCGGATCAACACGTCATGCGCCTGCGCCAATCCGACCTCCCAAGGGGATATCAAAAGATACGACGTGAGGAACGATATGATGCCATCAATCGAAAGTCGACGCCGCCTGGAGCGCTGCGCGTTTTCTGGAAGATGACTGGAACAACACCGACACCTGAAGGTTCTTCCGCCGTTCCTGGTTTGGGACATGCAGGGCCGGCGAAGCGGGGCAAGCGGACAACCACGCTTCGCTGGTTCCTGCGGACTTCGGAAAATAGCCGGGGGGCGCGAGCAGGCGGGAGAAGAACATGACCACGTTGCATGTGTGGATTATTGCGGGCGGCGCCGTCCTGCTCGGCGTCGCAATCGCCTACGGCGTTCTCAAAAATCGGACTCGGACTCCACGGGAACGCGCCGTGTCGGAAGCGGCCACCAGGGAGCAGTACCGGCAAGCGGATCGCGACGAACGCAAGGCAATGGACTAGCTGGTCCGTCGGAACAATGCAGATCGCAAGGTCATCGATATCGACTGAGTGCCGCGGAGAAGTTGCCGCTCAGGAATTTCCACGATGCCCGGAACGTCAATGGCGCGGCGTTGTTGAGCATGATCTTCCCTCTCTCGAAAGACAGCCTCATGTATCACCACGTCAAAAAACTCATGTTCACGGTTCGGGTCGATGAACCCGACGTTCGTTTCGGCAACATGCTGCTGGAGCAGTTCGGCGGTGCCAACGGCGAGCTCGCCGCCGCCATGCAGTATTCAATTCAGGGACTCAACTGCGAGGATCCGGAGCGAAAGGATTTGCTGATGGATATCGGCACCGAGGAGCTCAGCCATCTCGAAGTGGTGGGCTGCCTTGCCCGGATGCACCTGAAGCCTTCCAAATTCGACCGCCAGGCGGCGGAGGCTGATCCGCTTATCGCCATTGCCGGCGGTGGCGGCGTCAACCTTTTCAACTCCCAGGGCAATCCGTGGACGGCCGACTATCTCAAGATCACGGGTGAACTGGATGTCGATTTGCGCAGCAACATCGCGGCCGAAGCCCGCGCCAAGATCGTCTATGAGCGCTTGATCAATTTCTGCGATGATTCCGGGACCAAGGACGCGCTTCAGTTCCTGATGACTCGCGAAATCACCCACATGAAGGCCTTCGCCGCGGCGCTGGAAAGCATGAAGAAACCGGCCTTTTCGATCGGTCGGATTGCTCCGACACCGGGACTGGTGGACCAGTTCTTCAACGATTCGACGGGTGCCGGAGACGAGGGCGAAATCGATGCCCGGGGGCCATGGAATGAGGGTAGCGACTGGGAATTCGTCGATTCACCCGCCATGCAAAGCGCCGATCCCGCGGCGCCTTCGCCGATCAGGACCGAGAGTTCGCCGCCCACGGCTCCTGATGGGATCGAGGAGTTGCTGGTCGACGAATTGAGGGACATTCTGCATGCGGAAAAGCAGTTGACCAAGGCCTTGCCTAAAATGGCGGAGGCCGCCCGCTTTGACCGGCTTCGCGAACTGTTCGAGGTGCATCTGCAGGAAACCGAGCTCCAGATCGAGCGGCTGAACGAGTGCCTGTCGCTGCTCGGCGGCAATACCAGGGCCAAGCCCTGCAAAGGGATGATGGGACTGGTCGAAGAAGGCCAGGAAGTGATGAAGGAGGGCGAAGAGAAGGACGACGCCGCGGCGGACCTCGCTTTGATCGGAGCGGCGCAACGTGTCGAGCATTATGAGATATCGGCCTACACAACGGCCAAAAATCTCGCTCAGCAGTTGCGCCACAGCGCCGTGGTCGCGCTGCTTTCCAAGTCTCTCGGTGAAGAAGAGAACTCCGATCAGCTGCTCAATCAGGTGGCCCGGACCTTGATGTCGGTTGCCAAAATGCCGGCTTCGATCGAGCGCTCGGCGGAGGAGAAAGTTTGATACTGAAGAGCCGGCGCGGAGACGCGCCGGCTCTTTTTCGCTTTCGCTCGGTTTCTAATGCGTATTAGTTTCGTGCCACTTCTCCAGGTCGGGCGTGTGCTCGCTCGGCTTCTGCTCCTTTTCAGGTGGGCCTTTCCAGGGCTTGTCGGTCTGCTTGAGCGAGCCCCAGTCGTCGCGCTGCCGGGGGTCGTCCTTCGGCGTTTCCTTGCTCATGTGTCACCTCCTGAAAAGGACAAGCGCGCGAGCCGGGATCGGTTCCGATTGCCGACGCGGTCGGTTCGCTCCAGCCATCCGTCGTGGGGTGGGCAAAGCGTCCGCGGTAGCTCGTAGAGCGAAGGCGGATGCGTGCCCACCATTTAACGGCCCGGTCCGGCGAAGGATGGTGGGCACGGCGCGAAGTGTGCGCCTTTGCTCACCCTACGCAACCTTCCGCTTGTTCCCCTCCATCTCGCGCCCGATGCCGAGCATGAGGCTGCGCAGCCAGATCGATCCGGGGTCCATCCGGGCGCGGGTAGGATAGAACAGGAACTGCTCGTCGAGTCCGGGATCGAGCGGCGGCGTCACCGTCATCAGCGACAATTGTTTCGCCAGCGCGCCGATCAGCCGGCGCGGCACGAAGGCGACAAGGTCGGTGCGCGCCGTGACATGCAGCGCCTCGATATAGCCTGGTACCACCAGCGCGATCCGCCGTTCGATCCCCTTGGCGCGCAGCCAGCCGTCGATCAGATCCTCGGGCTGGCCCCGGATGACGACGGCGACATGCCGCGCTTCCAGGAACGCATCGCGCTGCTTCAGTTTTGCGCCGGCCGGATGGCCGCGCCGAACCGCGAGCGCGTCGCTGTCGGTGTAGAGGCGCTGGCGGTGAAATCCCCTAAACGCGTCGCCGATCGAGATCACGAGGTCGATGGTGCGGGCGAACTCCGCGGAGAAGATCGCCGGTCCGCGCCATGGCACCACGTCGATCGTCACGTTCGGCGCGGCCCTGGTCACCTTCGCCATCAGCGGCGGCATCAGGAGTTCGACCGCGAGGTCCGGCATCATCAGCCGGAAATGCCGCTCGCTGCGGATGGCATCGAAATCGTCCGATATGAACAGCCCGCGGATCTGGTCGAGCGCCTGCGCCAATGGTCCGCGCAACGCCTGCGCCCGCGGTGTCAGTTCCATGCGCGAGCCTGTTCGTACCAGCAGGGGATCGCCGATCAGGTCGCGCAGCCGCTGCAAAGCGTGGCTGGTGGCCGGCTGCGACAACCCGATCCGCATCGCGGCGCGGCTGACGCTGGCCTCCCGCAACAGCGCCTCGAGCGCCACCAGCAGATTGAGGTCAAGCGAATTCAAATTCATGGAGTGAATATATATCATACAGAGTATCGATTGGAAGAATGGTTTGGACTGAGCGAGGCTCGCGGCATCGGAACCGCCGAGAGCGCTGAATGACCGCACGAATTGAACCTGCTGCCTATCCCTATCCCGACAACGTCCAGGCCGCCTTCGACCGTTTCCCGCGGTCCTGGATGCCTCCGTTCCGGCTGTTCACCACGCTGGCGCGCCACGCCGAGCTGTTCGAGCGCTTCATCCGCGGCGCTCCGAGCTACCTGCCCGGCAGTTATGTCAGCGTGCGGCAGCGTGAGGTGCTGCTGCTGCGCGTCACCGCCCGATGCCGGTGCGAGTATGAGTGGGGCATGCGCGTGCACTATTTCGCGGATGAGGCCGGGCTGACCCCGGAGCAGGTTCGCGCCACGGTGCACGAAAACGCCGACAGCGCATGCTGGTCGAGCGGTGACGCGATCCTGATCCGGCTCGCCGACGAACTGCACGACAGCTGCGGCATCGGCGACGAACTGTGGTGCGCGCTGCGCGCCGCGTTCAGCGATGAAGCCATTCTCGAACTGATGGTGATGGCCGGCTACTACCGCACCGTCGGATATCTCGCCATCGGGCTGCGCCTGCCGCTCGAACCCAATGTCGGCCGGCGGTTTCCCGCCGCCTGATCCAACCCAGCTTCGCTTCCAGGAGATCATCATGACCACCGCCGCCAACAAGAAACTCGTGCAACAGGTCTATCAAGACTCCGCCCACCGCAGCGGCACGACATTCGCCGATAATCTCGCCGACGACGCCTGCTGGATCGTCACCGGGCAATATTCCTGGTCGCATGAATTCAGGGGACGCGAGGCGATCATGGAAGGGCTGATGGGCCATTTCCGCTCGTTCTTCGCGGTGCGGCCGCGGACCGTGGCGTTCAATTTCATCGCGGAAGGAGACTATGTCGTGGTCGAGGCGCGCGGCGACAACGTTACCAGGGCCGGCCTGCGCTACGACCAGCAATATTGCATGGTGTACCGGATCGAGAACGGCAGGATCAAACAGATCAAGGAATATTGCGACTCCACGCTGGTCGAGCGTGTGCTTGGGCCGTTTCCGGCGGAGCGAATTCCCGCCGCCTCGCAACCCGCGTGATGGAGGGATTCATGAGCGCCATCGACAACAAGAAGCTGATGCAGGACATTTTCGCCGGTCTCGCCAACCGCGACGGCACGCTGTTCACCGAACGCATGGCGGACGATTTTCGCTGGATCAATATCGGTACCAACAAATGGTCGGGCACCTTCGACGGCAAGGAGGCCGTGCTGCGCGACCTGCTGGGGCCGCTGCGGGGAAGACTGATGGCGCGATCGCGCACCGTGGCGCATCGCTTCTTCGCCGACGGCGATCACGTGATCGTCGAGGCGCGCGGCGACAACCTCACCCGGGACGGAAAGGCGTACAACAACGAATACTGTTTTGTCTTTTGCCTGTCGGAGGGCAAGATCAAAGAGGTCAAGGAATATTCCGACACCGCGCTGATCGAAGCCGTGCTCGGCGATCCCGCGGAGGCGGTGGCGGCAGCAATGCCGGTGCGCTAGACTGGCGTAATGGAGGAAATGGCATGAGCAAGGAATTCTTCAGCCCGGCGACGCTGCCGCCACCGGTCGGTTACTCGCATGTGGCCAAGGTCAACAAGGGGACGCTGATCTATCTGGCGGGCCAGGTATCCAGCGATGCTTCCGGCGCGCTGGTCGGCGAGGGGAATTTCGAAGCCCAGGTCGAGCAGGTGTTCGCCAACGTCAGGGTCGCGGTCGAGACCGCCGGCGGCAGCATGGCCGACATCGTCAAGATGAACGTCTATCTGGTCGCGGAGGTCGATCCGGCCGAGGTGCCGAAATTCCGCGCGATCCGCGACCGCTACGTCAATACGCAGAAACCGCCGGCGAGCACGCTGGTCGTCGTCAGCCGGCTGGCGCGGCCGGGCTGGCTGATCGAGATCGAGGCGATTGCCGCTCTCGACGATTGACGTTCAGATCGTAGGGTAGGCAAAGCGTTAGCGTGCCCACCCTTCTCCGCGAAAGAGTATCGAAAAGAAGGTGGGCACGGCGCAAGCGCGCCTTTGCCCACCCGACGGTCCTCGAAGTTGCCGCGATCAGGCCGCCTTCACCGCGAGGTGCCTGAACATGTTGCGGCGGGCCTCGTCGTCCATTTCCGCCTTGAACTTGAAATTGTCCTTCAGCGCCACGGCCTTGGCCGCCGCCGGCCGTGCCGAGATTTCATCGACCAGCCGCTTGACGTTCGGATACTTGGCAAAGGCGTCCTCGCCCAGGATGAAGGGAATCATGCGGGCCCAGCCCCAGACGTCCATGTCGACGATGGTGTAGGTGTCGCCGACCATATAGCGGCGCTTGGCCAGATGGTCGTCGAGGATGGCGAAATGCCGCTGCGCCTCGAACTGATAGCGGTTGTGGGCATAGTCGATCTTCTCCGGCGCGAAGTGCCTGAAGTGGACGGCCTGGCCGCTGTACGGCCCGACACCGGTGGCGACGAACATCAGCCAGGACAGCAGTTCGGCGCGGTTGGCCGGGCTGGTCGGAGGCAGGAACTTGCCGGTCTTTTCCGCGAGGTAGAGCAGGATGGCGTTGCTATCGAACACCTTGACGCCGTCGTCGTCGATGGCAGGCACCTTGGCGTTCGGGTTGACCGCGAGATACTCCGGCTTGAACTGGTCGCCGGCGCGGGTGTCGACGGCGACGGGCTGATAGGCGATGCCGGCCTCCTCGAGGAAGAGCGCGATCTTGGTCGGGTTGGGCGATCCGTTGAAGTAGAATTTGAGCATTAAACTCCCCTCGCTTCTTTGTTGCCGAGAAAGGCGGGACGTGGCAGCGTTGCCGCAGACGGCATCTGAATGCTCAAATTTCGCGGAATGCGCAACCGACGAGTTCGTGAGGGGCCGCGGAGACATAACGCCCCGGTCAGCCGAAGCAGAAGAATCCGACCAGCCCTGCGGCCATCAGCCCCGCCCCGGTTGCGGTCATGGCGGTGCCGAAACGGATCGCCGAATGCAGGTTCGAGGCCTGCACGGCGCGTTCCGAGCGGCGCGCATAGCCGTGCACGATGACTTCCTCGTTGAAGGCATTGTTGGCGTCCAGCCCGCCGGAGAGGCCGACGCAGATCAGCAGCACGCCGAGAATGACCAGGCCGGCAAAGCCCAGGAAGCTCAGCAGCAGCATCGGCGGCAGGCCGACCAGAAAGATCGGCAGCAGCGGCAGCACGATCAACGACTCGGACGCCCGGGATCGCATCGGATCCTCCATCTGGCCGTCAATGACGGCCGGTGCGGAGTGCAGATGCTGGAATATAAAGCAGGAAATCGAGGCGGAACAGGGCGCGGCAGCCTGCGGAAATTACACGGCTGCCATGCCGGAGCGGATTTCGGCGCGCAGCTCGTCGATCAGCCGCAGGCCCTTCTTGGTCTCGATGTGCCAGAAGGTCCAGCCGTTGCAGGCGCCTGAGCCTTGCGCCACCGCGCCCATGCGGTGGATCGAGCCGACCTTGTCGCCGAGCATGATGGCGCCGTCGGCGCGCACCAGGGCGCCGTGGCGTTTCTTGGAATCCACCAGTTTTGTCCCTGGCGAAATCATGCCGCGCTCGATCAGTTCGGAAAACGCCACGCGGGGCGCGTCGCGCGCGGTCATGAACGGCGCCAGCGTGGCTTCCGGCAGCGGCTCGATGGCGGCGATGCGGGCTTCGGCCGCGGCCGCATAGGTCTGGTCGCGCTCGAAGCCGATGTAGCGGCGGCCGAGGCGTTTGGCCACGGCGCCTGTGGTGCCGGTGCCGTTGAACGGATCGATCACGAGGTCGCCGGGCTTCGAGGACGACAGCAGCACGCGCGCCAGCAGGCCCTCGGGCTTCTGGGTCGGATGCACCTTCTTGCCGTCCGCGCCTTTGAGGCGTTCCTCGCCGGTGCACAGCGGGATCAGCCAGTCGGAACGTGCCTGCACGTCCTCATTGGCGGCTTTCAGCGCTTCATAGTTGAACGTATAGCCTTTGGCCTTTTCGTCGCGCGCGGCCCAGATCATGGTTTCGTGGGCATTGGTGAAGCGGCGGCCGCGGAAGTTCGGCATCGGATTGGTCTTGCGCCAGACGATGTCGTTGAGGACCCAGAAGCCGAGGTCCTGCATGATCGAGCCGACGCGGAAAATGTTGTGGTAGGAACCGATCACCCACAGCGTCGCCGACGGTTTCATGATGCGGCGGCAGGCCAATAGCCAGGCGCGGGTGAAATCGTCATAGGCGGCAAAGGATGAAAACTTGTCCCAGTCGTCGTTGACGGCGTCGACATGGGATTCGTCGGGGCGCTTGAGGTCGCCCTTGAGCTGCAAATTGTACGGCGGATCTGCGAACACCAGATCGACCGAACCTGCGGCAAGCTTCGACATCTCGGCGACGCAATCGCCTACGACGATACGGGCACTCGACTCGGACTCAAATTGTGTGCGGGGCGCCCTTGCAGACGCCCCGCGACGCGACTCAACCATGACTCAATTACTCTGACTCAGGCGACGCTGTCGGCGACGCGGGACTAAACAACCGACTGGAGTTACCTTGACCGGGCAAAGTAAAAATCGACTTAATCGAAACCGTCATCGATCGACATTGAGCGACAGTTCACGACCTTGGTCCCACTAGGCAATAATTGCCGGGCGGGTTATTGATTAATGGAATGGAAATTTTACGTGACTGCCGCGTTAGGTGTCGGCGAGTGCGCCGCCGGCTCGCTGGAATGAGGAAATACCGCCATGCGTTACGATGACTTCCGCCGCAGCGACAATATCGATGATCGCCGCGAGGACGGTGGCGGTGGAATGGGCGGCGGTGGCGGCTTGCGGATGGGCGGCGGCGGGCTCGGCATCGGCACCATCATCGTGCTCGGCATCGTCGGCTACGCCTTCGGCATCGATCCGCGCATCCTGATCGGCGGCGCCGAAATTCTCACCGGCGGCAACCAGTCGCCGTCGTATCAATCCGACCGCCGGTCCGCGCCCGCCAAGACCGGCCCGCCGACCGACGAAATGGGCAGCATGATCGCCGGCGTGCTCGGCGAAATCGACGATCGCTGGGACGAGATTTTCAGGGCCAGCGGACAAACCTACAAGGGCCCGCGCATCGTGTTGTTTCGCAACGCCACCAATGGCGGGCGCTGCGGCATGGCGCAGTCGGCGATGGGACCGTTCTACTGTCCGCCCGACAAGCAGATCTTTCTCGACACCGCGTTCTTCCGCCAGGTCGAGACCAAGTTTCGCGGCTGTTCGGGCAACGCCTGCAAGTTCACCGCGGCCTATATCATCGCCCACGAAGCGGGACACCACGTCCAGAACCTGCTCGGCATCCTGCCGCGCGTGAACCGGATGCAGCAGCAGGCCGGCAGCAAGGCGGAGGCCAACTTGCTGCAGGTCAAGGTCGAACTGCAGGCCGATTGCCTGTCGGGCGTCTGGGTCAACCGCGAGGAGAAGAAGCGCCCGGGCTTCGTCCAGCCCGGCGACATCGAGGCGGCCTTGCAGACCGCCGCCGCGATCGGCGACGACACGCTGCAGCGCAAGGCCACCGGCAGGGTAGTGCCCGACTCGTTCACCCACGGCTCCGCCGCGCAACGCAAGCAAGGGTTCATGACCGGCTACCAGCAGGGCACGGTGCAGGCCTGCAATACGTTCGGCGCGGGGGCGCTGTAGATTTCTCCGCCGTCATCCTGAGGTGCGAGCCACTTCGGCGAGCCTCGAAGGATGAGATGAGAAGCAAGGTGTCCGCGGCCCATCCTTCGAGGCGCGCCCAAGCGGGCGCGCACCTCAGGATGACGTGGAGTGGGTTGAGAGGTTCAAGTCATGTCCATCGACGAAACAAAAGCATTCATCCCGCTCGGCATCGCGGTGCTGACGGTGTCCGACACCCGTACGCTGGCGGATGACAAATCCGGCATCACGCTGGCGGAACGGATCGTCGCCGCCGGTCACACCCTGGCGGCGCGCGAGATCATCGTCGACGATGTCGAAGCGATCCGCATCATCATCAAGCGATGGATCGCCGATCCCGAGGTCGATGCCATCATCACGACAGGCGGCACCGGCTTCACCGGCCGCGACGTGACGCCGGAGGCGATCGAGCCGTTGTTCGAAAAGCGCATGGACGGCTTCTCCATCGCCTTTCACATGCTGAGCTACGCCAAGATCGGGACCTCGACGATCCAGAGCCGCGCCACCGCCGGCGTCGCCGGCGCCACCTATATTTTCTGCCTGCCGGGATCGCCGGGCGCCTGCCGCGACGGCTGGGACGGCATTCTGGCCCCGCAGCTCGATTACCGCACGCGGCCGTGCAATTTCGTCGAGATCATGCCGCGGCTCGACGAGCATTTGCGGCGCCCGAAGGCGCAAGGCGCGTCGGTGTAGTCGTCATTCCGGGGCGATGCGAAGCATCGAACCCGGAATCTCGAGATTCCGGGTTCGTCGCTGGCGCGACGCCCCGGAATGACGAGGCTGGAACTAGAACCGCCGGACAATCCTCTTCAGCAACCCCCACAACACCCGCCACATGTCCCGCCAGGCTTCGTCGCGCAGCTGCTTGGCTCGTTGCTTGTGGAACGCGATGCGTTCCGGCGTCACGCGTCGCGGCGTATCGCGACGCATCCCGGTCACAGCTCGCGCTCCCAGGTCTCGCCGATCAGATCCTGGCCGAAACTACGGTGCGGCTCGGTCGCCACCAGCACGAAGCCTTTGTCCTGATAGATCTTGCGGGCGGCGACCAGGATGCTTTGGGTCCACAGCGTGATCTTGCGATAGCCGCAGGCTTGCGCGAACGCGATGCATTCGCCGACCAGCCTTGCGCCGAGCCCCTGTCCGCGGCCTGCCGGATCGACCAGCAGCAGCCGAAGCTTGGCGACATCGTCGCTGTGTTTGACCAGAAATACCGAGCCGACCGGGGCGCCATCGACTTCGGCAATCCAGCAGCGCTCGCGCGAGGCGTCGAATGACGTCAGGAATTTTGCCGCGATCTCGGCGACCAGCGCCTCGAACGAGGAATCGAAACCGTATTCGCTGGCGTAGAACGCGCCGTGGCTCTGCACCACCCACCCCATGTCGCCGGGGCGGGGGTCGCGCAGAATGGCCGGCGGCGGCGTGTCATTGGTGCCGAGCAGCCGTTCGATGGTGGCCATCGCCGCGATCAGCCGGTCGCCGTCGCCGGTACGCAGCGCCGCCAGCATGGCGCCGACTTCGTCCTGCATGCTGCGTTCGAGCCTGGCAAAGGTCTGGCGTCCCTTCGCGGTCAGCGCCAGCCGGTATTGCCGGCGGTCCGACGCCAGCGGCTTGCGGGTAATCAATCCGTCTTCGTCGAATTTCTGGACGATGCGGCTGAGGTAGCCGGGATCGAGCCCGAGTTCGATCCCGATCTCCTTGGCGGCCGCGTCTTCCCGGTGCGCCAGTTCGTACAGCACCCGCGCCTCGCTCAGCGAGAACGGGCTCTTCAGCAGCTGCTGATCGAGCACGCCGAGCTTGCGGGTATAGAACCGGTTGAAAGCCCGAACCGCCGATACCTGGTCGTCGTTAAAATCGGTTGGGGACATCGCGCACCTCGATATTTGCCATTGTCAAATAATTATTTGACTTTGGCAAGTATATTCGGCGCGTGCAGCATATCCTTCGAGACGCCGCGCGAAGCGCGCGCGGCTCCTAAGGATGAGGTTTACTTGTTGAAACGCAACGACCTCATGCTGAGGAGCGAGCAACGCGAGCGTCTCGAAGCATGGGCAGCGGACGGTTTGCCGGCTACGCCACCATGATGCGGCTGCGCAGCAAGGTGCGTGAGGAGCGGCCGAGCTGGCGCAGCAGCCGGGCTTCGGAACGGCGGGCGTCCGGCGCGTAGCCGCCGAGCCGGTCGTAATGATCGCGCGCGATCAGCAATCCCTGGTCAGCCGATGGTCCCGTGACCATCCGTGCGACGAATTTGAGGCCGTCGCGCCAGCCCGTATCGGCATAGGGCGAGCGGGCATACCGAAAGATCCCGGCGCGGGGACGGCCGCTGCTGGACACGCCCTGGACGAACTGGGTGGTTTCCTCGATCCAGCCGGAGTCCAGCACCGCGCCGGCACGCAGGAACATCAGCCATGGCGAGCGGGCCTGGCGGGCGCCGGCCGCCAGCGCCGCGGCGTTCGATCCCTGAAAGGCGAGGTAGCGGCAGCCCGCGACATCGGCGACGCGCTCGATTACCCCGTTGGCGGCGCGGTCGACCAGCAGCACCTCGCGCACCACGCCGGCCGCGGCGCCCGGCACCAGTGCGGCGAGGGTGGCTACTGCCGGGTGTTCGGCGCCGTCGGTGGGGATGATGACGCTCAGCATTGACGTCTCTGCGATGCCTCGATGAGGAGAAAACGCCGCACCGTTATCACCTTGTCACATTCAAATCAGCCTGGCGGCTGCAGGTTTTTGCGGCAGGAGCCATCGCGCGGCTTCCTGAATCGCCTTGGCTGTGGATGATCGAATTTAATGTTCTTGATTTGTTCTTAGTGGCTGCTATGTTCGTCTCATGAGCCGAGCATCCTCACATGCCCTCAAGCACCCGCCGGTCACGGCGCCCTCCGAGCCGGCGGGTGTACCTGCTCCTTTTCCCGAACTCGCTGTCGCGATCGAGCGCGAGCGGCGGCGTGGCCGCGGCGCGCAATCCAACTCTTCCGGCCGCTTCGAGGCCGAGGCGCGGGTCGCCTTCGACGACGGATGGCAGAGCCTCGACGATTTGCCGCCGTTCAAGACCACCGTCGCACTCGACACCGCGCGAAAGGTCATCACCCGCAACGACTCGCCGGATATCGGCTTCGACCGCTCCATCAATCCCTACCGGGGCTGCGAGCATGGCTGCGTGTACTGCTTTGCCCGGCCGACCCATGCCTATCTCGGCCTGTCGCCCGGGCTCGATTTCGAATCCAAACTGTTTGCAAAACCCGACGCGTCGCAGCTGCTTGAAAAGGAACTGGCGGCGCAGGACTACGAACCGCGCATGATCGCGATCGGCACCAACACCGATCCCTATCAGCCGATCGAGCGCGAGCGGAAGATCATGCGCGGCATTCTCGAAGTGCTGGAACGGGCCGGCCATCCCGTCGGCATTGTCACCAAATCGGCGCTGGTGACCCGCGACATCGATATTCTGTCGCGGATGGCGAAACGCAATCTCGCCAAGGTCGCACTCTCGGTCACCACCCTCGATCCGAAACTGGCGCGCACCATGGAGCCGCGGGCCTCGGCGCCGGCCAGGCGGCTGGAGGCGCTGCGGCAATTGTCGGAGGCGGGAATACCGGCCACCGTGATGGTGGCGCCCGTGATCCCCGCGCTGAACGATTCCGAGATCGAGCGCATTCTCGATGCCGCCTTTCATGCCGGCGCCCGGGAAGCGAGCTATGTGCTGCTGCGGCTGCCGCTCGAGGTGCGCGACCTGTTCCGCGAATGGCTGATGGCGAATTATCCCGACCGCTAC
>JAUXWH010000186.1 GCA_030681365.1 Bradyrhizobium sp.
CGCCAATGTCGGCATGCGCAAGCTGTCGGAGCCGGCGCTGGTCAAGCGCGCGCTGGAAACCCTCAAGGGCCGTGCCCGCGTCAAGCGCACGATGTGGTCGCGCCGCGCCCAGGAATACGAAGCCAAGATCAATTCCGGAGATATCGTCGCGATCGCCGAGGTGGTGCGCGATCTCTATCGTTCGGATTCGCAGCCCGAGCAGTCCTACAGCGAACGCCAGCTGTATGAAGCGGCGCTCGACCGGCTGTCGCGCGAAATCGCCGTGGTGCAGCATTCGACCGAGACCGAAGCGGTCAAGGAAATCGAAGGCCAACTCGCCAAGAGCCCGCGCCGCGGCGCCAAGGCCGAGACCGAGGCCGCCGACGGTGACGCGGATGCTGACACCGACGCCGATGGCGACGACGCCGCGGTTGCGGACGAGGCGGCGTAACGCAGCTTCGCCGATCCGAGAATTGAAAAGCCCGGTCGCAAGGCCGGGCTTTTTCGTTGCTCACCCTATCGTCGTCCCGGACAAGTGAGCGGTAGCGAACGCAGATCCGGGACCCATACGCCGTGCACGCGCGTGATGGCACGAAGGTAGAGACCTTCGGCAACAATGGACATCGGTGGTTATGGGTCCCGGCTCGGCACTCGCGGCGCTCGCTTGGCCGGGACGACACCGAACATGCGGATCGAGATCCCCGGCTCGCGCTAAGGCGCGCCCGGGGATGAGGCGCTTTCGCGCCTCAATCCACCACGATCTTCACCCGATCGCGCGCCTTCACCTGGCCGTTGGCTTCCAGCCCGTTCAAAATTCGAAAACGTTGCGCCGGGCGGTCGACGCCGGACATGCGGTGCGCCAGCGATTCCACGGTGTCGCCGGGCTGCACGGTGATGACCTTGATGCGCAGCGGCCGCGCGGCCTGGATTTCCTCCAGCGTCAGGCGGCGGAATGAATTCACGGTTTCGCGGGCGTTGCGGTCGCTCTCGGTTGTCTTCTGCTTCGCCGCAAAGATGAAGCGGTAGACGTCGCTGCCGAAGCGCAGCGCATAGACCTTGAACTGCCATTGATCGCCGCGTGCGGTGGCGGACGCCGCCGGAAAGCCGTTGATGGTCAATTCCTCCGCCGAGCCCTTCTCGACATTCTCCATCCAGCCGGAATTGAGATAGTCGGAAAGCGTCTGCTCCGACGGCACCCGCACCACGTCGAAGCGCATCGCCTGGGTGCCGCCCTCGCGCACGCCGATCACCGCTTGCGCGGTATTGTCCAACGTGAAGGTCTCGGGGGCTGCGAAGGTGAAGCCGAGTTTCGGGTGCAGGAAGCGACGGCCGCGCACGAAGCCTTCGCTGGGATCTTCGCCATAGACGATGTTGTCGATCGCGGCGAGATAGGTTTCGCGGTCGCGTTCGCCGCCCTCCGGAGAGGAAAACTGCCGTGCCGAATTCTGCGCGTTCTGCACCCGCTCGGGCGTCGCCGGATGCGACGACAGGAAATCCTGCGCGCGCGGGTCGAGCGAGGTCTTGCCGGCCTTCAGGGCTGCGTTGCGCTCCATCGAGGTCAGGAAGCGCGCCGCGCCATAGGGGTCGAACTTGGCGCGGGCGGAAATGCCGACGCCGATGCCGTCGGCCTCGAATTCCTGGGCGCGCGAAAAGCTCGCCATCGTCAGTTTTGTCTTGGCCAGCGCCAGCGCGGTCAGATCGGGATCGTTGCCCATGTCGGTGACGACGCGGGTGACGACGGCGGCCTGCCGCGCCTGGTCCTCGCGGATCGAGGCGTGCTTGGCCAGCACATGGGCCATCTCGTGGCTCAACACCGACGACAATTCCGAGGTGTCGCTGGCGAGCGCAATCAGGCCGCGGGTGACGTAAAGCTGGCCGGTCGGCAGCGCGAAGGCGTTGACCGCGCCGGAATTGAGGATGGTCACCTTGTAAGCCTGATCGGGACGATCCGAAGCCGCCACCAGCCGGTCGACGGTCTTGCTGATCAGGGCTTCCAGCCGCGGATCGTCATAGGCGCCGCCATAGGACGATAGAATGCGTTCATGCTCGCGCTCGGCGGCAGGCGTCTGCGCCACGGTGCGCGCCGGCTTGGCCGGACTGCCCAATGTCGGAGGGGCGGTAGTGAAGCGGTCGACACCGCCGCAGGCGGAAAGCGTCAAAACCGCGCACAGCAGCGCGCCCACAGCCCAAAACCGGCGATCTGTTCCCCTGTCGCGCCGTCCCGCAGCACCCGTCACGTCAGTACCCGTATCTTGCCGGCGGGCTAATTCCCGCCAAGCACTTCAATCTGCCCCACCCGGAGCACTTCGATTCGCGGGCCGCCCCGCGCCCCGACCCAGCCACGGACCCGAATCCGCCGATTTTCCAGAGACTTAAGACGGATCCCGGCCGCTTCATGCGCGGCCGCCGCCCGCCTTGAAATAGTCACGGCAAAGTCGCGTGTCCAGTTGCGGCCGAAATTCACATAAGTCGTCGCCCCGGCCTGCCTGACCGACAAAACCCTGCCCTCGACCACCGTAAAGCGCCCGATCCCGGTCAAAATATCGCCCGGACTTTCCGCGTTTTTTATGGCTGCCGGATCGGCCCAGGTTCCCCGTCGGGCCCGGCGCGCCTCCGCCTCGGCGGCCAACAGCGTCGCGGCGCAGCCCCTGTCGGCAACATCGGCCGCTACCAGTGCCTCGCCTTGTGCGATCAGCGTGCCCTGCACCGGCGTCGCGGCCCCGGCGAGATGGACGAAAGCGGGCTGTCGACCATAGCGGTCGGGGCTGTCGTCGTCGCCCGACAACGTCACTTCGCGCCCGGCGATGATGGCAGCCAGCGCCGCCCGGCCGGTGCCGGCGACCGGCTCGATGCCGAGGAGCCTGATCTCGCGGCCGTCCGTTAGCCGAAAGGTGCGCGCATCGATCACGGCGGCGACGCGGCCCTCGCCCTGCGGTTCGAACGAGCAGCCTGCCGCATCAGCCGGTGCGGCGGCAAGCAGCCCCACCAATGCCACGGCAAACCCGGCGCATAGCGCCTGCGCTGGGGTCACCGGGTGAATGCTGCTTGGGATCGGACCTGTTCCTGTAAGCTGGCGGCGATCGGCGCGTAGAGTTTAGCCGAGATTGGTCTGCTAACGAAGGGGAAGACGATGGAAGTCAACGGCATCGCGCATGTTTTTCTCACCGCGTCGAATTTCGAGCGCTCCCGCGCGTTCTACAGAAAGCTGCTGCCGTTTCTCGGGTTGAAGCCGGTGATGGATACCGAGACGACCTATTACTGCGTCGGGGGCCGCACCGCGGTCGGCATCCGCGCGCCGTTGCCGGAGCATGCGGGCGCAGCCTTCGAGCAGAATCGCGTCGGCCTGCACCATCTGTGCTTCCGCGCCCGCGAACGCGCCGATGTCGACGAACTGCACGCCTTCCTCGGCACGCTCGACGGCATCAAAATCATCCGCGCGCCGCGCGAGGACCAATGGGCGCCGGGATATTACTCGCTGCTGTTCGAGGATCCCGATGGCATCAGGCTGGAGCTGAACCATGTGCCGGGGAAAGGGCTGCTGGGGTGAATGGGCGTTATGCGGCGTTCTGCGTCTGAAACACCATCGTCGTCCCTGCGAACGCAGGGACCCATAGCCCGACGTTTATTGTGCAGAAGGTTTCTACATCCGTACCCGAACGATGGTGCACGGAGTATGGGTCCCTGCGTTCGCAGGGACGACGCGTTGATAGGGTCTTTTGCGACCATTCCGCTTTGCGGAAAATGATCGCTCTCGCAAAGCCACGGCATGCCTGCCGCGCCGCCGCGCGCCTTGCTGCTGCGTGGCGCTTCCGGCATGATCGCAGCAACAGAAGTGAGGCCGCAACGAATGCGGCCCTTCGCAGGGAGGCTTTGATGAGACGGTTGTTTTCGGGTGTTCTGGCATCGGTGCTGGTGTTGTCGGCAACAGCGGCCTTCGCTCAGGCAAAACCTCCGTTGAAGCTCGGCGGCATCCTCGATATGTCCGGGCTTTATGCCGACATCACCGGGGCGGGCAGCGAGACCGCGGCGAAGATGGCGGTGGAGGATTTTGGCGGCGAGGTGCTGGGCCGCAAGGTCGAGATCGTCGTCGCCGATCATCTCAACAAGGCCGACGTCTCGTCCAACCTGGCGCGCGACATGCTCGACAACCAGGGCGTGGAAATGATCTTCGATGTGGCGGCTTCCGCAACCGCGCTTGCCGCGGGCGAGATCGCAAAAGCACGCAACAAGCTCATCATTTTCAACGGACCGGCCACGGTCGCGCTCACCAATGAGGCGTGCGGTCCCTACACCGTGCATTACACCTACGACACATATGGGCAGGCCAATGTGACGGGGCTTGCGGCGGTCAAGTCCGGCCTCGACACCTGGTTCTTCCTGACCGCCGACTATGCCTTCGGACAGGCGCTGGAAAAGGATACCACCAATGTGGTGGTGAAGAATGGCGGCAAGGTGCTGGGCAGCGTGCGGCATCCGCTCAATACCTCGGACTTCTCTTCGTTCCTGCTGCAGGCGCAGGCGTCGAAGGCCAAGGTGATCGGTCTCGCCAATGCCGGCGGCGATACCAACAACGCGATCAAGCAGGCTGCCGAGTTCGGCTTGATGAAGGGCGGGCAGAAGGCCTCGCCGCTGCTCGTCTTCATCACCGATATCGACAGCATCGGCCTCGAGATCGCGCAAAACCTGCTGTTGTCCGAAGCCTTCTACTGGGATCTCAACGATGAGACGCGTGCGTTTTCAAAGCGCTTCACCGAACGCCGGAAGCGGCCGCCGACCACCGCCCAGGCCGGCGTGTACTCTTCGGTGCTGCATTACCTGAAAGCGGTGAAGACCGCCGGCACCACCGATGCGGCGGCGGTGATCAAGGTGATGAAGGAGACGCCGATCAACGACATGTTCGCCAAGAACGGCAAGATCCGCGACGATGGGCGCATGGTGCACGACATGTACCTGTTCGAGGTCAAGAAGCCTTCGGAGTCCAAGGGACGTTGGGACTACTACAAGCTGGTCGGCACGGTTTCCGGCAGCGATGCGTTCCAACCGCTGGAAGCGTCGCGCTGCCCGCTGGTGAAGAAATGACGGCCGCAGGCCGTCATTGCGAGGAGCCCTTGCGACGAAGCAATCCATAGACCCACAAAGGAAGAATGGATTGCTTCGCTGCGCTCGCAATGACGGTGAGACACCTGAGCAGACAAATAACGACACCAAGGAAACACCCATGAACAACGAAATCGTCCTGCAGCATCTCGACCAGGGCCTGCTCACCATCACCATGAACCGCCCGGACCGGCGCAACGCGCTCAATCCGGACATGACGCTGGGGCTGGTGGCGGCGGCGCGGCGCGCGGCGGAGGATCACGAGGTTCGCGCCGTGCTGCTCAAGGGCGCCGGCGGCACCTTCTGCGTCGGCGGCGACGTCAAGTCGATGGCGGAGGGGCGGGCGCCGCTGCCGTTCGAGGCCAAGAAGACCAATCTGCGGCGCGGCATGGAGGTTTCGCGCATCCTGCACGAGATGCAGAAGCCCGTGGTGGCGCAGGTCGATGGCGCCGCCGCCGGCGCCGGCCTTTCGATCGCGCTGGCCTGCGACCTCCGCGTCGCTTCGGCGTCGGTCAAGATCACCACGGCTTTCGCCAAGGTCGGTCTGTCAGGCGATTACGGCGGCACCTATTTCCTCACGCAAATGCTCGGCAGCGCCCGCGCCCGCGAGCTCTATCTGATGTCGCCGGTGCTGTCGGCGCAGGAGGCGCTGGCGCTCGGCCTGGTGACGAAAGTCGTTCCCGACGCCGAGGTCGAGCAGGCCGCGCATGATCTGGCGATGTCGCTGGCGCAGGGTCCCTCGATCACGCTCGGCTACATCAAGAAGAACATCAACAACGCCGAACACATGTCGCTGGAAGCGTGTTTCGATGCCGAAGCGATGCATCATTCGCGCTCGGGCGAGACCGCCGACCACAAAGAAGCCGCCAAGGCGTTCGTCGAAAAGCGCAAGCCCGTATTTCAGGGCCATTGATCGAGGGGGATTGAGATGGCGGGTTTCATGCGGCTGCGGCAGATCTGCCTGGTGGCGCCTGCCATCGAGCCCGTTGTCGGCGATATCGCCGCCATCATGGGACTGAATATTTGCTACCGCGACGGCAACGTCGCCAAATATGGCCTGGAGAACGCGCTGCTGCCGGTCGATACCATCCTGCTCGAAGTGGTGGCGCCGTTCCAGCCCGGCACCGCGGCGGGACGCTTCATCGAAAAGACCGGCGGCCGCGGCGGCTACATGGCGATATTCTGCTGCGACGACCCCGACGAACGCGGCGCGCATGCCGCCAGGATGGGCGTGCGCACCGCCAACGTGATCGACCACGCGCCCTATCACGGCGTGCAGCTGCACCCGCGCGATTGCCGCGCCGCCTTCATCGAATTCAACCACACCGCCGGCAGCGACAATATTCTGGGGCCCTACCCGCCGGCCGGGCCGGACTGGCAGAAGTCGATTCGCAAGGATGTGACGCTGGCGTTGACCGGGGTGGAGATGGAAAGCCCGGAGCCCGAGGTGCTGGCCGCGCATTGGGGCAGGATCATCGGAATTCCCGTCAGCACGGGCAGGAACGGCGAGCCGGAGCTGAAGCTGCCCAATGCGAGTTTCCGTTTTGTGAATGGCGCAGCGGACATCATGAGCGGGCTGACGTTCAGGGTGGGTGATGTTGCTGGCGTGCGCGATGCCGCCAGGGCCAGGGGCTGTGCGGTGTCGGGCGATTCGTTCGAACTCGGCGGCGTGACGTTCCGCCTGGTGGCGTGAGGCCGCAAGTGCCGTTCGGGCTACGCACTGGCCTTTCAACGTCATTGCGAGGAGCCCTTGCGACGAAGCAATCCATTCTTTCTTTCCTTGTCAGCTATGGATTGCTTCGCTTCGCTTGCAATGACGTTCAAGAGCCTCGTTTCAAGTTAAAGATGTTGCGCGTGAAAAAGAATAAGGGCCGCCCCGCATGCCGCATCCGCTCGACTCTTTCTTCGCGCCTGACAGCATCGCGCTGATTGGGGCGTCGCGCGACCTGGAGAAGATTCCGGGGCGGCTGTTGTCGATGCTGCGCAAGAACGAGTATCCAGGCAAGATCTATCCGATCAACCCCAATTACCCAGATATCGACGGGCTGAAGTGTTTTGCCTCGATCGCCGATGTCGGCCAGCCGATCGATCTCGCTATCGTCATCATTCCAGCCCGCGCCGTGCTCACAGCACTCGAGCAATGCGCGGCGGTCGGCGTCAAGAATGCCGTCATCATCTCCTCGGGCTTTGCGGAAGAGGGCGGCGACAGTGCGGCGATGCAGGATGCCATCGTCGCGCTGGCGAAACGAACGGGAATGCGGATTTCCGGTCCCAATGCCGAAGGATTCCTGAGCGAGGTGCAGAAAGTCGCGGCGACCTTCAGTCCGACCGTCGATGTCAAGCCGGGCCATGTGCCACTGGTGGCGACCGCGCGACGGATCGCCATCGTCGCGCAATCGGGCGGCATCGGCTTTGCCATCAAGCATCGCGCGAAAGCGCTTGGGGTGGCGATCAGCTATTGCGTCAGCGCGGGCAACGAGTCTGATCTCGGCGCCGGCGAATTCCTCGAATACATGGTGCAGGATGCCTCCACCGACGTGATCCTGCTGTTCATCGAGGGCATCCGCGACGTCGACAGGTTTCTGGCTGCCGCCCGCCGCGCGGCGGAGTTCGGAAAGCCCGTCATCGTGACGAAGGTCGGCCGCTCCAGCGCCGGCGAGCGCGCGGCCGCCTCGCATACCGCCAGCATGGCCGGCTGGTCCGCCGCTTACGACGCGGTGTTTGCGAAGTACGGGTTTATCGTTTCCAACGATCTCGACGAAGCCGTCACCATCGCGGCGCTGCTGACCACCAACCCGCTGCCGAAAGGCGACCGCGTCGCCGTGCTCACGGTGTCGGGGGGGGCGGGGATCTGGGGCGCGGATACGGTCGCTCTGCAGGGGCTGCAGGTACCGGAACTGTCGGAAACGATCCAGACCGAAATCAGGAAGCTGCTGCCGTCCTATGGCGCGGCGGGCAATCCGATCGACGTCACCGCGCAGGGCGTGCACTCGGGCGGCCTGCAGCACAGTATCGACCTGCTCAGCAGGTCCGACGAGGTCGATGCCATCCTGGCGGTGCTGTCTCTGTCGAGCGACACGCGCGTGCCGTTCAAGCAGGCCGAATTGAAGCCGGTGATCGATGCGCGGCGCAAGCCGATCGTGTTCTACTCCTACACGCTGCCGTCGGCCTTTGCGCGCAGCGAGTTCGCGGCCTGCGGCGCCGTGGTGCTGTCCGGCTTGACGCATGCCGGCGTGGCGATGCAGCGGATGGTGGAGCGCGCGAGATTTCGGATGGCGCCGCCGGTCGATGCGGCGACGTCACCGCTGCGGGACCTCTCGGCGCACCTGATGTCCGCAACGCTTTCCGAGCATGACAGCAAGGCGCTGCTGCGCACCGCCGGCATTGCGCTGCCGGATGAAGCGCTGGTGACCGAAAAGAGCGGGCTCGATGCCGCGGTCGCGGCTGCCGGCTTTCCGTTGGTCATGAAGATCCAGTCGCGCGACATCCCGCACAAGAGCGAAGTCGGCGGCGTGCGCGTCGGCATCGCGACCAAGGGCGAGGTGTTTCTGGCGTTCGAGGCGCTGCTCAACAGCGCGCAGCGGCACCGGCCGGATGCCGATATCCAGGGTGTGCTGGTCGGGCCGATGGCGAAAAAGGGTGTCGAGATCATCGTCGGCACGCTGCTGGATGCCACGTTCGGGCCGATGATCATGGTCGGCCTCGGCGGCATCACCACGGAATTGTTCAGGGATGTGGTCTATCGTCCGGCGCCGGTGAGCGCTGATGAAGCCGGCGCGATGCTGGCGGAGCTGAAGGCCGCGCCCTTGCTCAACGGGTTTCGCGGCGCTGCGAAGGCCGACGTTGCGGCGCTGTCGCAATTGATCGCGCAGGTATCGGTGCTGGCGGCGCAACATGCGCGCGAGATTTCCGAGATCGAACTCAATCCGGTGCTGGTGCATCCGGAAGGGCAGGGCGTGACGATCGTGGACGCGCTGGTGGTGCGGAGGAAGCGTTAGAACTCGTTGCTCCAACACCGACGGTGCGCCCCTCTCCCGCTCTCTTGCGGGGGAGGGCTGGGGTGGGGGCTCTCTCAACGACGGGATTCGTTGAGAGAGCGCCCACCCGCCTCGCTATCGCTCGGCACCCTCCCCCGCAAGCGGGAGAGGGGAAAGCTCACCGCCCCTTGAAATTCGCCACCCGGCGCTCGGCGGTCGCCTTCACGCCTTCCTTGAAATCTTCCGTCGCGCGCAGGCGGCTTTGTTCGGCGAGTTCGTGGTTGGTGGCGGCGAGCACGCGGTCGGCGAGGCCGGCGCGCATGGTGGCACGGGTCGAGAGCAGGCCGAGCGGCGAGCATTCGGCGATCTCCGCGGCGAGCTTCATCGCCTCGGCGCGGACCTGGTCCTGCGGCACGCAGAGATTGGCGAGGCCCATGCGGGTGGCTTCCTCGCCGGTGACGCGGCGGCTGGTGTAGAAGATCAGTTCGGCATTGTTCTTGCCGACCAGTTCGGGAAGCGTCGTGGTCAGCCCGAAGCCCGGATGAAAACCGAGCTTTGTAAAGTTGGCGGAGAAGCGCGCCTCGGGGCAGGTGACGCGGAAGTCCGCGGAGACGGCAAGGCCGAGGCCGCCGCCGATGGCCGCGCCCTGCACGGCCGCGACAACAGGCTTTTTGGCGCGGAAGATGCGCACCGCGTGGAGATAGAGACTGTTGATCGAACCGAGGCTGTCGGCCGGATCGCCCTTCGCATCGGCCTTGGCTTCGGCCGCTTCCTGCGCCTGCCGCGCCGGATCGTTGAAATTGGCGCCGGCGCAGAACGCCTTGCCTTGCGCCGCGAGCACCGAGGCACGAATCTCGATGTCCCTGTCGAACTCTTCCAGCGCATCGGCGATCTGGTTGATCAGCGAGATGTCGAAGAAGTTCAGTGGCGGCCGCCGGATCTCGATCAGGCCGACGTGGCCGTGCTTCTCGACGCCGATGTCTGTGAATTTGGTCATGTGCCTGTCTCCAAGATGAATGAAAGTCGTGCAACGAAGAAGGTGCGCCCCCTCTCCCGCAAGGGCAGAGGTAAGTAAGAAAGCGCCTGCCTCAGCGCAGCCCGAGCCCGCGGGCGATGATGCCGCGCAGCACCTCGGTGGTGCCGCCCTGAATGGTGAGTTTCGGCGCGGTCTTGATCGCGAAGGAGAGCTGGTGTTCCAGCGTCTCGCGGTTGGTGGCGGTCTCCTCGACGAAGGCGGCGAGATCGCGAACCCGGTGCGGCAATTGCTGCTCCCAGATGGTGCCGATGTCCTTGACGATGGAAGCTTCCACGACCGGCTCCTTGCCGGCCTGCAGCATGCCCGCGACCGACACCGACATCCGCCGCATGGTGTGCAGCTGCGCCACCAGCCGTCCGATGCCTTCGGCGCTGCGGGTATCCGGACTCGGACCGACCGCGCGCACCAGTTCGGTCAGCACGTAATAGGTTTCGAGAAACCGCTCGGGGCCGGAACGCTCATAGGCAAGCTCGGAAGTCGCCTGTTTCCAGGCACCGTCGATTTCGCCGAGCATGTGATCGTCAGGGACAAAGTAGTCGGTGAATACCACCTCGTTGAATTCGAACTGGCCGGTGATCTGCCCGATCGGGTTCACCTGGATGCCCGGCTGCTTCATCTTGACCAGGAACTGGGTGAGGCCGTGGCGGCGGTTCTCCTTCGTGGGCGGCGACGTGCGGAAGATCGCAATCATGTAGTCGGCGATGTGCGCCGACGAGGTCCAGATCTTGGTGCCGTTGATCAGGAAGCCGCCGTCGGTCTTGGTCGCCTTGGTCTTGGCGGCGAACAGGTCGGAGCCGGAATTCGGCTCGCTCATGCCGATGGCGAAACAGACATCGCCGCGGCATATCCGCGGCAGGATGTCCATCTTGATGTGCTCGGGCGCGTATTTCAGAAGCACCGGTCCGCTCTGGCGATCGGCGACGAAGAAGCGGCGCGTCGGTGCATTGGCGACGCGCATCTCCTCGGTC
>JAUXWH010000211.1 GCA_030681365.1 Bradyrhizobium sp.
ATTCATCGATGGCTTTCGTCGCGGCGTCGAAGCGGTTGCGCAGACGCGCGATCACCGCGGGATCGATCTCACTGAGCGAGCCGCCGAAGCTACCACCGGCGATCATGAGTCCCGCCGGCGATTGCGGATGCGGCATGGGCAAGCCGAGCGTCATGTGATGACGCTGATAGAGCTCAGCGAACCGCAGACCCGCGTCATACTGCCGGGCGCTGATCAGCTCCTGAAACGACAGCCGCCCGAGGGATGTCCCCAGCCGTTCGTCGCGCGCTCGACTGGCGCCGATCCGGTAATGGCGCTGGCGGGCTTCGAGCGCCGTCTGCATCACCTCGCGTTCGGTCTCACCGCGGATGCGCTTGCCGCAGGCGTGCCGCGCGCCAGGCTTTCTCTTGCGTCCCCTGATCATCGGCGCACCTCTCGTCTACTGTGATCTTCATCGGCGCGTCTGCCATAGAGTTTTTGGCCAAGCAGTTTGACGAGCTCGCGCTCGGGCCAGGTCAGCCGCTGGTCGTGGATGGAAACGGCGAGCAGGCCGTGATCCCGCCAGCCGTCGCGCTTGACCTGATCCGGCGCTCGCCGCTCGCCGCCATAGCCCCTGGGAAGCCATGTCATTGGATGACCTCCGGCAGCAGGGCGGCGTAGCCGATGACGTCCACGGCGCCATCGAGGTAATCGGGATCATGCGCCAGACGAGCGACCTTCAGATCGATCATGCACAGGATGACCTGCGCCGGGGTGACCGGATGACCGAGCGTGATCGACCAACGGGCCGCGATGGCCGCCATCACGACCTTGGGATCGCCGTAGGCTTGTCGGCGCTCGCTGATGACGCACCCTGCGCGCGCGAGCATTTGATCGGCGCTCATCGCACGCCTCCTTGCGTTTCGATCGCCCAAAGGAGGATGGCGATGGCGTCGGCCTCGTTGTCGTCGGCCGGCGCATAGCCGCGGGCTCGTACAGCAGCGATCACCGCCGCCTTGTCGGAATTGCCCTTGCCGGTGATGTGTCGCTTGATCGTGCCGACAGGCGCGCCCTGGTAGGCGATGTCGCGCTGCTCGCACCAGGCGGTGAGCGTCGCGAGGAAGCCGCCGTAGAGGTGCGCGGCGTCCGTGCCCACATGCCGGCGCACTTCCTCGAAGTGAATGGAGGCGAGCGGCCCGGCGTCCTTGCCCAGCTGATCGAGCCAGGTGCGAAAGCGCACGTACCGCATGCCGCCGCCGTCATAGCGGCTCGGCCGGAATGACACGGTGCCGCTGGTGATCAGGCCGTCCGAGGTGCGCAGCGCCCAGCCGGTGCTCGTGCCGAGATCGAGCGCGAGGATGGCGCCATGCGCCGGCCCCAGCATGGAAAGCGTAGGCGGGCTTGCATTGTTGGAAGGCAGAGTCAGAGTCATCGAAGCCATGGGTGGTCTCTGTTCAAAGGGGATTGCTCGTGGTGGAGGACGACGGCGGTTACTGGCTTGGCGGTCGGGGCCGCCGTCGTCTGATCATCTGCCGCCGGGTGGACCCCGAGGCTGGCGCGAACCCATTAGTCGAAGGATCCCATCCTCATGGGGTGCGCACCGCCCATGGCGTGCGTCCCCATCCTTTAGGATGGGGGTTTCACCCCCACAACTTGTTGGGTGTAATAAACCATTGATACACCGCAATAAAATGAAGTTGGGATAGTTGGTA
>JAUXWH010000218.1 GCA_030681365.1 Bradyrhizobium sp.
GCAGGAATGGGAGGCCTCGCATACGGTGTGGCTTTGGCCGGACCGCTCGCCGTCGATGGCGTTCGCGTCGAAGCAGGCCCGCGATAGCAAGCTGGAACGCGGACTGATCGTGACCTTCGCGCTCGCCGAACTGCTGGTCGCCGGCGGCGAACGCGTCGGCATTCCCGGCCTGATGAATCCGACCGCGAGCCGCAGCGTGATCGACAAGATGGCGCAGGCGATGCTGCATGACGGCGCGGCCCGGCTCAGCCTGCCGCCATCCTTCGTGCCCGCGGCGCTGGCCGAGATCGTGGTGCTGTCGGACTTCTGGTCGCCGATGGCCGAGATCAGGACCATGCTGGCCGGCCTGTCGGCCTCCGGCGCGCACGGCACGCTGATCCAGATCGTCGATCCGGCCGAGGAAACCTTCCCCTATTCCGGACGGATCGAATTCGTCGAACCGGAAGGCGGCGGCGTCATCACCGCCGGCCGCGCGGAGAAATGGGCCGATGATTACGTGGCGCGCGTGGCGCTGCACCGGGCCGAAATTCGCGCCGAGACCAACAAGCTCGACTGGCTGTTCTCGACCCACACCACCAGCCGTTCGGCCGCCGAGCTGCTGCTGTTCCTGCATTCGGGCATGATGGTGAGCAAGGGCAGCGCGCGCGGCGCCACCGTCAAGGTGGGGCAACGCGCATGATCGCCGGATTCCCCCTCGCTTTCGCCCAGCCCTTCCTGTTGCTGGGACTGCTGAGCCTGCCGGTGCTGTGGTGGCTGTTGCGGGTGATGCCGCCACGTCCGCGGCGCCTCGAGTTTCCGCCGACGCGGCTGTTGTTCGACATTGCGCCGAAGGAGGAAACGCCCTCGCGCACGCCATGGTGGCTGACCCTGCTGCGGCTCGCCGCAGCGGCGCTGGTGATCCTGGCGGCGGCCGGGCCGATCTGGAATCCGCAAAGCGGCCTCGCCGGCTCCAGCGCGCCGCTGGTGATCCTGCTCGACGACGGCTGGAGCGCGGCGGCGAGCTGGGACACCCGGATCAAGGCCGCGGACGAACTGATCGCCAACGCCGAAAACGACCGGCGCGGCGTCACGCTGGTGCCGCTGTCGGAACCCACGCGCGACATCACCCTGATGCCGGCGGGCACCGCGCGGGTAGCGCTGCGCCAGCTCGCGCCCAAACCCTATTCGGTCGAGCGGGTGGAAACCTTGCCGGCGCTCGAGCGTTTCCTGAAGGTCACCGGCGACTCCGAGATCGTCTGGCTGTCGGATGGCGTCGATACCGGGCGCGGACCGGAATTTCTCGAAGTGCTCGGCAAGACCATCGGAGACCGCAGCTTGACGGTTTATGAAGGCGGCACCGCCCCGGCGCTCGCTCTGGTCGCGGCCGAAAACGCCGCGGCGAAGATGACGGTGAAGGTGCTGCGCACCGGCGGCGGCGTCGCCGCGGGCGTGGTGCGCGCGATCGACCAGAAGGGGTCGCCGATCGGCGAGGCGCGCTACGGGTTTGCGCCCGGGGATCGCGAGGCCGAAGCGTCGTTCGATCTTCCGGTCGAGTTGCGCAACGACATTTCCCGGCTCGATATATCCGGCGAGCGGTCCGCCGGCGCGGTGCAGTTGCTCGACAAGCGCTGGCGCCGCCGCGCGATCGGCATCGTCTCGGGATCGACCACCGACACCGCGCAGCCGCTCCTGGCCTCGACGTTCTATCTGACCCGCGCGCTGGCGCCGTTCGCCGACGTGCGGCTCGGCGATCGCGGCTCGCCGCAACTGGCGATCACGCAGTTTCTCGACCAGAAGCTGCCGATGATCGTGATGGCGGATGTCGGCACGCTGTCGCCCGAAATTCGCGAGCGCATCGGGGCATGGATCGAGCAAGGCGGCGTGCTGGTGCGGTTCGCCGGCCCGCGGCTGGCGCAGGCCGACGACGATCTGGTGCCGGTCAAGCTGCGCCGCGGCGGACGCAGCCTCGGCGGCAGCCTCACCTGGGAAAAGCCGCAGCATCTGTCTTCGTTCGCGGCCGACGGGCCCTTCGCGGGGCTCGCGGTGCCGAAGGATGTCACCGTCACCCGGCAAGTGCTCGCCGAGCCCAACGCGGCGCTGGCAACCCGAAGCTGGGCCTCGCTGGAGGATGGCACGCCGCTGGTCACCGGCGAGCATCGCGGCAAGGGCGTGGTCAGCCTGTTTCACGTCAGCGCCGACATGCGCTGGTCCGACCTGCCGATGTCCGGCAGCTTCGTCGAGATGCTGCGGCGGATCGTCGATGTGTCCGGCTACACCTCCACGCCGGGCGCCGGCGTCGCGGGCGAAGCCGGCGCGGAGACGGTGGCGCCGCTGCGTACGCTCGATGGCTTCGGCGCGTTCGGACCGCCGCCCTCCACGGCGAAGCCGCTGCGCGCCGACTTCCGGGACCGCGCGACGCCGGATCATCCGCCCGGCTTCTATGGTCCCGCCGACGGCGCGCTCGCGGTCAACGCGCTGGCGGCGGCCGACCGCATCGCGCCGCTCGACACCGCTTCGCTGCGCGCGCAACGCGCCAGCTACACCAATGCCGAACCGCGCGACCTCCGGGGAATTCTGCTGGCCTCGTCGCTGGCGCTGTTCCTGGTCGATGCCGTGATCGTCGCGTTGCTCGGCGCCGGCCTCGCGGCGCTGTTGCGGCGGCGCGCGGTGCCCGCCGCACTGGCGTTCGCGTTGGCGCTGTCCACGGTCGTGGCCACCCCGCGGGATGCGCGCGCCGAGACCTCGGACGAGTTCGCCCTCAAGGCGGTCTCGCAAACCCGACTGGCCTATGTCGTCACCGGCAACGCCGACGTCGACTCCATCGTCAAGGCGGGGCTATCAGGGCTGACCCTGTTTCTGGCGCAGCGCACCGCGCTGGAAGCCGGAGATCCCGTCGGCATCGATCCGGCGCGCGACGAACTGGCGTTCTTCCCGCTGATCTACTGGCCGGTATTGCCGGGGGCTACGAAGCCGGCGCAGGACGCCATCAACCGCATCGACGCCTACATGAAGCAGGGCGGCACCGTGCTGTTCGACACCCGCGACGCCATCGAGGCGCCGCCGGGCGCCAATGGCGCATCGCAGACGCCGGGCATGCTGGCATTGCGCAGCATTCTCTCCTCGCTCGACGTTCCCGAACTCGAGCCGGTACCGCGCGAGCATGTGCTGACCAAAACCTTCTATTTGCTGCGCGATTTCCCCGGCCGCTTCACCTCGGGCCAGACCTGGGTCGAGACCCTGCCGCGCGATGAAGACGACGAGGCTGCCTCAAGGCCGGCCCGCGGCGGCGACGGCGTCTCGCCGCTCATCATCACCTCGAACGATCTGGCCGGCGCCTGGGCCCTGCGTTCGGACGGCCAGGCGATGCTGCCGATGTCGCCGGGCGAACCGCGGCAGCGCGAATTCGCCTTCCGCGCCGGCGTCAACATCGTGATGTACACGCTGACCGGCAACTACAAGGCCGACCAGGTGCACGCGCCGGCGCTGATCGAACGGCTGGGGCAATGAGCACCGCCGAGCACCGCCGTCATCCCCGAGCGAACGCAATCGCGTTCGTCTTGGAGGTGCGAGCCACGCGGTGCATTTGCACCGCTGGGCGAGCCTCGAAGGATGGGAGCACGCGCAAATCAGCCATCCTTCGAGGCGCGTCGCAAGGGCGACGCGCACTTCAGGATGACGACCTGTGGCTGGATAAATAATGCAGTACGGCATCGCCTTCACCCCGCTCGTCCCCTCGCTGGTGCTCTGGATCGCACTGGCCGCTATCGCCGTGATCGCGGTGGTGCTGTTGCTGGCCCGCGCCCGCGGGGCCGCCGTGCGCGTCGCCGCGCTGGCGCTGATCCTGCTGGCGCTGGCCAATCCGTCGTTTACCCGCGAGGACCGCGAGCCGCTGTCGTCGGTCGCCGCCGTCGTGATCGACAGGAGCCCGAGTCAGAATTTCGGCGAGCGCACCCGCGAGACCGACAGAGCGCGCGAGGCGCTGGTCGACAGCCTCAAGAAGATCAAGGGCGTCGAGGTTCGCGTCGTCGAGGCCGGACAGGCCGACGGCGAAACCGACGGCACCAGACTGTTCGGCGCGCTGTCGTCGGCGCTGTCGGACGTTCCGGTCGATCGCGTCGCCGGCGCCTTCCTGATCACCGTCGGCCGGGGGCTTGACAGTCCCGCCAATGCCGCGGCGGTCGGAGTCCGGGCCCCGGTGCATGCCCTGATCACCGGGCGCAAGGACGAACGCGACCGCCGCATCGCGATTTCCGCAGCTCCCCGCTTCGGCATCGTCGGACAGACGCAGACCATTACCTACCGGCTGGACGACCAGGGCGTCAGCGGCGAGCACGCCCGGATCGTGGTGCGCCGCGACGGCGACGTGATCAACGAGCGCACCGTGGCGAGCGGCCAGACCGTCAATATCGATGTCGGCATCAAGCATGCCGGCCAGAACATCGTCGAGATCGAGGCCTCACCGCTGGAGAATGAACTGACGCTGGTCAATAACCGCGCGGTGGTGGCGATCGACGGCGTGCGCGACAGGTTGCGGGTGCTGCTGGTCTCCGGCGAGCCGCATTCCGGCGAGCGCACCTGGCGCAACCTCTTGAAATCCGACGCCAGCGTCGATCTCGTGCATTTCACGATTCTGCGCCCGCCCGAGAAGCAGGACGGCACGCCGATCAACGAACTCAGCCTGATCGCGTTTCCGACCCGCGAACTGTTTCAACAGAGGATCAACGATTTTCAGCTGATCATCTTCGACCGCTACGCCCGCCAGGGCGTGCTGCCGATCGCCTATTTCGACAACATCGCGCGCTACGTACGCGGCGGCGGCGCGGTGCTGGTGTCGGCGGGGCCCGATTATGCGTCGACCACCAGCATCTGGCGCACGCCGCTGGATTCGGTGTTGCCGGCCGAACCCGTCGGGGTCACCGAGAAGCCGTTTTACGCGCATTTGAGCGACGCCGGAAAACGCCATCCGGTGACGCGCGGGCTGGAAGGCTCGGCCACCGAGCCGCCGCGCTGGAGCCGGTTCTTCCGCAGCGTCGACACCCGCAACGCCATCACGCCGCCGGTGATGACCGGCGCCGACGGCAAGCCGCTGCTGCTGCTGTCGCGCTTCGGCGAGGGCCGCGTCGCCTTGCTGCTGTCGGACCACATCTGGCTGTGGGCGCGCGGCTATGAGGGCGGCGGGCCGCATCTCGATTTGCTGCGCCGGACATCGCACTGGCTGATGAAGCAGCCGGACCTGGACGAGGAAGCATTGCGGCTTCAGATCAGCGGCAAGGATCTCGTGGTGCTGCGCCAGACCATGGCCGACAGCGTCCCGCCGGTGACGGTGACTTCGCCCTCCGGGGCCGCGCGCGAACTGACGCTCACCAGCAGCGAACCCGGCACCTGGCGCTCGGCGACCCCCGCCAGCGAACTCGGCCTGTGGCAGGCCACCGACGGCACGCTGAAGGCGCTGATCAATGTCGGCCCGACCAATCCCAAGGAATTTTCCGAGGTCACCTCCACCATCGAAATGCTCAAGCCGCTGGCGCAGGCCACCGGTGGCGACGCGCGGCGCCTGGTGGACGGCTCCAGCTTCGAGGTTCCGCGCATCGTACCGGTGCGCGCCTCCGGCATTTTCCGCGGCGATGGCTGGATGGGCGTCAGGATGCGCGATGCCAGCGTGGTCAAGGGCGTCGGCGTGCTGCCGATCTTCGCCGGCCTGATCGGCCTCTTGCTGCTACTCGGCGCATTCGCCGCGACGTGGTTGCGCGAGGGGCGCTGATCGCAACGTTGGCGACCAAGCGTGGTCGCAGGCAATTCTGACTGATCCTTACGCCGCCTCATCGGCGCGTCGCCATCTCGGGAACGGGTCGGACAGCCTCGCCCATTCCTCGATCTGCATTCCCGGTTTCCCGGGAACAAGGCAAGCGTCGAGCCGGGCCTTGATAGCGTCCTGATCCATGTCGGTGCCGATGAAGACGATCTCCTGCCGGCGGTCGCCATAGAGTTCGTTCCAGTTCTTCTTGAGTGATTGCCGCCAGAACGGATCGTCCGGCCAGCGGTCGGCGGGCACGTTGGCCCACCAGAATCCCAGGCCCTCGGTTCGGACGATCGCGCCCGCCTGGCTGAGTTCGCCGAGCCATTGCGGACGGGTGGCGATCCAGAAATGGCCTTTCGCCCTGATAACGCCGGCCCAGGTCTCCCTCAGGAATTGGTGGAATTTCGCGGGATCGAACGGCCGGCGCGCGCGATAGACGAAATTGCTAACGCCGTATTGTTCGGTCTCCGGCGTGTGATCGGCAAAGCCGTACAGTTCCTTGAACCAGAGCGGATGTTGCTGCGCCTTCTCGAAATCGAAACGGCCGGTGTTGAGAATGCGGTCGAAGGGAGCATTGGAGAAACTGGTCTCGACGATATCGCAAGCGGGATTCAGCGCGCGAATGATCTTGCGGGCGGCCTGCAGCTGCTCATGGGAAGCATCGTCGATCTTGTTGAGCACGACCACGTCGGCGAACTCCATCTGCTCGACCAGGAGATCCACCATCGTGCGCTTGTCGTCGGCGCCGAGCGATTCGCCGCGATCCTTGAGGAAATCGGTCGAGGAATAGTCGCGCAGCAGGTTTACGGCATCGACCACCGTCACCATGGTGTCGAGCACTGCGACGTCGGAAAGGCTGTCGCCCTCCTCGTTGCGGAAATCGAACGTCGCGGCGACGGGAAGCGGCTCGGAAATGCCGGTCGATTCGATCAGCAGGTAATCGAACCGGTCGCTCTCGGCGAGCGAGCGAATTTCCTTCAGCAGGTCGTCGCGCAACGTGCAGCAAATGCAGCCATTGGTCATTTCGACCAGCTTCTCGTCAGTCCGCGACAGGTTCGCACCGCCATCGCGGACGAGGTCGGCGTCGATGTTGACCTCGCTCATGTCGTTCACAATCACCGCCACCTTCAGGCCGCGACGGTTGTTCAGCACGTGGTTCAGCAAAGTTGTCTTCCCAGCCCCGAGGAAGCCGGACAAGACCGTGACGGGGAGTTTGCGCATCGAGATCAAACAGCCTCTTGAGTGCACGGAAGCCCAATCGGGGACGTCGCGACATGACGGGTTCCGCATATTATGTTATGTTATAACATAACATATGAGACTGAAGAGGCTGTCAATGGAGAAAATGCCAGCCGCCAAGCGTGCGCGGGTCCTCAACCTGCGCCGATCTGCCCAGCGTTGCGTAAATCACACACGCCTCGGGGATTGTGCCGGACCGACACGGACCCTCGTTGACCCGTCACGCGATGGCTGATGTTATAATATAACATTGGACGCACGGGATGCCCTGGCCGTTCGATGTGGGGCGTCTGTCGGCATGAAGTGGTTCCGCTCGAACATCAAACACGGCTCGCGGCTGGCGCTGTTGGCGCTGGCGCTGCAGTTCGGGCTGTCGTTCGGGCATTTTCACGCCGACGCGGCGCAGGCCGTTCCATCGGCCACCCCGCAGTTCGACATTACCGCCGCCACATCCGACGCCGTCGAGTCGTCTGCATCCCTGCCGGCGTCCCACGACGATTCCGGCCATCACCCAGGCGAGGATTGCGCGATCTGCGCCGTCCTCGCGCTGGCGGGCACGGCGCTGTTCGCGACGTCGCCGCCGTTGCTGCTGCCGCAGGCCGAAGCATTTCCATATCTCGTCACCGACGCCGCGTTCGCCGATCTGAAGCCGGCCGGCGTCGCGTTCCAGCCTCGCGCGCCCCCCGCCTCCTGACATCGATGGCTTGATGCTCCCTGAAGGGATCGCCGCGTCATCCGCGGCCGATCCTGCCGGGATATTTCGAAATCGGTCCGTCGCACATCGACGGCAGGCGCTTTCCGAATTCGTCAACGAGAACGAATTCCGTATCGCGGCTCTCTCAGGATCTGGACAATGACATTCCTAACAAGACGGGCATTCCACCTCGGTGGAGCGAGCTGGCTATTGCTATGCACGGTGGGCAGCGGCGCGATGGCGCAGGATGCAGCACGGCCGACCACGCAGTTGCCGGAAATCACGGTAACCGCACCGAGCCCGATCGTACGGCGAAGCGTCAGGCCCGCGCGAGCGCCGGTGCGCGTGTCCCGCGCCGTTCCAGGGCGCAATCGTGAACCCGCCGCACCGCCGCAGCCCACGCCGGTCGCGGCAGCGCCTCAACAAGGCGTGCTGCCGATCGTGGCCGACCAGTTCGCCACGGTCACGGTGGTGCCGAACGACGAAATCCGGCGCTCGGGCGGCGGCACGCTCGGCGATATCCTGTTTTCCAAGCCGGGCATTACCAGTTCCAGCTTTGCGCCCGGCGCTGCGACCCGGCCGATCATTCGGGGTCTCGACGTCAATCGCGTCGGCATCGTCGAAAACGGCATCGGCAGCAACGGCGTTTCGGATCTCGGCGAGGATCATTTCGTCCCGATCGATCCGCTCGCGACCAACCAGATCGAGGTGATCCGCGGTCCCGCGACCCTGCGCTATGGATCGACGGCGATCGGCGGCGTCGTCAGCGCGACCAACAACCGGATTCCCGATGCCCTGCCGTCCTGCGCGGCGGCACCGTTCCAGACCTACGGACTCCCTGCCAAGGCTCCGCTTGCGAATGTGCCGTCGTCGCCTTGCGTGAACGTGGAAACGCGAACGGCGGTCAGTTCGGTCGATCGCGGCGTCGAAGGCGCCATCCTGCTCGATGCCGGCGCCGGTAATTTCGCCGTGCATGCCGACGCCTACGGCCGCAAGAGCAGCGATTACAACATCCCGGGCTATCCGTATCTGTTCGACCAGACCCGGCCGGTCAACGGGCGCCAGCCCAATTCGGCCGCGCAGGCGTCCGGCGGCTCGATCGGCGGCTCATATATCTTCGACGGCGGCTTCTTCGGCGCCGCGGTCACGCAGAACGATTCCGTGTATCATATCCCCGGCATCGAAGCGTCCGACCACCAGTCCCGCATCGATGCGCGCCAGACCAAGATCACGGCAAAGGGCGAGTATCGACCCGATGCCGCGGCGATCGAGGCGATCCGGTTCTGGGCGGGCACCACCGATTACAAGCACAACGAGATCGCGCTTGCAGATGCCGCCGATCCAACGACATTGGGCGCGCGGCAAACCTTCACCAACAAGGAGCACGAAGGCCGCGTCGAGGTCCAATTGATGCCGTTCAACGCGCGCTTTGCGACGGTGACGACCGCACTCGGTCTGCAGGCAAGCCACCAGAAGCTGACTGCGTCGAGCCCCGACGATCCAGGGTCCCCGCTCAACGGCCTGTTCGATCCCAACAAGAACACCAAGGTCGCCGGCTACGCATTCAGCGAATTGAGATTCACCGAGACGACCAAGGCGCAGGTCGCGGGTCGCGTCGAGCGCGTCGACCTCACGGGAACAACGCCCTCTTTCATTCCCGAATTGTTCGATCTGGCCGCCAATCCTGCCGATGTCGGTCCGCCGACGGCGCGCAACCTGTCCTTCACCCCGAAGAGCGGCAGCATCGGCCTGATCCAGGATCTGCCATGGGGCCTCGTTGCCAGCATCACCGGTCAGTATGTGGAACGCGCCCCGAAACCCGCCGAACTTTTCTCACGCGGTCCGCACGAAGCGACCGCCACGTTCGACATCGGCAATCCCAACCTCGGCATCGAGACCGCCAAATCCGTCGAAATCGGGTTGCGGCGGACAACCGGCCCGTTGCGGTTCGAGGCGACCGCCTTCTACACCAAGTTCAACGGCTTCATCTACCGGCGCCTGACCGGCAACACCTGCGAGGAAGTCGCCTGCGTCGATCCTGCGGATCCGGCTGCTCCGCTGGAGCTCAATCAGGCGGTCTACTCGCAGCGCGATGCCACCTTCCGGGGCGTCGAATTCCAGAGCCAGCTCGATGTCGGCCAATTCCACGGCGGCATCTGGGGCGTCGAAAGCCAGTTCGACGTGGTCCGCGCCACTTTCTCCGACGGCAACAACGTTCCGAGAATTCCCCCGGTGCGCGCCGGCACCGGCGTGTTCTGGCGCGATGCGAACTGGCTGGCGCGGATCAACTATCTGCACGCCTTCGCGCAGAACGACATCGCCGTCGTCGGCGAAACGCCGACCGCGGGCTATAATCTCTTGAAGGCGGAAATCAGCTACAAGACGAAACTCGATGCGAGCTGGTTTGGCGCCCGCGAAATGATGGTGGGCGTGGTCGGCAACAACCTGCTGAACGAGAACATCCGCAATTCGGTGTCGTACAACAAGGATGAAGTGCTGATGCCGGGCATCGGCGTGCGGGCGTTTGCGAATTTGAAGTTCTGATAGAACTCTATCACCGTCATTGCGAGAAGCCCTTGCGGCGAAGCAATCCATACCTGCGCTGTAGCAGCTTGGATTGCTTCGCTTCGCTCGCAATGACGTTGATGGGTCAGCCCGTTACCCCATCTACAGATCGCACTTAAAGGTGCGCTACTTCGCCAGGCTCCAGTCCGGGCGGATTGCGCCGGAGACACCGGTGAAGGCGCCTTCGACGAGCTCGGCGACGAGAAGACGGCTGTAGTCGACCGGGCCGGGCATGGTTATCAGTCCCTTCGGAACCGGCTTGAAGCCGACGCGGCTGTAATAGGGTTCGTCGCCGACCAGCAGCACGAGGCGATGCTCCCTGGCCCTGGCGTCCTTCAGGGCGCGGTCGAGCAGCGCGCGGCCGACGCCGCGGCCGCGAAACGGCGGCTCGACCGTCAGCGGTCCCAGCAGCAATGCCTTGGTGTCGCCGACGCAAATCGGCAACTGCCTGACAGAGCCGACCAGCAGCGTGCCGATCCGGGCGGTGAAGGACAGGTCGAGCAAATGATCGACATGCTCGCGCAGCCGGTAGGCGCTCAGCGCGAAACGGCCGGGCCCGAAGGTGCGCTGGTGCAGGCGTTCGATCGGCAGCGCGTCGCTGGGGGTCTCGGCCAATATCGTCAGGGAGAGGTCGTTCATGCTGGGGCGCGGGATAGCATCTGGCGGACGCGCGGTCCATCGCCCATCCCACGTTAAATTCGAAGGGCCGATCAGTTCCTGTTGGCGTTGGGCTGGGACAAATAGGCCAACAGCTTCATCTCGCGCCGTCCGCGCGTCACCGTATCGAGCACCAGCCCCGACGACACCGACAGCACCGCCAGGATCATCAGGCCCATCGACAACACCGCCGTCGGCAACCGCGGAACGAGGCCTTCCTCGAGATAGGTGACGATGACGGGGATCGCGAGGCCGATCGAAACCAGCGTCAGGAAGATTCCTATGGCTGTGAAAAAGCGCAGCGGCTTTTCCGACCGGTAGAGTTTCAGGATGGTGCCGAGGATGCGAAATCCGTCGCGCCAGGTGTTGAGCTTGCTGAACGATCCCTCCGGCCGGGCGTAATAGGGCGTCTCGATTTCGGCGACCGGCAGCGCCAGCTCGAGCGCATGCACGCTGAGCTCGGTCTCGATTTCAAATCCGTCCGACAGCACCGGGAAGGATTTGACGAAACGGCGCGAGAATACGCGGTAGCCGGAAAGGATATCCTTGAAGGCCTGGCCGAACACCGCGGAGAGAAAACTGGTGAGCATCCAGTTGCCGGTGCGATGGCCGGGCCGGTAGGCGGCCACGGCCTGGTCGACGCGGAGGCCCACCACCATGTCGAGATGGTCCGACAGCAGCATCTCGATCATGCGCGGCGCGCTGGCGGCGTCGTAGGTCGCATCGCCGTCGACCAGCAGGTAGATATCGGCATCGACATCGGCGAACATCCGCCGCACCACATGGCCCTTGCCCTGGCGGCGTTCGCTGCGCACCTCGGCGCCCGCCTCGCGCGCCACCACGGCGGTACGGTCCGAAGAGTTGTTGTCGTAGACGTAGATTTTTGCCTGGGGCAGGCTCTTGCGAAAGTCCGCGATCACGGTCGCAACCGCGGCTTCCTCGTTGAAGCACGGCACCAGCACCGCAATCTGCGGCTGCGCCGGTTCAACCTCGGGGGATTCGATCGGGGAGAATTCGGCTTTCGCAAATTGCGCCAACGCCTCCGCCAGGCCGGCCAGGTCGCCGCGAAGGCCGGGGGGGCGTTTGGGTTCCAGCGCGGCGCTCATCAGCGTTCCTTAATCAATCATTAAGACCTTCACCTCCGATCATAAGGAGTGATCGCTAACGTTCCCTAACGCCAGGTCGCCATCGGCACCCTGCCCTCCAGCACTTCCGATATCCGCAGCCGGGTGCCTTGAGTTGTCTCCGTCGGCAGCGTATTTGCCTCGAAAAATCCGCAGGCGACGATCTCTCGGTTTGGCTCGGGCAGCCGATCCTGGGTGAATTGCCTGACCACGTAGACCGCGACATGGTCCCGACGGGACACATGGCTGTTGAGGAAAAGGCCGTGCAGCGGCGGCTCGCCGGCCAGCTCGATCCCACCCTCCTCCGCCAGTTCGCGGCGCAGCGCCTCGCGAAAAGTCTCGCCGACCTCGACGCCGCCGCCCGGCAGGTGCCAGCCGGAGACGTAGCTGTGCTTGACCAGAAATACCCTGCCATCGCGGTCCAGCACCACGGCGCGGACCCCGAGCGTCATGCCGCGGGCGAACCGCCAATAGAGATGGAAAACCCGCCGCAGCGCCGGCTCGAAAGTCGTTCGCAGGTTCTGCAGATTCATCGCCGTCGCACTCTCGGGTCATCCGACATCGCGTTTGATCCTTGCGCCGCGCCGGCCGGCTTGCCAATACTTTCGAAGGAATTTCCAGAGGGTATCGGGAGATGATGGCGCAGCGGCTTCGTCGTGCAGGCAACCGAAGCGGACCGGCCTGATGGCGGCCTTCACGCTGGCGCATCTGTCCGATCCGCATTTGCCGCCGATGCCCGCGGCGCGGTTGCGCGACCTCGCGGGCAAGCGCGCGCTCGGCTATCTCAACTGGAAGCGCAATCGGCACAAGTTCCACCGCCGCGACGTGCTCGATGCACTGGTGTCGGATCTGCAGGCCCAGGCGCCGGACCAGATCGCGGTGACCGGCGACCTCGTCAATCTGGCGCTGGACGCGGAGTTTGCGCCGGCGCGGGCCTGGCTGGAAAGCGTCGGTGCGGCGGATCGCGTCACGGTGATTCCCGGCAATCACGACGCCTATGTTCGCGCCACGCAGCACCGCTTTGCGGAAGCCTGGGGGGATTACCTCCGGGGCGACGCGGCGCCCGATGGCGATGTCGCCTTTCCAATGCTGCGCCGGCGCGGCCCGCTGGCGCTGATCAGCGCATCGTCGGCGGTCCCGACGCCGCCCTTGATGGCCACCGGATGGCTCGGGCGCAGCCAGCTCGCCGCGCTGGAGCGCATGCTGGCGGGGCTGGCGGCTGAAGCGGCGTTTCGCGTGCTGCTGGTCCATCATCCCCTGCGTTCGGATGCCCGCTTCAAGCGGTTGACCGATTCGGCTGATCTGCTCGCGTTGTTGCAGCGGCACGGCGTGGAGCTCGTCCTGCACGGGCACGATCACGTTCATTCCACGATCTGGATCGACGGGCCACGAGGAAAAATCCCTGTCATCGGCGTGCCGTCGGCCTCCGCCCTGGCCCATGGCCGCTATCCGGCGGCGGCCTACAACCTGTTTTCGATCGACCGCGCGGGCGACACGTGGCGATGCGAACAGACCGTGCGGGGGGTGGACGATGCGCTGCGCGTCCGCCAGATCAGGCAGACGCGGCTGTTCTAGAGATTCCGCAACGCCGCGAACAGCGCGAGGCCGAACAGCGCGATCGCGCCGGCGAGGAAACCGAGCACGAAGGTCCAGAAGCCGCTGCGGCGCTTCGTCTCGACGACCACCGGCTCCGGCGCGGGCGTCGCCACCAGCGCGTGCTCGCGCTCGATCATGCGGCGGGCGACGTAGTCGGTGACGGCATCGACGATGGCGGGGACGTCATGCGACTCCGCGATCACGATGCGGCCGAACCGGGTATCCTGCACGAAACGATAGATGCGCTTGTCGCGGCCCATCATCACGTGGGCGACGACATCGATCCACAGCCGCGGCGTATCGCCCTGGCTGATGCCGCGGTCGAACAGATCGACCTTCTCGGGAATTTCCGCGAACAAGGGCTCCAGCGCGTCGTTGAGAATTTCGAGCCGGGCGACTTCGGCATCGCGCAGATCGACCACGACTCCGGTACGGTCGGCGGCCTCGATCCGCGCCTGCCGCAGGGCATCGCGCAGACGGACTGGACGCGTGCTGCTGACGGCCTGGCTCCCGGTATTCTGCGCGTCTGACATCCGCTTGATCGCCTTTGTCCTGAGGATCCTCGAAGGTTAACCTATCAGTAACCACGTTTTGCGCAAAGGCTGTTTGTTCCCAAGGGTTTACGGATTTGCTTCGCCTCTCCCGCTTGGGGAGGCCCGCGCAGCGCGGCGGGTGGGGGCTCCATCAACGTCCGAGCCCGTTTGAGGCTTCCCACCACGGCCCTCCCCCGCAAGCGGGAGAGGGAGAAGAAACCGCGAGCGGCCCCATCCGGGGTTACCGAATGGGGCCGCTCTCGTCCCTGGACGTCTTCTTATGGGTAGTCAGCGACAGGCCTTACGCCGAGACGCGGGCGGGCTCTTCCACGATGGAGAAGCGCACGCCGGCCTTGTGCCGGTTCTCTTCCGAGACGACGCGCCAGGCATCCTCGGCTTCCTGGCGGGTCTTGAACGGACCCTGTACCTGGGCCGAGCCTTCCACGAGCTTGTGGAAGTTCATCGAACCGAACTCGCCGCCAATCACCCAGAAATTGCTGCCTTTGGTCATGATCGTCTCCTGCTGTTACCGTTAGTGCCGTTAGCCGAACTGGTTCATCGTGTTGTGGACGCCGCCCGCCTTCAAAGCGGCTTCACCGGCGAAATACTCCTTGTGGTCGTCGCCGATATCGGAGCCGGCCATGTTCTGATGCTTGGCGCAGGCGATGCCCTGACGGATCTCCTGGCGCTGAACATTCTTCACATAACCCAGCATGCCCTGCTCGCCGAAATACTCCTTCGCGAGATTGTCGGTCGACAGCGCTGCCGTGTGATAGGTCGGCAACGTGATCAGATGGTGGAAGATGCCGGCCCGCTTGGCCGAATCCGCCTGGAAGGTGCGGATGCGTTCGTCGGCTTCGATGCCCAGCGGCGTATCGTCGTATTCCGGCTTCATCAGCTCGGCCCGGTTGTACTTGCTGACATCCTTGCCGGCTTCCTTCATCGCGTCGTAGACCTGCCAACGGAAATTGAGCGTCCAGTTGAACGAGGGCGAGTTGTTGTAGGCCAGCTTCGCGTTCGGAATGAC
>JAUXWH010000223.1 GCA_030681365.1 Bradyrhizobium sp.
GGTGGGTGCAGAACACATAGTCCACGCTCTCGTAGGCGACGCCGAGCGCGAACAGCTCGTTGCGCCAGCGCTCCTTGCCCGGAAAATCGAACGGCGGCGGGTGGCCCTTGTCCTCGCCGGTGCAGGTATCGACCAGAATGGTATGGCGCGGGGTGCGAACGACAAACGTCTGGTAGGTGATGACCATCAGCCCGAGCGCCGCGTCGTACACCTCCGGCTCCATGGCCGGCAGATGATGCTGGAAGACGGCGTCGTCATAGGCCGGGAAGAAATCCTGCGGCCGCCGCCACGGGCCTTCGCGTTCGATCACCGTATCGATGGTGATGTCGCCGATCCGAAGCTGCTTCATCGCGCAGGCTCCGCCGCGATCTTCGTCAGCAGCGCCATCAGCGCCTCCGGCGCGGTGACGTTCGGCGAGTGACTGGCGTCGATCTCGTGATAGCGCCACGCGGGATCGCTTTTGGCTTGCTTGGCAAATGGCCCAAACGTATCCGCCGGCGTGATGCGCGTGGCGTAGATGTAGCTGCGCGGCAGGGTCAGCGCGCCGCCCTGCAGCCTGAGCCCGGTCTCGAAGCACTTGATCGGCATATGGACGCGGCGCGTGCTCAGCCATTCGAGGTCGGCCGGCGAGGTGTCCGGCGGCGTCGGGTTCGGCGGCACCCGCCAGCCGTCGCCGCTGTTCTTGAGCTCCTGCATGCGCGGCCGCGCCACCTCGTTCAGGTCGAGCAGCGACTGGCCGTCGGCGGGCACGAAGGCATCGACATAGATCAGCTTGACGATGCGATCGCGGGCGCGGTCGGCGACCCCGGTGGCGACCATGCCGCCATAGCTGTGGCCGACCAGCACGATGTCGCGCAGGTCTTCGTACCTGATGACGTTGAGGACGTCCTCGATGTGGGTTTCGAGATCGATCGACGGATTGGCCAGATGCGCGCGCTCGCCCAAACCGGTGTAGGTCGGCGTCACCAGCCGATGCCCGCTGGCCGCCATCAGCGGGTGCATCTTCTTCCAGGCCCAGCCGGCCGACCAGGCGCCGTGGCAGATGAGAAACGTTGCTCCCATGATGTTTTTTCCTGTTGGGCAATACGCCAATGCCGATTTGGCAATACTACCGACCCGTCGCTTGATGTAAACGTCGCCGCCAACTCAGAGGCTGTCATTCCGGGGCGATGCGAAGCATCGAACCCGGAATCGCGGGATTCTCAGGGGCGCAATGGCGCCCAATAGTTCGGCTCGTTTCACTCGCGCCCCGGAATGACGACGCAAATGACCACTTTCGCCTACGTGCTGGTGCTGCTCGGCGCGCTCTCCGGCGGATTCGTCTCCGGCCTCGTCGGATTCGGCACGGCGATGACGGCGCTGGGGATCTGGCTCTATGTGCTGCCGCCCACGCTCGCGGTGCCGCTGGTGCTGATCTGTTCGGTGGTCGCCCAGACCTCGACGATGCCGGCGATGTGGCGCAGTTTCGACCTGACGCTGGTCTGGCCATTCCTGATCGGCGGCCTCGCCGGCGTTCCGTTCGGCGTGCTGCTGATCGCCTATGCCGATCCGCAGGTCTTCAAGCTCAGCATCGGCGTGCTGCTGCTGGTGTTTCCGATTGCGCTGTATTTGCAGCGCAAACCGATGGCGTTCACCTTCGGGGGCCGGATCGCGGACGGCGCGATCGGATTTGCCGGCGGCATCCTCGGCGGCCTCGCCGGCCTGTCCGGCGCGCTTCCGACCTTGTGGGCGAGCGTGCGGGGCTGGGGCAAGGACGAGCGCCGCGGCGTTTTCCAGACCTTCAACTGGACCGTCCTGTTCACGGCGTTATGCCTGCAGGCCGGCATGGGCCTCGTCAGGCTGGACGTGATCTGGCTCGCCCTGATCGCGTTCCCGGCGACGATCACCGGCGCGTGGCTCGGCGCGCGGGCCTATCGCGCGCTGAGCGACCGCAATTTCAGGGATCTGGTGCTGGCGCTGCTGTTTCTGTCCGGCGTCGGGCTGGTCTGGAGCAGCATCGGCGCGAAGTAGCCGCACATGCTCCGCCGGCTCAGGACGGAAGCGAAGCCACGGGTTCAGTATCGCGCCTCGCCCCCAGCACCATGCCGCCGGCGACGCCGACGCCCAGCACGTAGATCCAGCCTTCATGAAAATCGAACAGATGCGAATTGAACAGCGAGGTGAAGATGTTCTGCACCACCACCAGCAGGCCGATCCATGCCGCGAGGCCCTCGCCGCGAAACAGCGTCAGATGCTTCCACCACAACGCAAACAGCACGACGATCCCGAACACGCCCCACTGGATCGCCACGGCCAGGGTCTGATTGTGCGGGTTTGCCACGACCTCGGCGCGGAAGCCGACCTGGCCGGCTGCCGCCTTTTCGAACAGCCCGCGCGTCGATCCGGTGCCATGCCCGATCACGGGAGCTTCCGCAATAAAGCGCAGCGACTTCTGCCAGAATTCCAGCCGGGAACCGACTCCGCTCGGATAGTTATGGACCGTGGTTTGCTGCCAGTCGGTAAAAAACTTCTTGCCGGTGGCGCGCAGGTCCGGCGATACGTTCCAGACCATTCCCGCGAGCAGGATAGCGGCGCAGGTTGCAAGGATCGTCGTCCGCCATTTCAGATGAAGCAGTGCGAACACCGCGAGCATGACCGGAATGGTCACCAGCGCGGTTCGCGAAACCACCACGAACACCATGTTGGCCAGCAGACTGAAGGCAACCACCGAAAGCAGCGCCGCGAGCCGCGTCCTGCCGGCTCGCACCGCCATCATGATCGGATAGGCCAGCGCCACCGCGCACAGCGCGAACTCATGGCTTTGGGCGATATAGTTCTTGACGAAGATCCCCCGCATGGTGGCGTCGGCCTTGAGTGTGAGGTTGGGCTCGAAGGCAACGGCCCAGGACACAATCATCAGCAGCGTGCAGGACACCAGAAAGGCGATGAAGACCCACAGGCCGCGCGTCGAGCGTTCGAAATGATAGAACAGCAGCGGCAGCAGCAGCAGTTTGGCGGTCGGACCGACCGCATGGAGCCGGGCGCCCCAGGATGCGTCCGACCACAGGGTTCCCACCAGCGCCAGCACGAACAAGGCGACCGGCAGCGCCGAGATCGGCCGCAGCAGCAATCGCAACAAGGCGCGCGGCTCGACGGTCGGGATCAGCGCGACGAGCCAGAGCACCGCCGCGATCGCGACGCCGGAGGTCGACCACGGCAGCAGGAGCGCGATCAAGACCGCCAGCAGATCGATATTGAGGGTCCGCGCGGCCGGGTCATTCCGCGCGGACCAGATGGCCGACAGCCTGGAGGCGCCGGGCTCTCTTCGTATGGCGTCAGTCATCCATGTTCCCTTGCGACCCGCGATGGCACCGCGACACCCATTCTACGCCGCGGAGGTGCCCGTCCGCAAATTTGAGTACGTCATTCCGGGGCGCATCGAATAAGGACCGGACCCGGAATAACGACTACTCCGCCGCCGAAATGCGGCCGAACTCCGTCGCCTGCCGTTCGAACAGGCCGCGATAGATTCCGCCCGCGCGATTGGCCAGCATGGCATGGGTGCCCTGCTCGACGATGTCGCCGCGGTCGAACACCAGAATGCGATCGAGGCTGCGCACCGTCGACAGCCGGTGTGCGATCACGATCGAGGTGCGGCCTTTCATCAGCCGTTCCATCGCCTGCTGGATCAGCGCCTCGGATTCGGAATCCAGGCTCGACGTCGCCTCGTCCAGAATCAGCACCGGCGCATCGGCCAGAAACGCGCGCGCCAGCGCCACGCGCTGCCGCTCGCCGCCGGACAGCTTGACGCCGCGCTCGCCGACCAGCGTGCCGTAGCCTTTCGGCAGTCGCAGGATGAACTCATGGGCATTGGCCAGCCGCGCCGCCTGCTCGATCGCCGCCATGCTGGCGCCCGGCCGGCCATACGCGATGTTCTCGGCCAGTGACCGGTGAAACAGGATCGGGTCCTGCTGCACGATGGCGATCTGGCTGCGCAGCGAATGCTGTGTCGTCAGCGCGATATCCTGACCGTCGATCAGGATACGCCCGCCGCTGACATCGTAGAGCCGCTGCACCAGTTTGACAAAAGTCGTCTTGCCGGAGCCGGAGCGGCCGACCAGTCCGACACGCTCGCCGGCGCGGATGTCGACCGACAGGCCGTCATACAGCGGCTCGCGGTGGCCGCCATAATGGAACGTGACGTCGTCGAACACGATGCGGCCGCCCTGGATGTCGATGGCTTTCGCGTCCCCGGCGTCGACAATGCCGATCGGCTCGTCATGGATGGCGACGAGCTCCTCCATGTCGTTGACCGAACGCTGCAGATTGTTGATGTGCATGCCGACATCGCGCAGATAGGCGTGGATGATGTAGTAGCTGGTCAGCACATAGGTGACGTCGCCCGGCGTCGCCTTGCCGGCGATCCACAGCAGCAGCGCGCCGCCGATCACCGAGCCGCGCAGGCACAGCAGCACCGCGAGCTGCGCCGTCGAGGTGTAGTTGTAGCGCAGCCAGGTCCGGCGCACACGGCGGCGCCACCGCGCGATGACGCGCGCCAGCCTCGAGTCCTCGCGCGCTTCGGAGCCGAACGATTTCACCACCGCGTTGCAGGTCAGGGCATCGGCCAGCGTGCCGCCGACCTTGGTGTCCCAGGCGTTGGAGACGCGCGCAGCCGGTGCGATATAGCTGGTCGAGAACCAGACGGTCAGCGACACATAGACCAGCGCGCCGACGGCGATCACGGCGCCGAGCGAGGTCCAGTGCAGCCCGAGCAGGACCATCGATCCCACCAGCACCGCCAGCGACGGCAGCAGCGCCATCAGGATGGTGTCGTTCAACAAATCGAGCGCCCACATGCCGCGGGTGACCTTGCGCACGGTCGAGCCGGCAAAGCTGTTGGCGTGCCAGTCGGTCGAGAAGCGCTGTACCCGCATGAAGGCGTCGCGCGACACGTCGGACATGATCTTCAGCGTGAACGGCACGATCGCGTGCAGCCCGATCAGCCGCAGAATCATCGAGGCGAGACCCAACGCGACAATGGCGCCAAAGGCGGTCCACGCCGCGCGCTGCGCGGCCGGATCGGCGGCTCCCCTAGTCAACGCGTCGACCAGCTGGCCCGAGAACAGCGGCATGAACAGGTCGGCGACGGTGGCGCCGAGCAGGCCGCCGGCCACGGTCATCGCCCGCGCCGGCTGGGCGAGCCAGTGCCGGAACACGAACGGAAGCACCACGCGGATCGCGGTGGGTCGCTGTTTGGCTTGAGCGGTCATGGTCTCATCCGGCTGCGCCTCCGCGCGGACCGGCTCCGGTTTTGACGCGCGGCGGCACTGGCCGAGCGCGCGCGTCGTTGAAAAAAATCGATACAGACAGGGAAGTCAGGGGGACCGGGACATCAGGCCCGGTCGATGCTGGCGGGGATAGCCCTCAGAGGGCCGCGCGGGCATCCACGAAAAGCTTCGGACGCGGGTGCGCGATCTGCGAATACATCGAAATCATGCAAATCTCCCCGGTTCGAGCCACGATGCGCCGCTTATAAATGCGTCGCTTCCATTTGGCAACATGACAAGCGCGTGATCGCACTCAATGCGACGGCTCGGAAAGCAGCCCGGCAGGCTTCTTCAGGAACACCAACAGCACGATGAGGCCGAAATAGAACACCGCCAGCAGGAAGAAGGCGTCGCCGAATCCCATCACCACCGCCTGGCGGTGCACGATATTGGACAATTGCTTCAGCGCCATCAGCGAGGAATCGCCCATGCCCTTCATGCGCTGGGCCAGCATGTTCAGCGTTTCGGTCGCGGTGGCGTTGCCCCAGGTCACCCTTTCGTGCAACCGCGCGATATGCAGGTCGGTGCGCTGGTTCAGCACCGAATTGATGACCGCGAGCCCGAGCGCGCCGCCGAGATTGCGCGTCAGGTTGAACAGGCCCGAGGCGTTCTTGACCCGGTCGGGCGCCAGCGTCCCCAGCGCGATGGTGTTGGTCGGCACCATCGCCAGCATCATGCCGACGCCGCGCAGGATCTGCGGCACCAGCAGCTCGTAGAAATCGTACTCGCGGGTAATCCACGTCATCTGCCAGGAGCCAAGCGCGAACAGAGCGAGGCCGGCGGCAATGAGCAGCCGCATGTCGACCTTGACCATCAGCCGGCCGACGATCGGCGCGGTCAGGAACATGGCGGCGCCGGAGACGAACATGGTCTCGCCGATCATCAGCGCGCTGTAGCTGCGCACTTCCGCCAGATAACGCGGATACATATAGGTGAGGCCGTAGAGGCCGATGCCGACACAGAACGATATCAGGCAGCCGATGCCGAAATTGCGGTCGGTGAAGGTCCTGATATCGACGATGGGCTCCTCCACCGTCAGCACGCGCCAGAAGAAGGCGATCGCGGCGATGGCGCAGACCGCGGCGCTGACCGCGACCGAGGTATCCTGCAGCCATTGCGAATGCGGCCCTTCCTCCAGCACATATTCGAGGGTTCCGAGAAAGCCCGCCATGAAGATCAGGCCCCACCAGTCGAACCGCTCCAGCAGCTTGAAGTTCGGCTGATCGAAATCGACCAGCGCCAGCACGCCGACGGTGATGCCGATGCCGGGCACGATGTTGATGAAGAACAGCCAGTGCCAGGACAACCAGTCGGTGATGAAGCCGCCGACCGTCGGGCCGATGGTCGGGGCCAGGGTTGCAACCAGGCCGATGATCGGGCCGACGATGTAGAATTTCGAACGCGGGAACACCGTATAGGCCGCGGCGAACACGGTCGGGATCATGCCGGCGCCCATGAAACCCTGGATCGCGCGCCACACGATCATCTGCTCGATGGTCGAGGCGAAGCCGCACAGCAGGCTGGCGACGGTGAAGCCGGCGGCGGATATCGCAAACAGCAGCCTTGTGCCAAACGCCCGCGACAGGAAGCCGGACAGCGGAATCCCGATCACCTCGGCGATCAAATACGAGGTCTGCACCCACGACACTTCGGACGAACTCGCCGACAGCCCGGCCTGGATCTCGGCGAGCGAGGCCGAGACGATCTGGATGTCCAGGATCGACATGAACATCCCGAACACCATGATGAGAAACGCGAACAGCCGCCGCGGCGGAATCCGATCGGACGCCTCGGCAGCTTCACTCATCATCGAAGGCGGGGCGGTGGTGGCGTCGGCCATGGTCTGCTCGGGTCAGGACGGGCTCGTCAAACCGGGCGGGCAGCCCGGCCGCCGCAGATCATTTCGGATGCGGCATCGGCGCCGCGTCGAGGTCGGCTTCGCTGTCGGCGTCGGCGGCGCCCTCGTTGGTATCGACGGTGACATAGACCGACATGCCGGCGCGCAGCAGGTTCTGCTGCGCGACGTCCTTCGGCACGCGGACGCGGACCGGCAGCCGCTGCACGATCTTGGTGAAGTTGCCGGTGGCGTTGTCGGGCGGCAGCAGCGTGAACACCGAGCCCGCCGCCGGCGAGATGCTGTCGACGGTGCCCGCGAACTTGCGGTGGCCGTAGGCGTCCACCGAAATCCTCACCGGCTGGCCCGGGCGGATCCGCTTGAGCTGCGTCTCCTTGAAATTGGCGTCGATGAAGACGCTGTTGAGCGGCACCAGATTGCCGAGCCGCTGCCCGGCCTGGATGAAGTCGCCGGTATTGACCATCCGGTTGGAGAAGGTGCCGTCGACCGGCGCGCGGACCGCGGTGAAGTCGAGGTCGCGCTGCGCCTTGGCGAGCGACGACTGCAATTCCACCAGCTGGGCGCGGGCCTCGTTCTGCTGCGCCTTGGTCACCTCGACATTGTCGCGCGCGGCATCGAAGGCGGCCTGCGCCGATTTCACCGCGGCGAGGCCCTGGTCGCGGCCGGCTTCCGAGACTTCGAAGGTGGCGCGCGAGGCAAATCCCCTGGTGCTCAGCGCCTGCTGGCGCTCGAAATCGAGACCGGCCCGCTTAAACATAGCCTCCGAGGAAGCGAGCTGCGCCCTGGACTGCTCGGCAGCACTTTCCATCGCGGCGACCTGGCGACCGATGCGGTCGATGGTGGCCTGCTGGGTCGCGATCTTAGAGCGTGCCGCATCCACCGCGATGCGATAGTCGCCATCGTCGATCCGGAAGATCACGTCACCGGTGCGGACCACGACGTTGTCGCCGGGCAGAATCGCCGCGATGTGGCCGGACACCCGGGCGCCGAGCGTGGTGTTGTTGGCGCGCACATAGGCATCGTCGGTGGAGATGTAGAAGCGCCCGACCAGAACGTAATGCACGGCATAGCTGGCGGCGGCGAGCGCGAGCAGCGCGACCACACCCGACAGCACCAGTTTGCGTTTGCCCGGTTTCGGCGCGGCCGGAGCGGCGGCGGCCGGCGCTGCCGCCGGTTGGTCGATGGCAGGACCAGCGGGCGCTTCGACGGAACCGCGGGCAGCCGGCTCTTCCGAAGCCTCGGAACGAGGCTCGGTCGAAGCGTCGCGCGAACCTTCCGCCACATCCGGTTTGGAACGAAGGATGCGTGCGGCCTGGTCTCTCGCTGCGGCCATAAAAGCCCTCCCCCAACTGCAATGTCGCGCCGCAGGCGCAGCCGAAAAAATCGGCTGTTCCGTTCCATCGGCCTCCAAATAACATTGACCGAACGGTTCGGTCAATGCATATTCGCTTCGCCAGACCCTACAGCGCGGATGCCCCGCGCAGAGTATCGCGCAAGGAAATATTTCCGGAAAAGCTAAACCAATGATTGCAGCAAGGCCCACACCGCTCCCGCTCGCCGCCGACGAGGATTCCTCGAAGCGCCGCCAGATCGTCGACGGCGCGCGCAAGGTTTTCCTGGATCTGGGCTTCGACGGCGCCAGCATGGGCGAGATCGCCCGCTCGGCCGGCGTCTCCAAGGGCACGCTGTATGTCTACTTCGCCGACAAGAGCCGCCTGTTCGAAGCCATCGTCGAAGAGGAATCGCTCGAACAGGGCAAGGTGGCGTTCAATTTCGATCCGGAACGGGATGTCACGGCCACGCTGACGGATTTCGGCCAGGCCTATATCCAGCTATTGTGCCGGCCGGGCGGCGGATCTGCGATCCGCACGGTAATGGCAATCGCCGAGCGGATGCCGGAGGTCGGCCGCCGCTTCTACGACAACGTGGTGGCGCTCACCATCGCCAAGCTCGGCGCCTATCTCGAAGCCCATGTGCGAGCCGGCGATCTCGAGATCGAGGACTGCGAGCTGGCGGCGACGCAGTTCATGCAGATGTGCCAGGCCTCGCTGTTCATGCCGTTCGTGTTCCAGGCCGCCCCGGCGCCCTCGGCCGAGCGCATCGCGCAAGTGGTCGGCAGCGCGACGCGGATGTTCCTGGCGGCGTATCAGGTGAAGCGGGGCTGATCCTCCGCTTGCCTAGGCGGCGTTGAACGCTCTCGGGACCGGCGCGACCACCATTTGCGCAATTTCGGAGGCCCCTGCCGGACGGCCGAAGTAATAGCCTTGCAGCTCCGTGCACCCTTCCGTGCGCAAGATATCGACCTGTTCCCTGGTTTCGACGCCTTCGGCCGTGGTCGTCTTGCCGAGGTTGACGGCAAATCGAACCACGGCAAGCGCGATCAGGCGCGCTTCCTCCCCTGCGCCTGACAACTCGTTGACGAAGCTGCGATCGATCTTGATCTTGTCGAACGGGAACTTCTGCAGAAAACTCAGGGACGAGTAGCCGGTGCCGAAGTCATCCAGCGCAATTCGCACGCCCAGCGCATGCAATTGACCGAGTGCGGCGAATACGGCTTCGCTCTCCTGCATGATGACCGTTTCGGTCACCTCCAGCTCAAGCCGGTGCGGAGAAATCCCGGCGGCGGCCAGCGCCCCGACGACGACCGCAACCAGGTCCTTGCTCCTGAACTGGGCGGGCGACAGATTTACCGCGATCTTGAGATCGGCCGGCCACGTCGCCGCCTCGGCACACGCGGCTCTCAGGACCCATTCCCCGAGCGGCACGATCATGCCGGTCTCCTCTGCAATCGGAATGAACTCGGCAGGCAGCACCAGCCCGCGCCGCGGATGATGCCACCGCAACAACGCCTCGAACCCGCTGATGTCGTCACTCCCGGCATGCACGAACGGCTGGTAGTGAAGTTCGAATTCACCCCTCGCTAGAGCGTCGCGCATATCCCGTTCGAGATTGCGCCTTGCATGCATGCGCTGATCGAGTTCGGACTCGAAGAAGCGGAACGCGCCGCGTCCACCGTGCTTGGCGGCGTAGAGCGCGAGATCCGCGCGTTTCATGATCTCGTCGGAATCGGTTCCATCGCGCGGCGCAATGGCGATGCCGATGCTCGTGCTGGTGGTCAGTTGATGATCACCGAGATCGAAGGGTTCGCATAGCGATGCCCTGATGCGTTCGGCGAGAGCGGTCGCCTCACCATCCGGATTTGTCACGTAGTCGATGACGGCGAACTCGTCGCCGCCCAGCCGGGCGATAAAGCCTGTTTCCAGGATGCATCCGCGCAGGCGCACGGCAACGGCCTGCAGCAACCTGTCACCGGCCGGATGTCCGAGCGTGTCGTTGACTTCCTTGAAGCGATCGAGATCGAGCAGGAGCACCGCCAGGCCGGCCCCTCCGCCGCGCGTCACGGCCAGCGCGCGCTCCAGATGCTCCCTCAGCAATACGCGGTTGGGCAGATCGGTCAGCGCGTCATGCTGGGCCATATAGGTAATCCTGGCTTCCGACTGCCGTTGCTCGGTGACGTCGAGGTGCGTCGCCACCCAGCCGCCGCCGGCCATCGGCTGTCGCGTGACGCAAACGAGGCGGCCATTTGCGAATTCATCGACCCGGCTTGAAGCTACGTCGGAAGGTAACGCCTCCAGCGCCGAAATCAGCTGGTTGGCAGCATGGTCGCTGGTGTCCCCCTTGAGGATGCCATTGGCAATACGATGCCTGATGATTTCACGATGCGGCGTCCCCGCCCTCAACAGTTCGGGTGGCAGCCGGTACATCCCGGCATAGCGATCGTTGCATACGACCAGCCGTTTTTCGCCATCGAACATGCACAGGCCCTCGCCCATATTGTTGATGGCGGTATCCAGCATGAGCTTCTGCAATTGCAGCTCCGTTTGCGAGCCTTCGAGCTGCTGCTGGGTCAGCGAGAGCTGACGAATGATTTCCTCGAACCGGTGGGTTCGAGCGGCAAGCCGGCGGTCCGCCAGCACCCCGATGAGGCTCATCCCGAGCACCGACAAAGCCACGCCGGCGATCGCCAAAGCGAGCACGGCGGGAGAAAGCGATAGCGCGTCGGGCGTCCGCATCGGGTCGGGGGCGATCTCGACCGCGCCCATGGCCGTGAAATGGTGCGAAACAACTGCGAGCGTCAGGAAGAACGCGGCTACCAACGTTCCCCATCTGTCGTTATTCCGGACCGCGAAAGCGAGCGCCGCGGAACCGAAGATGATACCGAGCGCGATCGATGCCACCACGAGATCCACCGACCAGTTCACCCGGCCCGGCACCTCGAGCGCCAACATGCCGAGAAAATGCATGCTGGCAATGCCCGCGCCCAGGATCGCGCCGCCGATCGGCGCGCGCCACCGGCCGGGATTGTCGGCGGCGAAGCCAAATCCGATGGACGTCACGATCATCGCCACAGCGAGCGAGAGCCCGAGCAGAACAATGCCGTAGCCGGTCGGAACGCCGGGCTCGTAGGCGAGCATCGCAATGAAATGCGTCGCCCAGATCCCGTATCCGATCGCGGCCCCGGCGATCGCAATCCAGATCAGGCGCGTGCGGCCCTGCGATGCGGTCGCGCGACGAAAGATATGAACGGCAACGATGCTTGCAACGAAACACACCAGGCAAGCGAGCAGCACGAGCCGCCAGTCGTGATCCCCTGTCAGACAGTTGAAGACGCGGAACATGTTATCGATCCAGGCTAGACCCCGCGCCCACTCCTATTCGGTTAGATGCTCTGTCTCGACAAATTTTTTGCAACTTCGGGCGCGATGGTTATCGCACCGTCAAGGCTAACGTTTCAAAAGCTATTCGAATCGTCACGACGTTGAGTTCCATCCCGCGCGGCGACTGTCATCGGACACGGGTTCGCGGGAGCTTGCTGCGCATTGCGGCATCCCCTGGTCGGGCGCTTGCCCGCAAGGCGGCTTCGCCGCGCAGCCCGCCTCTCTTTATCGGCGGTGAATGTCAGGTTAGGCTCGGCGCGGACTGCCAACCCGTACCCGCAGATCTGCCGAAAGGTCCGTCCATGAGAAATGCATTGGCTTTGACGACCGCCGCCGTTGTCGCCGCGAGTGCCGCGCCTGCGGCGCAGGCCGGCGAGCCTGGGCCGGTGGTTTTTCCGGTCGTTCCGTACGAGTACGGCGTGGCGTCGCCCGGCAGGGTTGGATGGTTTCCGTACCGTTGCAGCAACGGTCCGGCCTATAATTTCTATCATGGCGCGTTCTATCCGGAAGTCCCGGCGCTGCATGACGGCTTCACCTACCGGTCCTATTATCGTTACACTGCCGACCGCAGGATCCCGAAGACGTATCTGTGCGCGCCCCTGGAATAGCCGGCGGGCGGGCCACGCGGCGGCAGCGCCGCGACGGCCGCCGCCGTCTATTGCAATGCGGTGCAACAATCACCACGCGCTATGGAACAAGTGAACCGGATAATTGTTGCCCCGCGAGGACAATTTTCGAAATCATTGAACGACTTCCAGATCAGGGGGAATGGGCCATGCGCGTCAGGATCCTCGCATTGTCGGCCATGGGCATCCTCTTGGGCATCCTCGTTGGCGCGGATGCCGCCATTGCCGGTCCAAGCACGACCCCTCGCGCTGTCACGACAGCCGCCGATCCGGCCGCGCTCTCCGACGAAGCAACCCGGGAAACCGAGAATCAGATCGGTCTGAACAAGCAAAAGCGCCGCGACGTGCAGCGCCGGCTCATCCGCCTCGGCTTCGGTACCAGAGCCAACGGCAGGTTCGACGAGAAAACCCGCGCCGTCATCCTGCGCTGGCAGGCGGCGCGCGACTATCCCGCCACCGGCTTCCTCAACGCGGCACAACATCAGGCGCTGCTGAGCGAGTCCGCCGCAGCGGCGCAGGCCAAGGTCAATGATCGCCCGCCGCGCCGTCGCAGCGCTCGTCATCACCGCGGTGGCGGTCCGATCGCCGCGATCGGCGGCGCCGTGGGCGGCGTCGTAGGCGGCGTGGTGGGCGGCGTGTTCGGACGCCGGTGATACGCCATCCACTCCGCGAGGTCGCGCAGGCGCAGCCGGATCACCCGATGTAACACGCCCGACACGCCAAAGTGATGGACGGCGTGACCGGAAAATCCCCCGAAGGCCGCGCAGACGAGCCTTTTTCGACATCGAGCGCGATCGTGTTGGCTCAAATGGCTCGAAAGCGGCCATTCTGGCCCTCACGCCTTTTGCGACCCAGCCTTATCCCACGGCCGCGGGCAATTACCGCAACAAGCCGTTTGGAAAAGGTTGAGAATTATGATGATCGATAATCAAAAACTCGAGCAATTGCTCGGCACCGTCGTGAACGAACTCGGCGCGGCATCCAACGCCGCGCTCGTCATCATCGGCGACAAGCTGGGACTGTTTCGCGCGCTGGCCGCCGGCGACATGACATCGACCGCGCTTGCCGAAAAGACCGGCACGCATGAGCGCTATGTGCGCGAATGGCTGTCGTCGCAGGCGGCGTCGGGCTTCGTTACCTACAATGCCGCGACCGGCACCTTCTCGATGAGCCCCGAGCAGGCGGCCGTGTTCGCGATCGAGGACAGCCCGGTGCACATGGCCGGCGGCTTTTATCCGCTGAGCGCCATCTATTGCGACGAGCCGAGGCTCACCGAAGTGTTCAAGACCGGCAAGGGCGTCGGCTGGGGCGAGTACTGCAATTGCCTGTTCTGCGGCGTCGAGCGCTTCTTCCGGCCGGGCTACAAAACCCATCTGGTGGCCGACTGGTTGCCGGCGCTCGACGGCGTGGTCGCCAAGCTCGAACGCGGCGCGAGGGTGGCGGACGTCGGCTGCGGTCACGGCGTATCCACCATGCTGATGGCGGATGCGTTTCCGAACTCGGAGTTCGTCGGCATCGACTTTCACGAAGCTTCGGTCGCGCATGCCACCAGGCACGCGGGCACCATGCGCAACGTGCGCTTCGAAGCCGCGCGCGCGCAGGACTTCAAAGGCTCCGGCTACGACCTTGTGACGATTTTCGACGCGCTTCACGACATGGGCGACCCCGTCGGCGCAGTCGCGCATATCCGCGACAGCCTGAACACCGACGGCACGCTGATGCTGGTGGAGCCGATGGCCGGCGACCGGCTGGAGGACAATCTCAATCCGGTGGGACGGATCTTCTATGCCTCGTCCACCAACATCTGCGTGCCGACATCGCTCAATCAGGAAGTCGGCGCGGCGCTCGGCGCGCAGGCCGGCGAGAAACGGCTGAGCGAGGTGATCCGCCAGGGCGGTTTTGGCCGGGTGAGAAAAGCCACGGCGACGCCGTTCAACATGGTTCTCGAAGCGCGAGTCTGACCCATCCCCCCGGGGCCGGCTGGGGAGAGCCGGCCCCCATCATTGAAGTTGATGCCATGATCATTCATTTTATTCATTGCAATTCCGATACAATGCGCACTGGATCGCTGCTGTTCCTCGTTGGCCTGCGCGCCCGCTGGATGCGAATCCACGGTGCCTTGTCGCACCGGATCAACCGCCACTTTGCCCGCCGCCTGCGTCAGCGCACGGTATATTTCCGCTTGCTCGGGTGCCGGGCGGCCGGCCATGGGACACCATCGAGGACGCTAACCGAGCCCCTTGGTGGAGGAAACGCGCGGTGAAGGCCTGGCCGGCGACTGCGCCAGCGAAGGTGCCAGGGATTTGCCGACGATCCGCAGCATCGCGCTGGCTCGGCTGGCGCTATGCTCGAGCAGCCAGCGCCCGAGCGCGGGCGGCGACAGCGCCGGGGCGTAGAGAAATCCCTGAACCACGTCGCATCCGAGTTCCGCCAGCCAGGTTCGCTGCCCTTCGGTTTCCACGCCTTCGGCGACGACGGTGAGGTGCAGGCTCTGGCCGACGCGCACCACGGCGGTAACGATCGCTCGCGCGCCGGGGTCGCTCTCGACATCCCGCATGAAACTGCGGTCGATCTTCAACTCGCGAATGGGCAAATGCGCCAGCCGGCTGAGGCTCGAATAACCGGTGCCGAAATCGTCCAGTGACAATCCCACGCCGAGTTCGCGGAGGGCATTCATCGTCTCGATCGCCACCGAGCGCTCGTTCAGAAACAGGCTTTCGGTAATCTCGAGCACGAGCACTTCCGGCGGCAGCCCATGCTCCGCAAGGATCCCGGCGACCACCGATGCGAGGTTCGGATTCTGGAAACTGATGGGCGACAGGTTGACCGACACGCAGGGAATATCCAGCCCCGCATCGCGCCACTCCGCCATTTGCCGGCAGGCCTCTCGCATCGCCCACAGGCCGATCTGCTCGATCAGTCCGCACTCCTCGGCCAGCGGAATGAATTTCGCGGGCGAGACCTCGCCGAGCACCGGGTCGTGCCAGCGCGCCAGCGCTTCCACCCCGTGGATGGCGCCATCCCCGGTGCGGATTTGCGGTTGATAGTGCAGCTTCAGGGCATCGTTTGCGATCGCGCCGCGCAGCGCCGCGCTGTGGGCCAGCCGCTGCTCGGCGAGCCTGTCCATGTCCGCGCTGAAGAAGCGATAGGTGGAACGGCCCGCCCGCTTGGCCTTGTACATGGCCGCGTCGGCCTGCTGGATCAACGTATCGATGTCGGTCGCGTTATCGGGATAGATGCTGATGCCCATGCTGGCGGAAATCGACACCTGCCGGGTCCCGATCCGCAGCGGCATCAGCAGGCCGTCGGTAATGCGCGACGCGACCGTTGAGGCTTCGGCCGCGTCACGGTTCGGCAGCACGATCACGAATTCGTCGCCCCCCAGACGCCCCAGCATGTCCCCCGGCTGAATCTGCGCACGCAGGCGTCGGGCAAACTCGATCAGCAATTCATCGCCGGCCGAATGTCCGAGCGTGTCGTTGACGTCCTTGAAATTATCGACATCGAGGAACGCCAGCGCAACGTGCCTTCCGGCGGGGCAGGCCGAGGTCGCTTCCGAGATCAGGTCGCGCAGGCGCGCGCGGTTCGGCAGGCCGGTCAACGTATCGTAATAGGCGAGCCGCGCGATCTGGTCCCGTGCTTCCTTGCGTTCGATCGCCAGCGCGCCGAGATGTACGCAGGCGTCGACAATACGTTGATGCCAGCGGCTCGGCGAGCGGCATTCCCTGAAATAGAAGGCGAAGGTTCCGATCACGCGGCCGTCCTCGCCCTTGATGGGCGTGGACCAGCATGCGCGCAAGCCGACCTCGAGCGGGCGCTTCTTGAACGGCTGCCAGCGTGGGTCGGTATCGATATCGATCGCCAGCACCGCCTCGCCGTAAAACGCCGCGGATCCGCAGGAGCCGATGTCCGGACCTATCGCGACGCCATCCAGCGCCCTTGAATAGTCTTCGGGAAGGCTGGGATCGCCCAGCGGGTGAATCACGCCGCCAGCGTCGATGTGGAGCAGCGAGGACACGACATCGGGCGCGATTTCCTCGACACGCCGGCAAAGCCGGTCGGCGATATCGGTGATGTCGAGTTCATCGGCCAGCGCGCTCATGATCAACTGCTGCAGCGACCGCAACTGCCTGGTCTCGCTGATATCGCTCAGCAACGCGAACATCTGCCTGACCCGCCCGCGACCGTCCCGGAACGCCTTGACGTTGGCCGAAACCCAGACTTCGTCGCCGTGCTTGTCGTAGACGAGGATTTCCTCCTCGCCGCCGCTCTCCTCGCCGATCCAGTGCCGCAACCTCGCCAGCGTCCTGCGATCGGTATGGCGGCCCACGATCAGTTCGTTCGCTCGCCGCCCCTGCGCCTCCTCGAGCGAGTACCCGAACAGTCCTGTAAACGCGGCGTTGATATAGACGATCCTCAACTCGTGATCGGTGACGACCACCGCGCGGTTGGTCCTGTCGGCGACCGCATTGAGCAGCGCCACCCTTTCCCGGCGTTCGACCTCCGTGGTGATGTCCCGGACGAAGGCGATGGTGCGTCGCCGGCCACCGACCTCGATCGGCGAGAGCGACAGCGCGGCACGAAGCCGTCTGCCGTCCTTGCGCGCGATCCTGATCTCGCAGCCGGCTGCCTGGATGCCGTTGGCGCCGTCCACCTGACCACCCGAGGCCGGCATCGCAGTATCATGCCCCGGACGCTCGCCCAATTCCTTGAGCCCCAGACGACTCACATGATCGCCGACCACTTCCGCGCGATCCAGCCCCCAGATGTGTTCGGCCGCCGCGTTGAAATAGCTCACCCGAAGATCGCTATCGACGATCACCACGGCATCGTTCGACCGCTCCAGCGCGGCCAGCAGGACATCCGGGGTTTCGACCAAAGGGTAATCGCGCGTGCTCATCATCCAATCCTGGCGTCTTCCTCAACCCATCGCGACCTGAGCCCGTTGAGAGAGGCAATTGGTGAAAAGCGTATGGTCCTTGAGGTGTTGAAATGGTTGTTCGATCCGGTTCCGTCAGGCGGAAAGAGATCACGCTTAAGAATTGGTTACCGGCGCCGCCGTCCGGCAATGGCCGGGACCGCCACCGCGTCGATTTCCCGCGAATCGGGAGAATCCTCGAGCAGTCGCCATGCTCCCTGCCTCCTGCAGTTCGGGCCGATCGTCCAGCGGGCCTCTACTTCTTCTTGCGCGCGGCCGTCCGCGCATCGGCGATGGCCTGTTTGAAGCCCGCCGCATCCAGCACCCCGGGCACCCTGAATGTGCCGACAATGAACGCAGGCGTCCCTTGAAATCCGATTGCCTCGGCCTGCTCATTGTTGCGGACCAACAGGGCCTCGATGGCGGGCTTATGCGTCTCCATGTCCCTGATAGCTCGATCGACATCGATGCCGGCGTCTCCAAGCAATTTTCGAACGACGTCTTCGCTCAGTTTCGTGCTGGCCCCGATCAACGCCGCGTGCGCCTCGTGGTACTTGTCCTGGTATTTGGACGCGAGAACCATCCTGGCCGCATATTGCGACGCTCCGCCAAAGATCGGCCAGTCCTTCATCACGATGCGCAGCATGCCGTCCTCGCTGGCGAGCTTGACCAGTACGGGAGCGACCTTCTTGCAGTAGGGACACTGGTAGTCGAAATATTCGACGATGGTGATGTCGCCCTGTGGATTGCCGATCGACGGAACATCGGGGTCACGGAGCACGCTTTCCCGGAAGGCGTCCGCGCTCTCGCTTTGCGCCCCCGGCGCAAAGCTGACGAGCGCTGCAAGCGACAGCGTGAATGCGGCGATGATGGATTTCTTCATGGTGTAACCTGTTTCTGCTGAGGGTTGTTCGAGGCCGCCGTGGCGGCGTCGAACGCTGCCGATACGGTCGAGGATGAGAGAAGTTCCGGCAGGGCGATGCCGTCGCGGGCTGCCGGGCCATAGACGATGTTGAACGGAATCCCGAAGCGCCCGTGCTCACGCATGAACCCCGCGATTTCGTCGTCCGGCCTGGTCCAGTCGGCCCGCATCGGCACGACATCCGCAGCTAGCCGTCCTGCAACCTCTTGCCGGTCGATGACGAGAGCCTTGTTGATCTTGCAGGTGATGCACCAGTCCGCCGTGACGTCGACGAATACGGTGCGCCCGGCGCCGACCAGCGTTCGCAGCTCGTTGCTGGAGAACGTGCGCCAGGGTATTTCGGTCCGGTCCTGCGTTTGCGACAGCGGCACGATGGCAGCAAGCACGGCGGCGATGATCGCCATCGCCGCCGTCGTTACTGCTATCTTTCTTGCAACGACGCCCTTCGACAGACCGAGGATGACGAATCCCAGCGCCAGGGCAGCGCCAAGCGAAATCGCGGGCAGCCGCCCCGACACTTCGCCAAGCACCAGCAACAACCAGCCCGCCGTCGCCAGCAGCGCTACGCCAAAGAACCCTTTGACATAGGCCAGCCAGGAGCCGGGTCGCGGGATGACTCTCGTCAGCGCGGGAAAAGCCGCCACCACCAGATAAGGCGACGCCATGCCGATGCCGAGAGCAGAAAATATCGCAAATATCTCGGCGGTTCCCTGCGACAGCGCGAAACCCACGGCGGTCCCGACGAGCGGCGCCGAACAGGGAGTTGCGAGCAGCGTCGCCACGAAGCCGCTCCAGAAGTGCGACGCCGTCGATGTCCCACCTGCGATACCGGTGACCCGGGTGAGAAAGCCCGAGGATACCGCGAGGTGAAACAGCCCGAACTGGCTCGCTGCGAACAGGGACAGGACAATCGCCATGCCGCCCAGAAACAGCGGCTGCTGAAACTGGATTCCCCATCCGACGCTGGCGCCGGCCCACTTCATGCCGGCAAGTACGCCCGCCAGCAGCAGAAAGGACACCACGATGCCGGCGGCCGAGGCTGCAAATCCCTTGCGAACCTGGCCACGATCACTGGTCCCGCCGTGAACGAACGAAAGCAGTTTCAACGACAGCACCGGAAACACGCAGGGCATCAGGTTCAGAATGAACCCGCCGGCCAGCGCTATGCCGATCAAAGCGAGCATGCCGGCCGAAGCAACCAGCGGCGGCGGCGTCCCCGAATCATTTGCTGCTCCTGTGTTTGCCAGCGGCGCGGGCGACACCGCCAGCACGGCTGCGTCGCCGGAAACGACGGTTGCGGTCACCGCGCGCGAGCGAAGGCTCTCGGCGGTCTCGCCGGGCAGGTTCACGATCAAGGTCGCCCGGTTGCCTGGATCGAATGTCACGATCGGCCTGTCACCGCTGACCGGCGGATCGCTGTCGACGAAGACATCCGGCTCGAGCAGCGGCCTGGTCGACGCGACCTCGATTCGCAGCGATGCCGGCCCGCTCAGAGATCGCGCGACCGAAACAACCGACAGCACATTGGATGTGGCCAGCGGCACCTTGGCGCGCCATGCATTGATGACGGTCGGGGAGTCGCCGCCGACGCCCGGCTGGATCGTGGCAGCGAGCGTGCGCTCCTCGCGAACACAGATGGTGCTGCAGGCGTAGACCGCGAGTTTCAGGCCGATGCGCGTCTCGATGGCTGGATCCCGAACCTTGATCCTGACGGGGAACAGCACTTCCCAGGTGTACCCTACCGTTTCGAATCCGAGGATCGACAGCCTGGATGGTGCGGGCCAGTTCACCTCCGCGTCGACGATATTCGACGAGCCGGACCAATCGAACTCGGTAGGAAGGCCGGCGTCCCCCGGCGATTTCCAGTAGGTTTTCCAGCCCTCTCCAAGGTTCAGACGGACGCCGATCCAGAACTCCCGGCCGCCGGCTTTGGAATCACCTGTCACAAGGCTGGCCTGGATATTAGGCTTCTGGATATCAAGCTCTTGGGCTGCCGCCTGCGGGAGGGACTGGCCCTGGGCGCCAGCGACCGTCGACATCAAAATGAGCGCGCCCATCGCGCGTAGCCAGAAACGCATCATCTCGCCACCCCCGCCCGGGTGCGCAGACTGGCCTCGATCGAGGAGACCCCGCGCGATTCCCGTTCCGAGAGAACAACGACCCTGGACCCGATCGGCACACGGTCGAACAGATCGATCACGTCCTGATTCAAGAGCCGGATGCATCCGCTCGAGACATTCTTGCCGATGCTTTCCGGCTCGTTGGTGCCATGAATGCGATACAGCGTGTCCTTGCCGTTCTGGAATAGGTACAGCGCGCGTGCGCCGAGCGGATTCTCGATCCCTGCGCCCATGCCTGCGCTGTATTTCTTCAGCTCAGGCTGCCGGGCGATCATTGCGGATGGCGGTGTCCATGTCGGCCACTGCGCCTTGCGGCGGATGTCCGCCGTTCCGGACCACCCAAATCCGTCACGGCCCACACCTACGCCGTAACGCATGGCAAAGCCGCCTTCCTGCACCAGATAGAGAAACCTGGCGTAGGGATCGACGACGATGGTGCCGGGCGGATGCTGGGTCGCGAAGCGGACGCGCTGTTTGAGGTATTTCGGGTCGATCGTTCCGGCGTCGACCGCCGGAATCATGAACGCGCGATCGACAAGTGCGGGGTACTGGGGCTGCGAAGGCGGCGCATATGACGCCTGCTGCAGGGTCGCCTGATTGCAGGCTGCCAGCAGCAAGGTCAATCCGGCTGCGCAAAGCGCGCGCAGGTACGGGTGCGCCGCCGCACGGAGCGCGGCTAACGGCGATGTCATGGGAGCTCTCCTGGGGATCTATGGACGCAATGATGACGCCAGCGCGAAGCTGGCCTTATGCGTCGATCCGCGGAGGCCGGAACTGGGGAACGGTAAGCCACTGCGCATGCAGCAGCTTGTCAGCGAACGGTACCACGCCGGCTTTGCCATGCGAGGCTTCCATGACCGAGGAAGTCGCGACCTCCAACCCGACCAGCGTTCCGACACTGCACGACGTGCCCAGCGCGCCGGGCACCGCCCGCTGGCAGGGCTTGCCACCCTTGACCGAATGAATCTGCAGGAAGGCCGCTTGAGCGGCCTTTGAGGGCGCGTGGGCGAAGACGGGCTGAAGGAACGATGCAAACATCCCCAGGATACACAACAGCGCAAGCAAGGAACCCAACAAGCCGTTTGACCGGCTCGACGTTCCGCGCCTCGAGTTGATGGGGCACCCGTACATTTGCGCTTTCTGCTTCAGGCGTGCAGCGACAACAAGTCACCTCTGCGTGATGCTCGGGTCAGTCCGCTTATTATATTAGCATAACCTAATAATGTATTGAATCCCGTCCGCCGCCGGCTACACGAATCCGTCATTTGACACTTCTTTCCGTTTTGTCAAAATCGACAAATGAAGCCGCGCGACCGCATTCTCGATGCCGCCATGGCCGTATTCCGCCGGCACGGTTTCCGCCGCTCGTCGATCGAGCAGGCGGCCGACGCCGCCGGGCTGACGCGTCAGGCGCTGTATCACCATTTCAAATCCCGGGAAGCGCTGTTCCGCGCCGTGATCGAACGGCTGCATGAGGATGCCATGGCCGCGGAGATCGCGGCGGCGAACGCCGCGGATAAAGCCGGCGGCAGCCTTGCCCACATCCTCATCGCCGGGGTGACCGCGCGGCTGACGCAATTCATCGCGTCGTTCGACGGCTCGCCGCATATCGAGGAGTTGTTCTCCGAACACCTGCTGCAGGCCCGCGACCTCTACCAGAAATATGCCGGGCTCTACGCCGCGCATGGCGCAGCCACGATCGAGCGGGTCTGCCACAAGCAGCGCCTCGTCCTCGCCGAGGGCATGACGCCGCAAAGACTGGCGCAATGCCTGGAGATGGCAATCAACGGCGCCAAGTCGGCCCATCCGGGGATGCAGCCGGCCGACGCCTTCGTCGATGCCCTCACCACCATGGCGCGGATGCTGATCGCCGGCGCCGTTGCGCCCTTGCCGAAGCCATTACCGGCAAGGTCCGCCAAGAAAAAATCCGCCAAGAAGACTGTCCCGAAAAAGCCCGTTCGCCAAAAATCCGGAGGTCGCAAATGAGCACGATGACGATCAATGGCCGTCCCGTCCCCCTGCCCGACGATCCCGATGCGCTTCTCGTCGATGTCATCCGGGACGATCTCGATCTCACCGGCACCAAGCTGGTGTGCGGGGCCGGCGTCTGCGGCGCCTGCACCGTGCTGGTGGATGGCGCGCCGGTGGTGAGCTGCCTGATGCCAGCGCGCGCCGCGGCCAACACGGCGGTGACGACGGTGGAAGGCATCGGCGCGACACAACTGCATCCGGTGCAGAAGGCGTTCATGGCACACGACGCGCTGCAATGCGGCTTCTGCACGCCGGGCTTGGTGGTCGAGGCCGCGGCGTTTTGCGATTCCTGGCGCGCGAGCAAGGGAACCGCGACGCCGTCGCGCGAGGAAATCGGTGCGGCCCTGTCGGGACATCTGTGCCGCTGCGGCGCCTATGACGGCATCTTCAACGCAGTGGCCGCGGCCTGTGCCGGCCAGTTCGACGGCATTGAGATCGCCCCGCCGCGCGTCGAGGCGCGCGCCAAGGTGACGGGATCGGCCAAATACACCGTCGATATCCGCCATGACGGACAGCAGGAAGGCATCATCCTGCGCTCGCAGCTCGCGCACGCCCGCATCACTGAACTCGATCTGGCGCCGGCGCGCGCGATTCCCGGCGTCAGCGCCGCGGTCTCGCTGCTCGGCGATGACGGCATGGTCCGCTTTGTCGGCGACCCCATCGCCGCCGTTGCGGCAAAGGACCGCAAGACCGCCGAGGCCGCCATCGCCGCCATCAAGATGAACAGCGAACGCCTGCCGTCGGTGATCGGGCTGGACGCCGCGCGCAAACCGGATTCCCCCGTGGTGTTCGCAAAAGCCAGCCGCAAGAAGGCCGGCAACGTTTCCGAAGGCACTCCGGCGCCGGCCGCCTGGAACGGCAATGTCCGGGGACCATCGGCGGCGTTCTCGCAGAAGGCCCGGAAAGCGAGGAACTGGATCGCCGCGGAGCGCGAACGGCAAAATCCCTGGCTGGTCGAGGAGACCTTCCGCACCGGCACGCAATCGCACACCAGCCTGGAGCCGCATGCCACCGTCGCGCGTTTCGACGGCGACCGGCTCACCGTGCACGCTTCGACGCAGTCGGTGTTTCACGTCATGGAGATGATCGCCAAGCGTTACAAGTTCGGCCACGACAAGGTCCGCGTCATCGCCGATCACGTCGGCGGCGGCTTCGGCTCCAAGGGCACGCTCGGCATGGAAACTATCGCGGCGATCGACCTCGCTCGCGAAGCGAAGGCGCCGGTCCGGATCGCCTATGACCGGCATGAAGAATTGTCGGTCACCGGCTATCGGCCGGCGACCGAGTTGAAGATCGCGCTGCTGCCGTCCGAGCAGGGCGACCTCAAGGCGCTGTCGCTCACCGCCTATGCCGACACCGGCGCTGCGACCAATTCGACGCTCGCCGCACTCGCCCGCCTGATCTATCCGGCGGAGGCCAAGGAACTGGCCGATTACGACGTCATCAGCAATCTGCCGCCCGGCGCGCCGTTCCGCGGTCCCGGCGGACCGCCGATGGCGTTCGCGCTGGAACAGGCGATCGACGAAGCCGCGCTGCGGATGAAACTCGATCCGATCGCGCTGCGAAAGCGCTGGGATCCCAATCCCAACCGCCAGCGTCTCTATGACTGGGCTGCGGGCCTCGATGTCTGGCGCAACCGCAAGACGGAGGCCGCACAAACCGGCCGCTATCGCCGCGGCGTCGGCGTCGCCACCGGCTACTGGCTCTATCTCTGGCAGCCCGGCGTGAAGATCGAACTCAAGGTCGAGGGCGGACGCCTGATCGCGAGCACCGCGACCCAGGATATCGGCCAGGGCAGCCGCACCGTGATCGCCAACACGGTCGCCCACGAATTCGGGCTGGAGCCGCACGACATCGATGTGCGGATCGGCGATTCCAGTCTGCCGGAGGGACCGGGCGCCGGCGGCAGCCGCAGCACGGCGTCGGTCATTCCGTCCACGCTGCTGGCCGTGCGAAAGCTGAAGGAGGCCATCGAGCGGAGCGCCAAACGTAAACCCGTCCCCGGCTCCAACGCGCCGTGGCGCGAGATGATCGCGGCCTCGCCCGATCTCAGCGTCGCCAGCGTGCGCCCCGAAGACGGTAAACCGATTGATGCGGGGGTACGCTCGCCGATGAAGGAAGCGGGCTTCATGGGCATGATCTTCGGCTGGATGCTGCGGCGCTTTTCCAACCTGGCGGTCGGCGCCGGCGTGCCGAGTTCGGTGCAGGTGATCGAGGTCGAAGTCGACACCTGGCTCGGCCATGTCCGCGTGCTCAACGTCCACACCGGCATCGCCGTCGGCAAGATCGCCGCCCCGGCGCTGGCACGCAGCCAGGCCACCGGTTCGGTGATCCAGGGCCTCGGCTATGCGCTTTATGAAGCGCGCGAAACCGATCCGCGCCGCGGCGACGTGCTCTCTGCCGGCATGGAGGATTACCGCATTCCCGGAGTATCCGACACACCCGCGATATCGGTGCATTTCGACGAGGCCGGTTTCGACCACGTGCTCGGCGGCAGCGTCGGGATCGGCGAAGTGGCGACGGTGCCGACATCGCCGGCGCTGGCCAACGCCATCCGCAACGCCATCGGTATCCGGCTGACCGAAATTCCGATCCGGCCCGACCGCCTGATATCCGCATTGAAAGGGAGGAGCGCAGCATGACGTCCGCATCGATGACGGCCTCAGCCCAACGCGCCGAATTCCGCGCCGCCGGCACGGACCTTTCCGAACGCCGGCGCAGCGGCGTCTCAAAGGGACCGCTGATCGATCTGGCCGCCGCACCCGACACGATCGGCGTGTCATGGGGCGCGGATGGCGCCGCCACCATCGGCGCGCTCACCTCAATCGCCGCGATCGCCGCCGACCCGCGCATCGCGGCCGCCTATCCCGGCATCGCGGCCGCAGCACTCGGCCTCGCCACGCCGCAGGTCCGCCATCTCGCCACGCTCGGCGGCAATCTCGCGCAGCGCTCGCGCTGCTGGTATTTTCGCGATCCGCATATCGCCTGCCTCAAGAAGGGCGGCGGCGATTGCCCGGCCCGGACCGGCAATCACCTCTACGGCGTCGCCTTCGATCTCGGCCCCTGCGTGGCGCCGCATCCCTCCACCATGGCGGCGGCGCTGCTCGCCTATGATGCCAGCATCGTCACCAGCCAACGGCCGGGGATTTCGATCGGCGAACTGCTGGGAGATGGCTCCAACGGAACATCCGATCACGCGCTGGCATCGGACGAGATGATCCGCGGCGTCGAATTGCCCGCGCCGTTGGCGGGCGAGCGCGCGCTCTACAAGCGCGCCATCAGCCGCAGCCATGCCGAATGGCCGCTGGTCGAGGTGTGCGCCCGCGCCGTCGTAACGTCAGGCACGTTCCAGTTCATCCGCATCGCCGCCGGCGGCATCGCGCCGGTCCCGCTCCGCCTCGCGGCGTGCGAGGCCGCCTTGCAAGGCAAGCCGGCCGGCGCGGCCGTGATTGCGGAAGCAGCAAGGCAGGCCGCATCGGGCGCAACCCCGCTGCCGATGACGGGCTACAAGCTCGATTTGCTGGAGGGCGTCGTGCACGATGTGCTGGAGCGGCTGGCGACCTAGACTCGCAGGGTGGGCAAAGGCGCCTTCGCGCCGTGCCCACCATTCAAGTCCAGGATCGGGATAGATGGTGGGCACGGCGCAAGGGCGCCTTTGCCCACCCTACATTCACTGCCTTGGTCACGCCATCAGCGCAACGGTCCGGAATGCCTTCAGCAGCGATTGTTCAAGCTTGCCGTCCATCCCGCACAGAATCTTGTAGGCGCATTCGCGGGACATCGCGGGCCGGTAGGGCCGCGACTCGATCAGGGCGGCGAAGATATCGGAGATGGTCAGCAATCTCACCAGATCGGAAATCTCCGGCGCCTTCAGCGCATCGGGATAACCGGATCCGTCGAGATATTCGTGGTGGTGCCTCACTCCATCGAGAATCTCCGGGTTGATGCCGGGAAGATCCTTCAGCAAATCATATCCGATCGCCGGATGGCGCCGCATGATCGCTTCCTCATCCGGGTCGAGACGTCCGGGCTTGTCGAGAATCGCCAGCGGGATACGGGCCTTGCCGATGTCATGGAGGGTTGCCGCCATCCCGAGCCGTTTGACGTCCCGGTCGGCGAGCCTGATCTCCAGAGCGAAGCCGACGGCTACTCCGGTTACCAGCAGGCAATGCTGGAAGGTGCCCTCATGGTAGCGGCGGACATCGTCAAGCCACTCGCTGAGCCCATGCTGCTCGATGCTGTCGATGATTTGCGAGGTGGCGCTGTCGGCATCGGAAAGACTGATCGGCTTGCCGTCCTGTATCGCTGCGAACATCGACGCGAAGGCCGCGGCGCTGCCGGTGATCACGGGCGAGGCCATGGCGCCGCCGGTGCGTGTTGCCTTCTCCGCGACCTCGATCTGCGCGAGCTAGAATGCAATTTCTCTTGGACGCGAAACCACCGAGGTCGCACCGAGCGCATAGGCCTGCGCGATCAGGTGGTGACTGTGTCGCTCGACGACGAACAGCTTTTCGGGAATGCGGTTCTGCTGGCGCATCACCAGCCTGATCTGTTCGATACCGGCCGCCTTGCGCAGATCGGCGTCGATCAGCAGCGCGCCGTCTGCGCCGATTTGCGCTCCGTGATCTCCCAGCAACTGGGAGAATAATTCAAATCGCGGCGCCAGCATCGCGCGGATGGCTGGTATCTTGTCAGGTTCGTCGGTGACGAAATGAACGCGCATTCCAAGCCAATCGGGACCGAAGTTGTGACCGCTCGCATCGGAGCAAGCAGCAACAATACGGATCCTTGCCTTAACCAATGGCTAGCGCCGGTTACTTAATTCAACTGGGAGGAGTGCGCCTGCCAGCCCCGCTATGTCTGGTAAGCGACAAAGGCATCGCGGACCGGTTCGCAGACGCCCGCTCAGCACCCCCGGCAGATGCTGAACTTGCCATCGGCCGGCTTGCCGCGCGCGCGTGCAGAGGCACGCGAAGAGGAGCGGCGCGATTCACTGCGGGAGACGGTTGCGGCCCGCCGCTTGATTTTCGCGCGCGGCGCCACCGCAGGCGAGACGCGGGTGGAAACCATCGGCGCCGCGGACGGCACCGCGGGCACCGCAATGTTCGGCGGCGGCGGCGCTGGGATCCTGGCCGCGTTGCCGGCGCCGCTGGGGTCGTTGACCGAATTATTCAGACCGCCGGCGCTGCCCGCTCCGCGGATACCGCTGACCCCGGCATCCTGCGCGAAAGATGTTGCAGGCGCCGTCAGGCTGGTTGTCAGGACCAGGGCCAAAATTGCCGATTTGCCGATCATGAAGCACACTCCGACAAGAATGTACTAACGAATCGAGAGGCCCGGCGTTCCCCTTCCGGGTTGCGCGGCGTCGCGGGAGATCGACGCTGGCGCCGCCTTGTGGCCATGCGGTGCGGAGGCTGGCGGCTTCAAAGGCCAGAGCGCAGGACGTGAAACATCGCCGGGCGGACTTCGCAGAGATGACACCCGGCAGAAGTCGAACCTGCCGTCGAGCACGGGATTCGTTTAGCTCCCCGGAAGCTCAATTTCCGAGGACGCGTCACCGCTGCCTTGCCTGCCGGCCTGCATTGCCGGCTGGCGCTGCGGAAGCGAACTTGTCGTTGTGTCCGCATCGACCGAGGCCTGCGGCCTGACCCGGTCGCCCGCCGCGAACTTCTGGAAACCGTCGACAACCACCCGATCGCCGTCCTTCAGGCCATCTTCCACCAGCCACAAGCCGTCCTGCGCCGAGCCGATACGGACCGGCTGCACCGCGATGCGGCCATCATCCTTGACGACAAAAACCTCGCTACCGCCGCCGCCGTTGCGCTGGATCGCCTGTTGCGGCACCGCGATGGCATCGGCATCGATGCCCTGCTCGATCAGAACACGCACATACATGCCCGGCAGCAATTCCCGCTTCGGGTTTGGAAATTGACCCCGCACGGTCACCTGCCCGGTATTGGCGTCGACCCTGGATTCCGAAAACAGCAACTTGCCGGGCGAGGGATAAAGCGTTCCGTCGTCCAGCACGAGGCGGATGCGGGCCGCGGATGGCGCGATCCGGTCGAGGTCGCCCTGGTCGAACGCGCGGCGAAGCTTGTTCATCTCGCTCACGGATTGGGTGAAGTCGGCGTAGATCAGGTCGAGCTGCTGGATCGTCGCCAGATTGGCCTCGTTCTTGACGACCAGCGCGCCTTCGCTGACAAGTGCCGCGCCGACCACGCCGTTGATCGGCGCGCGGATCGTCGCATAGTTGAGATTGAGCCGGGCGCGCGCGACATCGGCCTTGCGCTCCTCGACTTCCGCCTCCGCCTGACGCATCGCGCCGGTTGCCTTTTCATGCTGCGATTCGGGAACCACCTTCTGGCTTGCTAGCTGCGCAATACGGCGCGCGTGCTGCGCAGCCAGATCGAACGCCGCGGTGGCTTTCGCCAACGCCGCCTCATTCGCCCGCAACTCGACCTCGAGCGGCCGTTGGTCGATTCGATAGAGCGGATCGCCCGCCTTCACCTCGGATCCCTGCTGAAACAACCGTTCGACCACGATGCCGGAGATGCGAGGTCTGACATCAGCAATGCGGGTCGGTGCAATCCGGCCCGGCAATTCGCGAACGAGAGCGCGCGGCTTCGATTTGACGGTGATGATGCCCACCTCCGGAACCACTTCCGTCGCGGCGCTTGCAGAAACGGGCTCGTCGCAGCCGGCAAGAACCGGCGCAAGGCCCGCCAGCAACAACGCGCCGCAAGCCAGCCGCAAGTGATTCTGCATTGGAACTATCCCCAGTTTCGTTCGTCCGCAATCGGTCCCGGCCGCTCCGATCAAACTCAACCGCTTTGCTTAACGAGAAGTTAAAATCGGGCGGGTTGCGCCCTTCACTTGTCGGTGGCGGCGCAATGCGGCGCGGTTAGATAATCGAAAAAAAGCATTTTTTTGGCGGGAGCCTCGGCTCGAAACGCCGGCGAATTTAGCACGAGCGACAGCCCCCTACTCGTCCATGAACTCGTCTTCCTCGTTCACCTTCTCGTTCGGCTTGTACCGATGCGACGCGCTCTTGCGGGCGCCGATTGATCCCGTCACATACGCGTCGCGTGAGGCAAAAGGATTGCGCTGGCCGGCGCGGCCGGCGATCTCCTCGCCCGAGACAGCGGCGGGCTGACAGATGGCGCGCCGGCTCTTGCGGCGCATCAGGTCGATGTGGATGTGATCGTAGTGATAGATGTTGGAGCCCGGCGCCAGCACGGTGTTGAACTGCTGGCAGGCGGCGGCCTGGATATCGCGCAAAAATCCCTGCTCTTCCGGCATGCCCTTCCAGCCGTTCTTCACCGTCACCCGCCGTCCGTCGGCCAGCGTGAAGGCCGCGATGTCAAGCGCATTGCCGAAAGCGTGCTCGGAAATCCGCGCGCGCGAATTGCCGTTCATGCCGCGGCAGGAATAGGCGGAGATCTGCTTGATCTCGGCAACTCTTGTGCCGAACCAGCGCATCGCTGCAGGCTGCACGGAATCGGCGAGCCAGCGATCAAGCGCCGAAACCATCGGACAGGCCAGCGTCGCGGCGGGCTTCATCGCCACCGGGCCGAAGGCCGCAACGGAATTGCCCTGCGCCGGCCCGAGCCGCGGCAGCGGTTGCGCGCTGGCGGGGCGCTCCGAATAGGGCGCATGCCCGCGATCCCCAGGATAGGCCGAAGGCGGGGGGTAGCCTCCCCGACCGGCAGGCTCCTCGGACGCGCGCGCGATCTCGTCGTCATCCGGCGCAACGACGCCAGGCGCCGTCAATGAAATCGGACCGTTCGACGGCGCGCCATAGGCCGGCTGGTGCATCGAGTTGTCGGGATAGGAGGATGGCGGCGGCGCCGCCCGTGGCGGCGAAACCGGCCAGCGCGGCGCGTTGCCGATATTGCCCGGCGGCCGCAGGTCGTCGGCAAAGCCAAAACTGCCGATGCTTTCGCCGAGGGCGGCCACCTTGAGCGGATATTCCGCGCCGCAAACGCCGGGACCCGAAATCGGGTTGATTCGAACCAGTTCGGCGTTTTCTTTCACCGCCCCGGATTTCAGGCATGCCAATTCGGCCTCGGCCCGCCACGGTTCACGCTCCGCGGACTGAAAAAATCCGCGGCCGCAGCCCGCAAGCGCAACAAGGACGAAGGAGCCGACGAGATACAAACGAACTCCACGCGTCATGCGCGCAACTTCAACTAATTTATTTAACGACTCTTCAACGCGTTGTTTTCACTCTTTTTTAACCACGTTGCCCCGGGTCCGCGCTGTGGGGAGGCAGCGATAGTGCAGCATGGCTGACTTTTTGCGCCGGGAACGCTTTGCTAGCATCGCGAGTTGAGCGGACAGTGACATGAACGACGGAGATTTCGCGATGACCTTGCTGGGTCCTTGGGTCAGCAAAGTGAGCGTTGTTGCCGCGTATGCAGCCATCGCCTTTGTCGGCGCCATCGTGCTCGGGGTGTTCTAGCCCCGTCACCACAAGTCCGAATGAATCAGCGCCCGGCGGCCTGGAGCAATCCAGCCGCCGGGCTTTTTCGTGGGTCGAAAGGCATGACCGTGCCGCCCCCAAGCATCTGCCTGCCGAAAATTTCAGCATGGCTACGTTCACTTTTGAACAGACGGCCGGAACGAAATCCCCGGTTCCCGCGTAGCGTCACAAGCTCGGCAGTACGGGGAAACCACCGTGATAGGCAGACTGTATTTCGTGCGTCAGGCGGCGACGCTACTCAAATTCGCCCAATCGACCGCAAATCCTGAACTCTCGGCGGTCCTCATCGAAAAGGCGGTTGAACTCAAATCGCGCGGGGATGGCTCCAATGCGGTGGACAAGAGCCTTCAAGCTCCCGACGTGGAACCCGAGGAAGGCAGCAGGCTCCACCGTTCGGCCCGTGGTCGATAATGAATCCGCGACCCTCGCCTGCACCGGCCGCTCAGGGCTACGATCGCGGCTCCGGCGAAAGCTGCCGCGAAATGATCAGCCGTTGCGGCCTGGTGACGATCCGGCTCCAGCTATTGCCCGAACAATAAAACCGTGCGAGCGCGCAAGCTTCGACCCGCAGCGCGTTCGGTCCCATCAGGGCCATCGTGCCGTAATAGGTGTCGCCGCTGTCGTGGCTGTAGACGCTGCCGGTCCACCGCGAGCCGGATTTCGGCTTCATGTTGATCAGCACCGCCTCGCCCTTGGTGGATGATTTGAGCGCATGGCCGCACAGCGCCTGGCCGCAGCGTTCGATGCGGACCACTCCCTTGCCGCCCTCGCTCTGCCAGTCGCCAACCGGCGTATCGGCCGGCTCGTCTTCCGTTTGATGCGAAACGCTCGACACCCGCGGCTTGGCCGCCGGCGGCGGCCGAACCGCTTCGGTGGGCGGTGGAGGCGGGACCGGCGGACGCCACTTTGGCGACGCCATGGCGGGCGGCGGCGCGGCAATTTCCTGGGTCGCGGCGGCGGCCGGTTCAAACACCGCCGGCGGCACGGCGGCGACCGCGGCGGCGGGAGGATTGCCCGGAGGCGGAGCGGCCTGCACCAGCGCCGGTTGCATGGCGACCGGAGCCTTTACCTCGTCGGCGACGTCTCGATCACTCTCCTCGAGCCGATCGCTTTCGCGGCGCGCCTGATGGATGCCCGGAATCGAAACCGAAATGCACGACGGAGAATGGCAATGCCGGAGTGCCTCGATACGGATGCGGTGTCCACCGACGACGAAGGAAAACGAATTGCCGGCATGCGCCGACGAACTCAACGCCATCAGCACCGCGAGAAAACCAAATCGCTTCATCGCAAGCCTCCCGAGGAGTGTCCCGAATGCGGTGCGGAAAACTAACGCCCGGGCAGCGGCCCGAATGTGATTTTAATCACCGTGCCGGAACGCCCCGCGCGGCCGGCCGTGCCGGCGCCGCCTGCGTGACGCAGATCACGGAAGCCGACGGCCGGCCCACCTAGGGTCCGGGCAAGTTCACAAGCCCGCTGCACCAGGAGGCTCACATGAAAAGACTTCTCGTTCTCGCCGCGCTGCTGATGGCCGTCCCGTCCGCTCATGCCGGCAATTCGATTTCCTTCCAGATCGAGGGACACAAGATCCGCGTCCACGCGCCGAAGAACTGCAGCTCGTTGTCCTGCATCCGGATCTCGGCGCCCAGCCTCTCCGGCTCCAGCTTCGGGAATTTCAAGGGCTTCAACTCGAAGAGCGACAGCGACGATGCCGACATCGCCGAGCCAGCGCCGACACCGGCGCAGACGGCCGCGCCCGCCCCGGTTCCCGCCGTTCAGGCTCCGCAGCCGGCGACCCCCGTCGCCAGCGCAGCGCCGGCCGCAAGTCCCGCGCCTGCCGCGCCGACGACGGTGGCGACCGTCTCGCCCGCGCCGTCCGTCGCGGTCGAAGCACCACCCGCCGCGGCCGCCGCACCGCAGCCCGCCCCGGTCGCCGCCGCGCCGGCGCCTGCACCGGCCACCCCGCTCGGCATCTGGGCCACCGAGAAGAACAAGGGCAACGTCCGGATCGAGGAATGCGGAAAGAACCTGTGCGGCTATGCCGAGAAGACCGGCAAGAAGATCCTGATCAACATGAAGCCGCAGGCTTCCAAATGGACCGGCACGATCCACGACCCCGACAGCGGCCGCAATTACGACTCGACGATCGCGATGAAGGGCAGCAATGCGCTGCGGGTTCAGGGCTGCGCCTTCGGCGGCATGTTCTGCGGCGGCCAGACCTGGAAGCGCGTAAGTTAAAGAATCGGCAACCAAATACGCACTTGTCATTCCGGGGCGCGTCGAAGACGCGAACCCGGAATCTCGAGATTCCGGGTTCGATGCTGCGCATCGTCCCGGAATGACGGTTAACCGCAGCGATGAAACAAATCTCAACGCGACGAAATCAATTTGTGCGTTTGACGCAAACGTCCTGAAACGGATGCCGGCTAGTTTCTTCACAAGGAAACGCCGGGGACCGGCGCGTGACCTGGAAAATCCGGGCGCTCAAAAGGGGACATCGATGACTTCAACTGCTTCTGATTTCAGCGGCTGCAAGCTGCTGGTCGCCACCGCACTCGCCCTCGGCCTGCTGACCACGGCCTCGCTGGCCCATACGGCGGAGCAGGAGCAGATGTGCGCCGGCGACGCGATGCGGCTGTGCAGTTCGGAGATTCCCGATGTCGACCGCATCACCGCTTGCATGCACAGGCAGCGCGCGGCGCTCAGCGACGGCTGCAAGGCGGTATTCAGCAAGGGAACGCCGGCGGCTACACCGGTGAACTACTCGCCATCAAGGCCCGGCAAGCCGATCAAGCTGGCGCCGCCCCGGGTGAAATAAACGCAGACCGACCGCAATATGATTCAATGGCCCGCCGGTTGCTCCGGCGGGCGCTTTGCTGGCGCGGATGAGGCCGCGACATTTTCACCCGCCGTCCACCGCCGATGCTCAGGCGGCGCGCCGCAGCCAGTCCCGCACCTTTTGCACCAGACTGCGCCGGCCTTGGGTCGTTCCGTCGCTGTCGTTGCCTTCCGGTTCAGTGGGCGACGGATTCCCTGCCGATACCGTCGAAGAAGGCCGGGGCTGCTCAAGAACCGGTGGCTCTGCCGCGATCCATCCAGCCGCGGCCCCCTGCAGCGCCAGCGGACCGACATTGGCCAGGAACGCGCGCTCATAGCCCCGCGACAGCCGCTCAACGGCCGCATCGAGCGGCAGCCAGTCGACCGCCCTCACATCGCGCATCAGCGCGTGGACTTGCCCGCCACAGGCTTCCATCAGCCAATAGTGAACGACCTTGGAACCCCTGCCGGACTCATAGACCAGCGTTCCCAGGAATTCGTGCACGCAGACGTCGTGTCCGGTCTCTTCCAGCACCTCGCGCTCGGCGGCGGCGCGCGGCGTTTCGCCGTCATCGAGCTTGCCCTTGGGAAGCACCCACTCGTTACGCTTGCGCAGGCGCACCACCGCGAACAGCGGCGTATCTCCCTGCCGCAGCACAATGCCTCCCGCCGCCAGAACAGGCGCCCGCGCCATCCCACGTCCTCATGCTGCCAATGTAACCGCCAGCATATCGTAGATTGAGATGGTGTTGTGGCTTTCGTAAAGCGATCCGGACAACGTGGCGGGTCAGAACTGCTGGGACAGGATTCTTGCCGGCCGGGCGTCCGGCCGCGGTTCGATATCCACCGACCACAGATCCCGGTTGTCGACATCCTTCAAGGTCACCGTCATGACCTCGGAGCGGCCATCGATATCGACGCGGCCGAAGAACTGCAGTCCGAAACACGGCGCGAGGTTTTCGCCTTGCTCCGCGCTGCAACCCTTTTGAAACGCCACCGCCGGACCGAATGTATTGTCCAGCGGGGCGGGAGCCCATGTCCCCGCATGCAGCGGGCCGGAGACGAATTCCCAGAACGGCTCGAAATCCTGGAACACCGCGCGGTTCGGATCGTAACGGTGGGCGGCCGTATAATGCATGTCGGCGGTCAGCCACACCGTATTCCTGATGCCGGCGCGCTTCATATGGGACAGCAGGTCGGCGATTTCGCATTCGCGCCGCTCCGGCGGGCCGTCGCCGAGCGCGATGCCGTCTTCGCTGAAAAGGCCGATCGGCATGTCCGCGGCTATGACCTTCCAGGTCGCGTCGGACGCCGCGAGTTCGCGCTTCAGCCAGGCCAGCTGGATCGATCCGAGGATGCAGGTGTCGAGGCCGTCGCCCTGCCTGTTCCAGGTCGAATCGCGATAGCTGCGCATGTCGAGCAGAAATACATCGAGCAGCGGCCCATAGCCGATCTTGCGATAGATCCGGCCGGCCTGCGCCGGCAGTGCGCTGATCGGCATGAATTCATGAAATGCCCGGGCCGCCCGCGCCACCAGGCGAGACGTTCCGTCCTCGGCGTAACCGGTCTCGTCGGCGGTGCCGATCGGCGACCAGTCATTGGTCACTTCATGGTCGTCCCACTGCGCCAGCATCGGCACCTGCGCATTGAAGGCGCGCAAATTCTCGTCGAGCAGATTGTATTTGTAGTTGCCGCGAAACTGCACGAGGTCCCTGGCGACGACGGATTTTTCCTCCGTGACGAGATTGCGCCACAGGCTGCCGTCCGGCAGCTTCAATTCAGCCTCGATCGGACAGTCGGCGTAGATGTGATCGCCGCAATGAATGAAGAAGTCCGGACGGTTTTCGAGCATGGTGGCGTAGGTTCGCATACCGCCGCGGCCGGGATCGATGCCCCAGCCCTGCCCGGCGGTATCGCCCGACCAGACAAACGATACCGATTGTTGCCCGGCCGGCGCGGTGCGGAAGTGACCGACCTGGGCTTCGCCCGAAATCCCGGCCTCGGCGATATCTTCAAACCGCACCCGGTAAAAAATATCCTGCGCGGGCGGCAGGCCGTCCAGCAGGAGTTTTGATGTGAAGTCGCCGTCCGGCAGCGCCTGCGACGAAGCGGCACGAATGATGGTCCTGAAGCTCTCGACCGTCGAACACTCCACGCGCATCCGTGCCGGCCGGTCGGCGCGCGCCCATATCACGGCGGAAACGGCGGAAACATCGCCTGAGGCAATTCCGCTCGTGATCCGGGGGCGATCCGCCGCACGGCAAAGATAGGGTGTGGCGAGACCGCCCGATCCCGCGAGCGCGACCGTGGCTGCCGAGCGGACCAGCAACTGGCGTCTGGTCAGACCCTGCTTTGCGCGTATCGCAATCGGCACTTCCGGCACCCTCGTCGAATCATGACGGAGGGTGCCCGCTGAACTTGACTGCGCGCCGAAGGTTTTGCGACAGGCGGATGACTCGCGCCGTTACGAGGGCTTCGAAACTCCAGCGCGCCGCATCAGCGGTTGACCGGCCTTGATCCGCGCGGAATCCGCCATATTGTCGCAGAACTCGAAGTGACCGGGCGCCAGCATGATGATCGTCGAGCCGTGCTCGAACCAGCCGAGTTCATCGCCCTTCCGCACGGTTGCATCGCAGGGAAACACCGTCGGCCCGCGGCTTTGCGCATTGAGGGTGAGATCGAGAAAATGCAGCCGCAGGCTCGCGACCAGGATCGCGGCCACCGGCACCAGCGTCAGCGCTTCACCTGACGCCAGCCGCATCTGGATCACCGCGCGCTCGTTCCTGCAGAACAGCCGCTCGACCCGCTTCAGCGCAATCGGATTGACGTTCCAGACGTCGCCATGGACGAACGTGACGCGCTCGATCCGGCTATCCTGCGGCGCGTGGAAGCGGTGGTACATGCTGGACATCAGGCGCAGCGTGATGAATCGGCCATTGCGGTGCTGCTCGACCAGCGCGGGGTCGCCGAGCAGGTCAAGAAGCGAATATGGCGCGCCCTTGATCTGAAACAGTTCGGTATCCGCGATCCGGCCATGCGCGCCGATAATGGCGTCGCACGGGCTGACCACGACGGCCGGATCGGGATCGACCGGCCGCAGCCCGGGGCGGAGTTCGCGGATAAAGCAATCGTGCAGGCTCTTGAAGCTGGATTTGCGCGCCTCGCTGAGGTCGAGTTCGGAGAACAGCCGCCAGCACGCGATCGACATGTCCCTTACAAGCGGGTTTTCGATCTTGCTGAACCAGCCCATGAACCGGGTCAGCGCCGCCCGCGGGATCCGGTTGGTCAGCAGGAAATTGAGGTTTTCCTGCTGGGTCAAAGCGGCGATCAGGCCTCGCACTGTCATGATCCTGTCAGCTGTACTGGGTAGCGCTGGTGGCATGGATTCGCCTCTTCCGATTCTCGCTTTGTCCGCGGTTGCAATAACCGGCGCCGCGACGGTCTTTCCCAAATTGAACGCCCGGCTGGCGCTTTCGCGGGCCAAACACCGTTCGCTGACCGGACATTCCAAGATGTCCCGCCTGGTCGCGCGGCTGGTGCCGTATTACGAATTCGGTATCGATGATTTCTTTCGCTCGGACGGCGCGCCGGCGAATGTCGCCCTGCAACGCCAGGACGGCTTCTTCAAACTCGCGGCGCTCTACAAGGAACGCTTCCCCAAGGGCCGGCAGATGACGCTGCAGGCTTCGGAGCGAATCTCCGACCTGCAATTCACCGAATCCTACCGGGTGCCGTTCCAGTACAGCCGCATGGTCCGCGAGCATCTCGGCACCAGTGCGTTCATGACATCGTCCGCCGGAGTCACGCTCACCGACCCCGATGGCAATGTGTTTCACGACCTGACCGGCTCGTACGGCGTCAATATCTTCGGCAATGATTTCTACAAGGAGTGCATTGCGAAAGCCGCGGCGCGCGCCCACGCGCTCGGCCCGGTGCTTGGTTCCTATCATCCCGTCATCACCGACAATGTCGCGCGGCTGTGCACGATTTCGGGGCTCGACGAAGTCTCGTTCCACATGTCCGGCACCGAGGCCGTGATGCAGGCGGTGCGGCTGGCCCGGTATCACACCGGCCGCTCGCATCTGGTGCGCTTTGCCGGCGCCTATCATGGCTGGTGGGGCGACGTGCAGCCTGGCGTCGGCAATCCGATTTCGCCGCACGAGACCTATACGCTGGCCGACATGTCGGAGAAGACGCTGCATGTGCTGAGAACGCGGCGCGACATCGCCTGCGTGCTGGTCAATCCGCTGCAGGCGCTGCATCCCAACGCCGGCGCCCCCGCCGATTCCGCGCTGGTCGACAGTTCGCGCAAAGGCCATTTCGATCGCGCGGCTTACGGCGAGTGGCTGAAGGCGCTCCGCGACGTCTGTACCGAACGCGGCATCGCCCTGATCTTCGACGAGGTCTTCGTCGGCTTCCGGTTGGCGGCCGGCGGCGCCCAGGAATATTTCGGCGTCCGCGCCGACATGGTGACCTACGGCAAGAGCCTGGCCGGCGGACTCCCGGTCGGCGTGGTGTGCGGGCGCAAGGAGCTCATGCGCCGCTACCGCGACGACCGCCCGGTCGACATATGCTTCGCGCGCGGCACCTTCAATTCGCACCCTTACGTCATGACGGCGATGGACGAGTTCCTCACCCGTCTCGAGGATCCGGCCTTCCGCGCCGTCTATGACGGGCTCGACGATACCTGGGACGCGCGGGCGCGGCAGCTGAACGAAAGGTTGGCCGCGCGGGATCTGCCGGTCCGCCTCGCCAACCTGTCGTCGATCTGGATGGTGCAATATACCGAGCCGTCGCGCTACAACTGGATGCTGCAATACTATCTGCGGGCGGAGCAACTGGCCTTGAGCTGGGTCGGGACCGGCCGCCTGATCTTCAGCCTGAACTATACCGACGCAGATTTCGCCGAAGTGGCCGACCGCTTCGTGGCCGCAGCCGAACACATGAAGCGGGACGGCTGGTGGTGGCACGACGCCGCGCTCACCAACAAGGCGATCCGCCGGCAGATCCTGAAAGAGATGGTCACGCGACGAAGGCGACCGTAAACGGACGGCTTCTGCCCTCTCTGTCATGGCCGGGCATAGCCGTCTAAGGACGGCGTCGCTTCCGCTCGCCTATGCCCGGCCATCCACGTATTCCCTTGCTGTTGTATTGCCAAGACGTGGATGCCCGGCACAAGGCCGGGCATCACGAGTTCTGATACAAGGCGCCGATCGAATTCAAGCATTCAGGCGCGCTTGACGTGTTTTTCGAGGCCCGGATCGATCAGCTCGCCCTTCAACAGGTACAGCGGCGCCTTGTAGTACAGTTTGAGATCGCTGAACGGGTCGGTCAGGATCTTGGTCATCCATACGAGGCCGGTCTCGACATCACGGATGAAGAACAGGTGCACGGTCCGGAACAACAGACCGCCGATGCCGATCGCCAGCCAGACCTTGGCGACCTGACGCATGAAATCGGCCGGCGAACTCCAGGGCGCGAAGATCCCGAACAGGGTCGGATCGAGGAACAGCACCAGCGGCGACAGCGCCCAGATCGTCATCAGCACGATCTTGCGGTTCAGATTGTAGCCGACCTTGATTTCTTCCTTGTGGTCGTGGGTCGCCTCGTTGATGTGATCGTAGCCCTTCGGTTCGAAGAAGAAGTGACCCGCCTGCCTTGTGGTCATCGAGACCAGCCAGCCGATCAGGGCTGCGGCGACCGGATCGACGAACAGCAGCGCATAGGCCACCAGGAAGCTCGCCGCACTGACGAAGTGCAGGCTCTGGTTGATGCGGCTGTGATGGTAGTAGCGATGGTCATCCCACCGTTGCGTTCGCAATTGTTCGCGAAAATTGCTCATCATCTTCTCCCCAGGACAGGTTGATTTCATTTACCGCGATTCGATGTACGCCATGTGACGACATCGTAATGACATGTGCCGTTGCGCGACGCGGCGGCCGGAAGCCGCCTGCTCGTACAGCTCAGGCCGCGGCGAGGACGGCCTTGGTCTTGCGGAAACGGATCAGCGAGAAATGCCCGAGGGGCGGCACCGGGCGGCGTTCGATCAATTCCATGTCGCGCGCACCCGCCAGCCACTGCGCATAGCGCGACCACGCGAATTCGGTTCGCCAGCCGAGTTGACGCACCACCGGCTGAAGCCGCTGCTCGATGAAGCGACGCATCCCGGCATCGGCGCTGACGCGGCTCAGCAGGATCAGTTCGCCGCCGGGCCGCAGGACCCGGGCGAACTCGTCCAGTGCGACTTCCGGATTGGGCACCGCCGTCACCACATACTGCGCCATCACGACGTCGAACGAGCCATCGGGAAATTCGAGCTTCTCCGCGTCCATCACCGCGAGGCCCTCGACGTTCTTCAGGCGCAGATCCGCCACCCGCGCCTTGGCCTTGTCCAACATGGCCTCCGAAATATCGGTGCCGAAGATGCGAAGGTGAGAGGCGTATTGCGGCAAGGAAATGCCGGTGCCGACGCCGACTTCCAGCACGCGGCCGCCGATGCTGTTGGTGGCCTGGATCGCGGCGCGCCGGCCCTTGCTGAACACGCCGCCGAACACGAGGTCATAGATCGGAGCCCAGCGGTCATAGGCCTGCTCGACCGTCTCGCGGTCGAAGTCCAGCTGCCTCGGGCCGTCCAGTTTGATGATTTCTGCCATGGAAACTCCAACTCGCTTGTGATGATCGACCGGTTCGCCTTGAACCGTTCAGCTTGCCGTTCAGCTTTGCCAATTAGCCCTGGACCGCGCTTTGGCCTGCCACGCGGCGGGCGGGTCGCAGCGAGCGGCTCGGCTGCAATGCGCTCAGATTGCCGATGAACTGTCTTGCGCTGTTTTCCCAGGAGCGCTCGAGCGCAAAACTGCGGCACGCTTCCCGGGACAGGCTGAGCGCGCCGATGCAGGCGCGGCGCAGGTCCGCATCCAGAACGCCGATCGGGTGATCCGCGATCACGTCCAGCGGCCCCGTGACCGGAAACGCCGCCACCGGGGTGCCGCACGCCAGCGCCTCAAGTTGAACGACGCCGAAGGTGTCGGTGAGGCTCGGGAAGACGAAGACATCCGCCGCCGCCAGATGGGAGGTCAGATCGCTGCCGGTTTTCTCGCCGAGGAATCTGGCCTTCGGATAGCGAAGCTGCAGTTCCGCCCGCTGCGGCCCGTCCCCGATCACGACCTTCGATCCTGGCAGGTTCAATGTCAGAAACGCTTCGAGATTCTTTTCGACGGCGACGCGGCCGACCGTCATGAAAATGGGTCTGGGCAAATCGAGTTCGGCCGGATCGTCGGGCCGGAACAGATTTGTATCCACTCCGCGGGTCCAGCTGCCAAGCTTCCGGAACCCTTTGGCGTTGAGCTCCTGCCGGAGCGACGAGGTGGCGACCATCGTCATGGCGGCCGCGGCGTGAAAGTGCCGCAGCACCGCATAGCTCAGCCAGGCCGGAATGATCGCGCGTACCGCGATGTATTCCGGAAAGCGTGTCGTATAGGACGTCGTGAACGCAAGCTTGCGACGGCGGCAATAGGCGCGCACCGCCCATCCGATCGGCCCCTCGGTCGCGATATGAATGGCGTCCGGCGAGGCCGCCTCGATCCGGCGCGCAATCTCGCGCCGGTTCGGCCAGGCCACCCGCAAGCCCGGATAGGTCGGCACCGCCATCGAAGGAAACCCTTCCGGGGTCAGGAAGCGGATTTCGGCGCCGAGCGACGCCGCGCTGCGGGCCAGCGAGGTTAACGTCCTGACGACACCGTTAACCTGCGGATGCCACGCGTCTGTCGCAATCAAGATCCGCATGAAGGAACCCGGGAGTTTCATTGATTCTCGCTTTCCCGACGTTCGTCCATGGATATTTCAGGCGTGTGACGTCATCGACGCGCGACCGCTCTTTTTCCGGTGGCGACGAGTTTTTTCGTGTAGCGTGACGGAGCAATGTCATCAGCAAATCCCGGCGATACCCCGAACACGCCTCCCGGACGCCGCAAGCGAAAGGACTATTCGCTGCTGGTGCTGGCTGCCGGCATCTTCCTGTTCGGCGCCGCCGCCGCCGGACTTTATTACATCCTGCAGCCCGTCACCCTGCGCATCGCGGTCGGCCCGGCTGGCAGCGAGGACCAGAAACTGGTGCAGGCGCTGGCGCAGACCTTTGCCCGCGACGGTAATTCGGTGCGGCTGCACCCGATCACCACCGAAGGCGCGATCGAGAGCGTCGCGCTGCTGGCTGCCAAAAAGGCCGACCTCGCGATCGCGCGTGGCGATCTGGATTTGCCGGCCGACGCCCAGTCGGTCGCCATCCTGCGCAAGAATGTCGTGGTGCTGTGGTCGGTGGCCGGCCTGCCGGCCAAGGGAGCGAAAAAGCCGCCGCCGCCGAAAATCAAGGAGCTCAGCGACCTCCCCGGGCATCGCGTCGGCGTTATCGGCCGGACCAGGACCAACGTCACCCTGCTGCGCGTGATCCTGACCGAATCCGGCGTCAATCCCGACAAGGTGGCGATCACCCAGTTCGCCACCAGCCAGATCGCCGAGATGGCGCGCGACCCGACGATCGAAGCCTTCATGGCGGTGGGCCCGCTCGACAGCAAGATCACGTCAGAGGCGATCGCCGCCACCGCGAAGGCGCGAGGCGAACCGAAATTCCTGCCGATCGAGGTCTCCGAGACGCTGGCCAAGAAGCACCCGCGCTACGAGGCCGAGGAAATCCCCGGCAGTACCTTCGCTCCGTTGCCGGCGCGCCCCGAGGACAAGATCGACACCGTCAGCGTCAACCATCTGATCGTCGCGCCGAAGTCGTTGTCGGATACCGCGGTCGGCGGCTTCGTCCGGCAATTGTTCACCGCGCGCCAGTCGCTCGCCAGGGAAGTGCCCTCGGCAGCCAAGATCGAGAAGCCGGATACCGACAAGGACGCCGCACTGCCGGCGCATCAGGGGGCTGCGGCCTATATCGACGGCACTGAACGCACCTTCCTGGAAAAATATACCGACTATGTCTGGGGCGCGATCCTGGTTCTCTCCGGGTTGGGATCCGGAGGCGCCTGGCTGCGTCACTACTGGAAGCGGGATGAACGCGAACAATACGCCGAGCATCGCGACAATCTGCTCGCGATCATTTCCAAGGTGCGGCTGGCGGAATCCCCTGACGAATTGACCGCCATGCAAAACGAAGTCGACGGGGTGCTGCGGGAAACGCTGGATTGCTACGACGACCGGGCGATCGAGGAAGGCGACCTCGCCGCGATCGGCCTCGTGCTCGACCAGTTCAACCATGCCGTGGCCGACCGGCGCAACGCCATCGGCGTTGTCACCCCCGAACCGGCGCGGATGCGGGCGCTGTAGTCCGACGACGAAGGCACGGGGGCCAAGCGTAGCTGCGCGGGGGGCCGATCCGATTATAAATGCTTGAACCAGATCGATAAAAACTTCGGCGACGGGGTCGGGAACGACTAACCGCGCGGCGCTTTGGCGGGCCATGAAACCGCGATGAAACAATTCTTAAGCCGACGAAACCATTTTGGCGACATTGTGCAAACCTCCTGAAACGCTTGGCCGGTACTGATCTTCCCAACGATGCGCCGGGGACACTGGCGCGCAGGCGCAAAACAGGGGTCGATCATGTTCCACTCAGCCAGACTGAATTCACGCCGCGTCGCCGCCGCACTCGGTGCGCTGGCCATCGGCACGTTCGCAGTTGCCGGCTCTGCCGCGGCGGCGCCGGTGCAGCTGTTTCCGTTCATCCTGAGCCCGCCGGCGCAATCGGCGCCGCCGGTGCAGGCGCAGCCTTCCGACGAAGACGAAGGCACCGTTCGCGAGATGCCGGCGCGTTTCAAGCGCCAGGTCGTCAACTACGCCACCCGCGAGGCGCCCGGCACCATCATCATCGATACCCCCAACACCTATCTCTATTATGTACTCGGCGGCGGACAGGCGATTCGCTACGGCATCGGCGTCGGCCGCGAGGGCTTCACCTGGTCGGGCGTGCAGACCGTAACCAGGAAGGCGGAATGGCCGGATTGGACTCCGCCACCGGAAATGATCGCGCGCCAGCCGTATCTGCCGCGTTACATGGCCGGTGGCCCCGGCAACCCGCTCGGCGCCCGCGCCCTGTATCTCGGCGGCACCATCTATCGCATCCACGGCACCAACGCGCCGCACACCATCGGCACCCACGTCTCCTCGGGCTGCCTGCGCCTGACCAATGAAGACGTCACCGACCTTTATTCGCGGGTCAATGTCGGCACCAAGGTGATCGTGCTGCCGATGGACCGCCGCGCCGATAACATGAACGGCAAGCGGAGCTGATTTTTCCGGCGCTTGCAAAGCTCATGATTTGAGGAATGGCGCGGTCTCCGCGCCATTTTGTTTTTCAATCCATCGTAGTCCCTGCGAAAGCAGAATCGTAGGGTGGGGAAAGGCGCTCTTTCGCCGTGCCCACCATCTTCACAACGAGCTCGCGAGGCGGCCACCTTCATCCGCCGATCTGTGGTGGGCACGCTGCGCTTTGCCCACCCTACCCACCCCTGGACACGTTTCGTTACACGTTACCCGAAGCCCGGCTCTGGCGCCCATCTGCCCCACCCTGTAAACTCCGGCGTTGAACCGGTCCGGGGGGACGATGCGTCTGCCGATTAATCTGAAGTTGATCCTGCTCGGGATTGCGACGCTCGCGATTTCGTTTTTCGTCAGCCTCAAGGTCATGGACTGGGTGGCACCGCGCGGCAACGTGGGCGCCCCCGTGCTGGTGGAATTGCCGCCGCTGCCGCCGGCCCCGCGCGCTTCCAGCATCATCGCCCCGGTGGCGATCGCGCTATCCGCGATCCGCGACGCCGCCGAGCGCGGCGCGCCGCGCAATTTCGCCGGCAAGGCCGACAATCCGGTGACGTCGATCCTGCAGAATGCCGATATCGGCTGGACTGCCTCGCGCGGGCCGATTGCGGCGACCGGCGACGATGACGTGCTGTCGCTGGCGACGCCCCTGACGGGAATGCTGAACGTGACCGGCTCGCTGTCGGCGAAGGCGACCGGCGCGGTCGGCGATGCGCTGGGCAGCCTGCTCGGCGGCGACCTCGGCAAGAAGATCGGCAGCGTCAACATCAAGAACCTCAACGCCAGCGCGGAGATCAAGGGCAACGTCGCCATCACCTCGCGGCCGAAGCTTGCCGCCGCCTGGCGCATCGAGCCGAATCTCGCGGCGCAGGTCAATCTCGGCGACACCAGCCTCGTGGTGGCGGGCGCACGCGTCAACGTGCCGGCGCAGGTCAAGCCGCTGATCGACAAGACGGTGGCCGAGCAGATCGCGGTGGCGCAGGCGCGGATCCGCAACGATCCGGCGCTGGAGCAGAACGCGCGGATCCAGTGGGCCAAGGCCTGCCGCTCGATTCCGCTGCAGGGCACCGGCGCCGCCTCGACGCTGCCGGCGCTCTGGCTGGAGCTGCGGCCGACCCGCGCCATCGCGGCGCAGCCGCGGGTCGATGCCCAGGCGGTGACGCTGACGCTCGGTATCGAGGCCGAGACCCGCATCACGCCGGTACAGACCAAGCCGGACTGCCCGTTCCCGGCGACCATCGCCATCATCCCGCCGACGCCGGGGGGCGTCAGCATCGGCGTGCCGATCGACATGCCCTTCACCGAACTCAACAAGATCGTCGAGGCGCAGTTCGCCGGCCGCACCTTCCCCGAGGACGGTTCGGGCGCGGTCGACGTCACCGTCAAGCGCGCCAGCGTCGCGGCCTCCGGCGACCGGCTGCTGATCTCGCTGCTGGTCAACGCCAGGGAGAAGAAGAGTTTCTTCGGATTCGGCGGCGAGGCCAATGTGCATATCTGGGGCCGGCCCGTGCTGGATCAGGCGCAGCAGACGCTGCGGCTGACCAACATCGAACTCGCGGTCGAATCCGAGGCCGCGTTCGGGCTGCTCGGCGCCGCCGCGCGCGCGGCGATGCCGCATCTGCAGCGGGCGCTGGCCGAGAAGGCCACCATCGACCTGAAACCATTCGCCAGCAACGCGCAGAAGAAGATTGCCGCCGTGATCGCCGATTTTCAGACGAACGAGGATGGCGTGCGGGTGGCCGCCGAAATCACCAGCCTGCGCCTCGCCGAGATCGCTTTCGATTCGAAGACGCTGCGCGTGATCGCGGAAGCCGACGGCATGATGAACGTCTATCTCTCGGCGCTGCCGGGGCTGTGACGAAGGCCGCGCTGCCTCCACGCTGCTGCGGCAGGACGACAGGCGCCGTGAGCCGCCAACAACGAACGGCAGCGCTTACGACGGCTCGAGGACCGGCCTGGACTGCTTTGCCGGAGCCGAGACAAGATCCCCGTTCAGCGCGAATGGCTTGCTGAATTCAAGAACCCGCTCCGCCGGCGCATACCAGCCCTGGGGCGCATGAGTATCGTCGTGCAGATAGCAGCGGACACGCACCAGCGGGGATCCGACCGTGAAGGTGAAATGCCGGCTCATCGGCGGACATGTCACGAACGAATGATACTTCGACAGCTGTGCGCAGTTGACGAAATTGGTGCCCCATTTGCGCTCGACATGGCCGCGTCCGCTGACGACATCGTCGGGGAACGTATGGGTATGTCCGCCAAGCCAGAGATCCACCGCCCCCGGATTCTTTTCCAGATATTGCTCGAACCGCTGCGCCTTCGGTTCTTCATCGACGAAGTACAAATAGGAGGCGCCCTCGGGCACGCCGTCGACCCCATGGTAGCGGCCATGGCGATAGCGACCGTCGGGATACTTGGAGACACCCTCGAAATCACCGGAGGCCACGGTGGTTTCCCGCAGCATGTGGTGATGGCAGCTGATGACGATATCGTCCCTGGCAGCCTCGACATTTTCCTGCCACCACGCCCAGGTATCGCTGGTCACCGCACCGGCCGGCGAGCCACCGCCGAATTCGCGGCGTCCGACCGGAAAGGGCAGATCGTTGCGATCGCTCATCATCAGAAAACGGAGATTGCCGACGCCAAAGGAGTAGCGTTCCCAATTGCCTTTCGCGGCATACGGTCTTCGCGAGGCGTCTACACCCGATGACTCCGTGTTTTCGCCCATCGGATCGACCCATTTGCGGAACCACCAGTTCGCCGGCTTGCCGGCGCTGGACGGCGCATTGCCCGGCGAGGCGTCGTGATTGCCGGCCACCGAGTAGATCTGCTCGCGGCGATGATGCTTGAGAACACCGAATTGCCGCGCGACCTCGCGTCCCTGCTCGTCGTCGGGCAAATCCCACAGGCCGGCATTGTCGCCGAGATCGAGCGCGATATCCCAGCGGAAGGGCGGGCCGCCAAGATCGCCGCCAACCTCGGACTGGCGAAGCGCCGACGCCAGACTCTCGGGATAGGCGGCGGGCGGCGTGAACTCCATGCCGTTGCGTATCGCCGCCGACACGGCCTTGTCAGTGGCGACATGCGCATCGGAGAACACCCAAAGCTGGAAAGTTTCCGCCTCGTTCGGCCTGGCGACAGGGGGCTTCTGTTGACGTTCGCTCATTTGCGGGATCCTTCGACATTCATACTGATGTGCGCAATCTGGAATGGACCTGATGTTTGCGAAACGAAAAACGGACCGAGCGCTACAACTAATTGCCAACTGGATCAGCCGGCCGGGTCGATCACTCGCGGGCGCCGGAGCGGGCCGGCTATTGGAAAAGAGAATCGAGATCCAGCTTCTGCCTGATCATCTTGTATTCAAAAGCGTCCGCGGCCCATTTTTCGATCAGGGCGCGGCTGTCGGGTTTCACGGCAATGTCGATCTGTTTGAGGTCTGTGGCCGCGTAGAACGGATCATCCTTCGACGCCGCCATCACAACGGCAGGGTCCGTCCTGAGGTACTCGCCGAACCACTCCGCCGATTTCTGCCGGTTCTGCGCAATGAACAGGATCGCCTTGCGCAGGGCGGCAATGTACTTCTCCACCTCCTGCGGATGCTCGGCGATGAATTTCGTCTTCACGATCGAAACGAAGCGAAACGGCCAGGTATGAAGGATCTGGGCGTCCGACTGCTGTTGCAGCCTCAACACCTGTGGCTGGCGGATGACGATCGCATCGACCGACTTGTTGCCCAGCGCGGTAGCGAGTTCGCCAGGGGCGATATTGACGAGTAAAACCTTGTCGGCAAGCCCCTTCTCCTTCAGCCACACCAGGGTATCAAGATGCGAATCTGATCCGAAGGAAACCCCGAGCTTCTTTCCGGCAAGCGAGTCGAGCGCGGCGATACCACTGCTCTTGTCCACCATCAGCGAGTGGCTCGACTGACCGACCATCGCAACGATCTTGATATCGCCGGGAATCTTTGCGGCATACGACGTCACCGGCATCAGGCTCGTCACCACCGCGTCGATCGAGCCCGCTGCCAGCGCCTCCATCATCGGCGGGCCGTACTGGAATGAATCGAACTTGGCCTTCAGGCTGCTCTGTTGGGCAATTCCTGCCTTGTCCATCGTCACCACGATCTGGCCGTTCATGCCGCTCGGAAACGCGATTCGCATCACGGGCTGGTCGGCACTCGCCAACCCCGGCACGGCGCAGGCCGCGGCCGCAACGGACAGCGCAACGACAAGGCTGCGGACACGGCTGGTGCTAATATCTCGCATGGTTATCTCCAGGTTGAAAGTTCAGGCCTGTTTCCAGGGTATCAACACATGCCGCTCCAGTGCCTCGAGCGCGACCGACATCAGCGCCCCGAGCAGGCCGATGGTGCACATTCCCACCAGCACGAGACTGGTTTCCAGCGAGAGCCGATTGGCCTGAATCATATAGCCGAGCCCGGATTGAGCGGCGATCAGTTCGGCCGTGACGACGGCCATCCAGGATTGTCCAAGCCCGATCCGCAGCCCGGTCGAGATCATCGGCATCGCAGAAGGCAGATAGATGCGGGCGAACAGCGCGCGCGGCCCCGCGCCGAGCGAACGTGCGGCATGGACGTGCTCGGCCCGCACCGCATTGCCGCCGGCGAAGCTGTTGATGAAGATCGGGAAGAACGCTGCCAGCGCGGTAATGAAATAGCTCGGGGGATCGCCGATGCCGAACCAGAGGATGGCAATCGGAATCCAGGCGATCGGCGGAATCGGCCGGAGGAAGCTGACGATCGGCGACAGCAACAGATTCAGCGGCCTGAAGAACGACATCAACAACGCCAGCGGAACGGCAATCGACGACGCGATCAGGAATCCCCCGATCACCCGCCGCAGACTGGCTAGGACATCGCCGACCAGGCTGCCTTCGCGAAGCAGTTCGACGAATCCGAGCAGAACCGAATGAGGCTTCGGAAGCAGGACTGCGTTGCCGATCCGGATCGACGCAAGGCTCCACAGCAGCAGGAACAGCGTGATGCCAGCCAGCGCCCAGCTCCAGCGCCCCGCACCCTTTCCACCAGAATTTGACGTCGTCATCCCTACGCTCCCTCAGTCAGTCCGCGCTCCGAAACACCTTCAATGTCTCTTCCCGGATCAACTCGAAGATTTCGCCGCGATATCGATTGAAGAGTTCCGACTTGATCATCGAAGGTTCGCGCGGCCGCGGCAGTTCGATCGGGACCTGTTGCTTGATGCCGCCGGGAAGCGTCTTCATGACAACGACCCGGTCGGCCAGAAAGATCGCTTCCTCGATGTCGTGGGTGACGAAAATCACCGTCGTCCTGAACTGCGACCAGATCTTCAGAAGCTCCTCTTGCATGATCGAGCGGGTCTGCGCATCGAGCGCGCCGAACGGCTCGTCCATCAGAAGCACCGGAGGATAGGTGGCGAGTGCCCGGGCAATGCCGACGCGCTGCTGCATCCCGCCGGACAGGCTGGCGGGCCATGCCGAGGCCTGCTTCTCCAGGCCAACCAGAGACAGGAATGTGCGCGCCGTGCCGATCGGATCGGCGCGGCCCAGCATCTTCGGACCGAACGCGACGTTTTCGAGGACCGACATCCACGGGAACAGCGAGTGGTTCTGAAAGACGATGCCACAGTCCGGATTGGTGCCTTTCACGGGCTTGCCATCGACCGCAATCGTTCCGCTGGTCGGCTTGAGGATTCCCGCAACCACGTTGAGCAGCGTAGATTTTCCGCAGCCGGACGGTCCGAGCAGGGCGACGAATTCGCCCGGGCGAATCTCGATGTCGAGATCGTCGAGCGCGACCACGGGACCGGATTTCGTCTCGAAGCGCATCGCGAGCCCGCGCCCTTCGATTCTGCCCTGGTCGGTCGGGTGCGCCGGCGGCACGCCGGAGGGAGCCCAGACACCGGCGCTTCCATGGGGCGGCGAACGATCCGAGGCAAAAACCAGGCTTGGACGCAGGGAGACAGCCAAAGCAAAAAACCTTCCTCAGGAGAGCGCGGCCGCCACGGTGCCGCCGCGATGATGCCAGCCAAGCTCGACGATGCCGGCGCAATGCTCAATCGAGATCGGCCGGCAAACGACAACAAATTGCAAAGAAGGCACCGCGCTCAACCATGAGCCCATGGAGGTGTCAGTGCGCGGTGGCGAGGCCCGCGAGCAGGTCGAGCTTCCGGATCAGCAACTTGCCGCGGCCCACCTCTATGATCCCGTCCGACTGCAGCCGCTTCAGCCCGATGGTGACCCATTGGCGGGTCGCTCCGACCATGTGCGAGATTTCCTCGTGGGTGATCGGGACGCTGATAGCAACACCTTGCTCGGTCTCGATTCCATACATCTCGGCGAGAAGCAGCAGCACGCGCGTCATGCGCTCGCCAGCCGTCCGGGTTCCCAGCATTTGCGCCATTGCCGCGTAGCATCGGCCCTTGAAGACCATGGCCTCGATGAGCCCGAGCGCGAGATTTGGCATGCGCGCACAAAGCAAGTGCAGTGTTGCACTCGGAAGCAGCAGCAGGCTGGTATCCCGTATAGCTACCGCCGACCACATGTTGCGCGTCTGCGCAAACACGTCCGGTCCGCCGATGAAGTTCCCGGCAAACCAGTAGGCCCGTGTTATCTCTCGTCCAGACGGCGCGGCATAAAATACCCGCACGCCGCCGGACATGATCAGAAAAATCCCCTTCTGGGTCTCGCCCTGGCGAAACACGGTGGAACTGCGCTTCGCCAGCCTCGGCGTGCACTGACGTATGACATACTCGCGCTCCGCCGGAGTCAGCCGGTCCAGCAGGAACGGCTTGCGCCCTCCGAGGGATTCGGTCTCGGACAGCACGAGAACTCTGGAGCGATCGGCATCCGCCACATGTGTGGCGTCCTGGCGTGCATCAACCTGCAGCATGATCGGCCCTACATTCGCCCTGCAGGATACTAGCAAGTATCAGGCCAACCGCGGCAATAGCGGCAGGACTTGCCGCCATCGTGGATAGCGGAAGATCATCGCCACGCAGGACGAATTGCGTCGGCTGCGGGATGAGCCGAAGCCGCAGCTCCCTCGCCATTCGCTGCAGGCTGCCGAACTCGGTCGCGAGATTTCGGGCCCGGGCCGCGCATGTAGTGCAGTTCGGGGCGGTAGCGGCCGGTCAGGCGCGTAGTCACGATGCGCCGCAGGAATCGAACCAGTGCAATCCGGAACGATCTGCGCATGTGTTCGTCCTCGCATCGAGCGACAGGGATTGAACTGCCGTCTCTATCCCAGCGCGCCCTTCCTCGAGACGATCTGCTGCATCGCCCATCGCGCATTCTTGCGGACCTCGGGATCGGGGTCGTCAAGAACGGGCTCGAGGAATTTGCGGCCGCCGGGGTCGGCGATTTCACCGAGCGCGGCTGCGGCTTCCTTGCGCAGGTTGGCCTGCGGGTGCGAAATGCAGCTGCCGATCGCGGCAACGGCGCGCGCCACCTTCATCTTGCCGAGGCTTCGGGCCGCCTTCAGCCGAACCTGCCAGAATTCGTCAGCCAATGCGTTGATCAGCGCGTCCGCGGCATGCATCCCGTTGGCGTTGGTACCCAGGGTCTCGGCCGCGACCTCGCGCACCATCCAGTCGGTATCGGCGAGCGCCCGCGTGATCGATTCGGCCGCGGGCTTCATGTGGGAAAACGCCAGCGCACTTACCGCCGCCCGGCGCACATGCGCATCGGCATCGCTCGTCACCGCGGTCAGCGCCGGAATGGATTCTTCCATCTTGAGAAAGCCGATCACACCGATGGCCTGTACGCGCACCGCCGCGTCGGCATCGCGCAGCGCATCCAGCGCCGGCTTCAGCGTATCCTTGCGCCGCAATTCCTTCAGCGCCCGCAAACTTGCCATCCGCACGAAGGCATGGGCATGCCCCACCAGCGGCAGGATGGCATCGGCGCAGCCCGGGTCTTTCAGTTCCGCCATACTGTCGGCGGCGGCATTCGCCACCGCCTGTTCCGGGTCGATCAGGACCTTGACGAGCGCCGCCGCCGCTTCGGGGCCGTCGAACTCGCCAAGCGCCAGCGCCACCTGCTGGCGCACCCCCGGATCCGGATCCGAGGTCATGCGATCGAGATGCGCGACCGCGGCCGGATCGCCGCTGTGGCCCAGCGCGATGATCGCGACCCTGCGCTCGCCGGGGTCGGCGGCATGCAGGCGATCATCGATGTCCTCGAGATCGTCGTAGGATTCGAACGGATCAGCCATAACTCACCTGAGCAGATAGGGGATGTTGACCGTGACGGCGCCGGTCGGGCAATCGGCCTCGCACGGCATGCAGTACCAGCATTCGTCATAGGCCATGAAGGCCTTGCCGGTCATGTCGCTGATGCGCAGGACGTCGAGCGGACAGACGTCGACACATACCGTGCAGCCCTTGTCGGCGATGCACTTGGCGTCATCGACGACGACGGGAACGGAGGTCTGGTAACTTGCGAGAGGCATCGATCGACTCCAATCCAGGAAAATTGCTGCTGATATCAGGCGCTGGCGCGGACGCGCTGCTTGTCGTAGAGGTCTTTTTCATCTTCACCGATCGGAACGATGTAGGGCTCAACCGCCCGCTTCTCGCTGGTCATCCGGCCGTCCTTCTTGCTCAGCAGTGAATGGCAGAACCAGTTCTCGTTATCCTTCTCGGGATAGTCCGTGCGCAGGTGATAGAGGCCCCAGCGGCTTTCGGTGCGATACAGCGACGCGTGCGCCGCCATGTCGGCGCAATCGACGATCGACTGCGTCTCCAGCGCGCGCAGCAATTCGTGGGCGTTGCGGGCGATCATCCGGGTTTCCATGTCCTCGCGCACCTCGCCGAGGCGCCGCTGACCCAGTTCGAATTTCCGGGTGACTTTCGGCGGCTGCAGGTAATCGTTCACCAGACGCCGCGCCTTGTACTCGATCTGGTTCGGCGGGATGCCGTCCTCGCGCCTGGTCGGCGCCAGCACCCGCTCCCGCTCCTTCTCGATGTCGGCGGCATCGAATTTGGCGAAATCGGTGTTGTCGGCATATTCCATCGCGTCCTCGCCGGCGACCGATCCGTTGGTGAAGGCGCCGAGCATGTAGTTGTGCGGGACGCTGGCCATGTCGCCGGCGGCGTAGAGGCCGGGCACCGTGGTCCGCGCGAAATCGTCGACGAACACACCGGACGCGCTGTGCCCCGAGCAGAATCCGATCTCCGAGATGTGCATCTCGATCGGCTCCTGCCGGTAGTCGGTGTTGCGTCCTTCGTGGAACAGGCCGCGCGTCGGGCGCTCGACCTTGTGCAGGGTCGTCTCGATTTCGCTGATGGTGTCTTCATGCAGATGGTCGAGCTTGAGGAACACCGGTCCCTTGCCGGACTGCAACTCGTTGTAGAATTCGAGCATCATCTGGCCGGACCAGTAGTCGCATTCGATGAAGCGCGCCCCCTCGTTGTTGGCCGTGAACGCGCCGAACGGACCCGCGACATAGGCGCAGGCGGGGCCGTTGTAATCCTTGATCAGGGGATTGATCTGAAAGCATTCGAGGTTCGCCAGCGCCGCACCGGCGTGATAGGCCATCGCATAGCCGTCGCCCGAATTCGCCGCGTTCTCGTAGGTGCCGAACATGTAGCCGGACGTCGGCAATCCGAGCCGGCCGGCCGCCCCCATGCACAGGATCACCGCCTTGGCCTTGATCACCAGAATTTCCGCGGTGCGGGTATTGACGCTGATGGCGCCGGCAATGCGGCCATCGCTGCCCGTCAACAGCCGGGTCGCCATATAGCGGTTGGAAATCAGAATGCGGGCGCGGCGCAGCTGCCGGTAGATCGCCTTCTTGACGGTTTCGCCGTTCGGCATCGGCAGAACGTAGGTGCCGATATGATGGACTTTCTTGACGGCATAGTCGCCGTTCTCGTTCTTCAGGAAGCGGATGCCGAAACTGTCGAGTTCCTCGATAATTCCGTAGCAGCGCTCCGCGTATTTGTAGACGGCCTTCTGATCGACGATGCCGTCATTGGCGATGGTGATTTCCTTGGTGTACTGCTCCGGCGTGGCGTAGCCGGGAATCACCGCGTTGTTGAGCCCGTCCATTCCCATCGAAATAGCGCCGGAGCGCTTCACGTTGGCCTTTTCCAGCAGGACGACATTGGCCTTCGGGTTCTTGAGCTTCGCCTTCAGCGCCGCCATCGGCCCGGCGGTGCCGCCGCCGATCACCAGGACGTCGCAGGATACCTCTGAAAGGCCGTCGACAATTTCATCCATCGCCATCGCTCAAATCCCTCGTCTTTCCTCGAAGCAATTTCCATTCCAGAAGATCCGGGGAATGGCCGTCAGGGTAGAATGAGGGTGGCCGGTCGCGGGCGATAGCAATTAGTTGTCAGCACGATGAAAACATTTTGAGGAAGACACATCCTCTAACGCTCCACGAAGGCCTTCTCGATGACGAAGTGGCCGGGCTCGCTGTGGCTACCTTCGAGAAAGCCGCGGGTCTCGAGCATCGCGCGCAGTTCCTCCAGCATGCCCGGGCTGCCGCACATCATGATGCGGTCGGTCTCGATGTCGAGCGGCGGCTGATGGATGTCGTTGAACAGCTGCTCCGAAGTGATCAGGTCGGTAATGCGGCCGCGGTTGCGGAACGGCTCGCGGGTCACGGTCGGATAATAGGAGAGCTTCTCGCTCAACAGCGGCCCGAACAATTCGTCGTCGCGCAGCCTTGCCACCAGCTCTTCGCCATAGGCGAGTTCGGACACCTGCCGGCAACCATGCACCAGCACGATGCTGTCGAACCGGTCATAGACGTCGGGATCCTTGATCAGGCTCGCGAACGGCGCCAGCCCCGTTCCGGTCGACAATAGCAGCAGGCGCTTGCCCGGGATCAGATTATCGGAGACCAGCGTGCCGGTCGCCTTGCGCCCGACCAGGATGGTATCGCCTTCCCTGATCTTCTGCAGCTTCGAGGTCAGCGGCCCATCGGCGACCTTGATCGAGAAGAATTCCAGCGCTTCCTCGTGATTGGCGCTCGCCATCGAATAAGCGCGCAGCAGCGGACGGCCATCGACCTCAAGCCCGATCATGGCGAACTGGCCATTCTGGAATCGAAAGCCGGAATTGCGGGTGGCGGTGAAGCTGAAAAGCGTATCGGTCCAATGCCGGACGGAAAGAACTTTCTCTCGATGGAATGCGCTCATGTGTCCTGATTTTCCGGTTGGTTGGGCGAAGATGGCGCCGTGAAATGCCGGGCACACTCATCCGGCAAGGAACCACGACGCGCAATCGAGGACTGCAAGCGCCGGTCGATTAGTTTCAAAAAATAGCTGGCGTTCGCGGCAACTAATTGCTGTCGGCCCGGGGCGCGGACTGATGGAATGGGCGCGCCGGAGCAACCGCCATGTCCCAGCCCGCCCTATCCTCGAACCCGTCAGCGGCCGCGCTTGCCGTCCCAACGCAGGTCAGCATCAGCGAGGACCTGAGCTTTCTCGATCTTGCGATGGCGGACGGCAGCGGGATTCGCCTGACCGCCGAGCGCCTGCGCGGCGCCTGCAGGTGCGCGCACTGCATCCGGGCACGGATCGACGGGGTTTTCCCGGATCGGTTCGACGGCATCGCCATCGTGCAGGCCGCACCGATCGGTGGTTATGCGGTCAATCTCGCCTTCTCGGATGGACACGCACGGGGCATTTATCCGTGGGCCCTTCTGCTCGGCCTCGGCGCCGCCTGAACCGACCAGCCATGGCGCCCTGAGGCGAGTTCCGCCGGAACAATGCCTGAAAAGAACTGAAAACCCGGCACTGGCACAAGGCTTGCTGCTCATTTTGGATCAATTCCAGATCTGGAGCGGGCGATGCAAACTTACCCAGCACTCAATGCCGCATCCGGCCCCGGGATGAACATGCCGCGGGCGGCCCCGGCGGCCGGCGGCCAATCCCTGTTGCTGACCGAGAGCGCGCGATCGCTCGGCGGGGCGCCCTCGCTGTTCGAGACGCTGTCGCCGCGCGATCGCGAAACCGTTCTGCGGCGCGGCCGCCGCAAGGTCCTCAACCGCGGCCAGACCTTGTTCAATCAGGGCACCAGGCATGACGGAATTTATCTGATTGAGACCGGGCGGATTCGCGTTTTCTATTCCGCTCCCTCCGGGCGCGAGATCACGCTGGCCTACTGGCACCCCGGCAATTTCGTCGGCGGTCCGGAAGTGTTCGGCGGCGGCGTGCATCAATGGTCGGGCGTCGCCACCAGCAACAGCTGCGTCGTGCAGCTTCCCGGCAAGGAGCTACGCGCGCTGGTGACGGAAGTGCCCAACCTCGCGATCGGCCTGATCGAAGGCCTGACGTTCAAGGGCAAGTGCTACTCGGCGCTGGCGCAGATGCTCGGGACCCGCTCCATCACCGAGCGGCTGGCCCACCTGCTGCTCCACCTCGTCGAACTCTACGGCGTGAAGGACGCGGAAGGAATCCTGATCGGCGCGGCTTTCACCCATGCCGACCTCGCCCACATGGTCGGCGCGACGCGCCAATGGGTGACGATCAGCCTCAAACGAATGCAGGAAAAGGACATCGTGGTTTCGCGCAAATCGCGAATTGTCGTCCGGCGAATTGACCTTCTGAAGGAGATGAAAGGCCTCGGTGACTAAGCGCGTGCCTACTGATGCGGCTTCATGCAGCCGAATTGCCCAAGGAGTGGGCACCCGGCCTTTCGCGGCAACTAATCGACCGTTTGCATGAGACGACGTTTGCTCCCCCGGCCCGATCGACAAAGGATATCGAAAATAACAGGGGAACACCCGACACGCGTCTCACACCGAAAGGGTCTGCAATGGTTCGCTATTTGGGATTTCGCTACTGCTCTGTTCTGGGCGCCGCCGCGGCATTGGCTATTGCCAGCCCGGCCGCCGCGCAGACCACGGTAACGATCGGGATCGGTACCCAGGATACCACCACCAACACCGCCACCACGGGCGTCATCATCCGCCAGCTCAAACTGCTGGAAAAGTATCTGCCCAGGGACGGCAAATACGCCAACATCAAGTTCGAATTCGAGTGGCAGAACTTTACTTCCGGCCCGCCCGTCACCAACGGCATGATGGCGAACAAGCTGCAGTTCGGCGCGATGGGCGATTATCCGCTGGTGGTGAACGGGTTCACATTCGAGAGCAATCCGGAAAGCAAGAGCCGCCTGATCGCGGTCGCAGCCTATAGTCTCGAAGGCTCCGGCAACGGCATGGTCGTGCACAAGGACTCGCCCTACTACGAACTCTCCGACCTCAAGGGCAAGCTGGTCAGCGTCCCCTTCGGCTCCGCCGCCCACGGCATGGTCCTGAAGGCGATGCAGGACCGGAACTGGCCGGCCAACTACTTCCAGCTCGTCAGCCAGAGCCCGGAGGTCGGGTCGACCAACCTGCAGGAAAAGAAGATCGACGCCCACGCCGACTTCGTGCCGTTCGCCGAACTGCTGCCGTTCCGCGGCTTCGCGCGCAAGATCTTCGACGGCGTCGAAACCAACCTGCCGACCTGGCATGGCGTCGTGGTCCGCACCGACTTCGCCGAGAAATATCCGGAAGTGGTGGTCGCCTATATCAAGGCGATCATCGCCGCCAACGCCTGGCTGCGCGCCGATCCGAAGCTTGCCGCCGAGAAGATCCAGGAATGGACCGGCATCAACAAGGAAGTGGTGTACATCTTCCTCGGTCCCGGCGGCAACATGACCACCGACCCCACCATCAAGAAGCCGCTGATCGACGCCGCGGCGGTCGACGTCAAGGTGCTGCAGAATCTCGGCCGCATGAAGGAGTTCGATCCGACGAAATGGGTCGACGACAGCTACATCCGCAAGGCCTATGCCGAGTTGAAGCTGGACTATGATGCCGAACTCAAGAGCACCAAAAACTACGAAGTCTCCGGCGAGGACAAGTTCTGCAAGAAGCCGATCGGCGATCCGCGCAAGGCCGGCGAGGTCTGGGTCGATGGCGAAGGCATCTCGCCCTACAGCAGTCCCGCCTGCACGCTTGGCGCCTATGCCGACATCAAGGCCAAGGGCAAGAAGATCAACGTCGCCTATGTCTTCGACACCGCACGCGGCATCAAGCTGTTCGCCGACCAGGCCTTCTTCGCGGTGGCCGCCGACAAGAGCGAGATCGCGCCGTTCCTGCTGAAGAAGGACGCCGAAGCCCACGCGACCAAGATCAAGGGCAAGGTCCTCGGCTTCGAGGACGCACTCAAGACGGTCGTTAGCGGAGGTTGAACGTGGAGAGCATCGCCTTGCGACGCGAACAGCAAACTGCGGCCGAGCCGGCGACCGGCGCTGAACCGTCCTACGCCCCGACGGTTCAGTCGCAGGGCGGCGCGCCGCCGCAGTTCGCGCTCTATCTCAGGCGCTGGCTGGCGCTGAACCGCAGCGGGCTGCGCGCCGTGCTGATCGGCGCCATCTCGCTGGCGCTGTTCCTGCTGGCCTGGCATCTGCTGACGGAGTATCGCGTCGTCTTCTTCGTCCGCTTCACCAACGTGCCGTCGCCTTCGGCGGTCTACGAAAGCCTGACGCGGGCGATGCATGATTCGACGTTCTTCATGCATGTGATCCTGAGCTGCCGTCGCATCCTGTTCGGCTTTTCGCTGGCCGCCCTGATCGCGGTTCCGCTCGGGCTGGTGATGGGTCGATTCAGGCTCGCTCACGAGATCCTGTTTCCTATCACGGAAGTGCTGCGCCCGATCCCTGCCATCGCCTGGGTGCCGATGGCCATCATGTTGTGGCCGACCAACGAGCAGAGCATCATCTACATCACGTTTCTTGGATCGTTCTTTCCGATCCTCGTCAACACGCTGCACGGGATGTCCCTGGTCGACCCGGTGCTGGTGCGTGCCGCCCAGTGTCTCGGCGCCCGCGAGATGTCGATCTTTCGCGAGGTCTACTTCCCGGCCTCCCTGCCGCACATCTTCACCGGCCTGACGGTCGGCATGGGCGTCGCCTGGGTATCGCTGATCGCCGCCGAGATGATCTCCGGCCAGTTCGGTATCGGCTACTTTACCTGGGAGGCCTACTCGCTGGTCCAGTACGCCGATATCGCGCTCGGAATGATCTGCATCGGCGTGCTCGGCCTCGGATCGAGTGCGTTGATCCGGGGATTTGGCCGCCTCGTCATGCCCTGGAGCCGAACATGAGCGTCATGACTCCCGATCCGCCTTCGAAGGGCCGCATCGACGTCGACAATTTCGCCCTGAGCTACGACACGCTCGAGGGTCCAGTCGAGGCGGTTTGCAACGCCTCGATCCACGTCAATCCCGGAGAGTTCGTCTCGATCGTCGGGCCGTCCGGCTGCGGGAAATCAACCCTGCTCAACGCGGTCGCGGGCTTTCTCAAGCCTACCAAAGGCGGCGTCACCGTCGATGGCGAAGCCGTCGATGGACCCGGCGCCGATCGCGGCATGGTGTTCCAGCAATACTCGCTGTTTCCCTGGAAGACGGTGAAGGGCAACGTCGAATTCGGCCTGAAGATGAAGCACCTCGACAAGTCCAGCCGCGACCGCGCCGCGCGCACGCTGCTGGGGCTGGCCGGCCTGACCGCCTTCGAGAACAAGTATCCGGACAGCCTGTCCGGCGGCATGAAACAGCGCGTCGGCATCGTTCGGGCGCTGGCCACCGGCCCCAAGGTGCTGCTGCTCGACGAACCCTTCGGCGCGCTCGATGCCCAGACCCGGGTCATCATGCAGCAAATCCTCACCAACATGTGGCAGCGGCTGAAGATCTCGGTGCTGTTCGTCACCCACGATATCGACGAAGCCATCTTCCTGTCCGACCGCGTCTATTGCATGACCGCGCGTCCCGGCGCCATCAAGGCCGAGATCACCATCCCGCTGGAACGGCCCCGGCACCAGTCGATGATGATGTCATCGGAATTTCTCGGGCTGCGCCGCGGACTGATGTCCTTGATCCGGGAGGAAAGCATCAAGGCGATGGGCGGCGAGCTGAACGACCTGGCGCTCGACGGCCTGAGCATCGACCTGCACGGACAATCGCTCGCCGACGTGCTTTGACCGGTTTCGTCGATCCGGGCACAGCGGGCTTGGGGGTAGGTCAGGCCCGCTTTCCCTTGCCTCTGACCGAGGTCAGAAGCGCCTTGTCGAGTTCGATGCGTTTCTCGAGAAATGCCGTCACGGCCTTGATGCGCGCGATGTGCAGCAGGTCTTCGTGCACGGAAAGCCAGATGTCTCGCATGGAGAACAGCTCCGGCATCACCGGCCGCAGGTCCCTATCGTTCGCCGCGACATAGGACGGCAGCATGGCGATACCCTGCCCGCCCGCGACCGCGATGTACTGCGCGACCAGGCTGGTGCTGCGAAAGACGGTGTGCGTGGGGCGCAGGATGTCGGAGAGCCAGCGGTTCTCCTTGCTGTAGATATGATCCTCGATGAAATCGATGAAGGCGTGGTTCTCGAGTTCCTTCAGCGTCTTCGGACAGGGACGGTCGTCGAAATAGGTGCTCGAGCTGTAGAGCGATATCTTGAACTCGCCGAGTTTCTTGACCGACAACCGTTTGCCCTGCGGCCGGAAAAAGCTGACGAAGATGTCCGCCTCGCGCCGGCTGAGGTCGAGCAGCCGCGTATCCGTGATCAGTTCGATCTGGATCGACGGATAGATCTTGTTGAAATCGCCGATGCATTTGGTGAGGTAGAAGCTTCCGATCCCCTCCATCGCGGCGATGCGCACCGCGCCGCCGGCATCCGCCTGCTCGATCCCGATGGCTTCCACCATGGAGTTGGCCTGGCTCTCCATGCCCTCGGCATATTGCAGCAGGCGCAGCCCGATTTCGGTCAGGGCGAAGCCGGATTTGCTGCGCTTGAACAGCGTGGAATTCAGGCTGCGTTCCAGTTCACGGATCCGCCGGCTCACGGTGGTATGATCGACCTTGAGCTTCTCGGCGGCGCGAACGAGGTTGCGCTGACGCGCCACTTCAAGGAAGTAGACGACGTCGTTCCAGTCGTAGCGGAGCTTGCGCTGTGGCTTGGCCACTCCCTTGACGATCCTTCGCGGCTGCCGGCGGCTCAAGCCGCCGGCTTTCGAATCGCGATCGAGCAGCACTCCCATTTCGGGTTCGGCTAGGCCGCGACGATCGGAGCGTATGTCTCAACCAGCCGGTTTGCAAACATGTCGACCTTCGGAATCATCAGCTTCTGGCGGCAGACCGCCAGATCGATGTGCTTGGGCATCACAGCCCCGAGTTTCAGCACCCGCGGCGCCGCGACGTTGATATCCCATTGCGGGAAGCCGTTCGGCGGAATGACGACGCTGCCGCCCGGATAGGGGCAGTCGGTGCGGTTGGCCAGCACGACCGCTACCCGGTTGTCCTCGGCGCGCGGCACCGCCAGTAACTCGCGTTCGAACGGCTCGCGCAGCGCGGCGGGCCACAGGATGATGTCGGCGCCGCCGATGGCGAGACAGCGCGAGGTTTCCGGAAACACCGCGTCATAGCCCGACATCACGCCGATGCGGCCGAACGGGGTGTCGAACACCGGGTAGTCGAAGCCGGCGACCGCCCATTTTCGTTCCTCCGCGGTCAGATGGGTCTTGCGATAGCGGCCGATCTCCTTGCCGTCCGGCCCGACCAGCACCGTCGTGACATAGAGCCCGGCCGCCGCCCGTTCGACAACAGGGGCGGCGATCAGGCAGCCATACTTCGCCGCGATGGCCGCGATGGCGGACAGGTTCGACGCGGACTGATCGGCAAGCGCGGCCGCTTCCTTGGCGTTGAGGATGCACTCCGGAAAGAACGCATATTCCGGCAGCACCAGAACCTTCACGCCCAGCTTTGCCGTATGGTCGACCATGGCGAGCACATCGGCGAGATCGGTCTCACCGGTGACGTGCATCTGCACGGCCGCGACCTTGGTCACGGATTTCGACGGGATCAGCGGCTTGTCGGCGACACCGAATACCGGCGTCTTCTCATAGGGCAGCGCCATGATCCCGTAGGTTTCCGGCCGGCGGTCGGCGATCTTGTCGTTGGCGGCATAGATCGACTTGTCGGCGGCGGCGTCGAGATCGATGTCGGCGATCGACATGCCATGGGTGTCGTAGGGCACCTTCGACAGCACCCTGCCCTTCGGGTCGACGATCATGCTGCCGCCCGGATAATAGATCGAGCGCTCATAGCCGGCCTTGGTAGCGGCGACCAGCCACACGCCGTTCTCGTAAGCACGCGCCGGGCCCCACATGTCGGCCTGATCCATCGCGAAGAAATTCGCCATGTCGACGATCACCTCGGCGCCCTGCATCGCCATGGCGCGGAAGATTTCCGGAATCCGGCCGTCGAAACAGATCAGCAGACCGATGCGGCCGAGATCGGTGTCGACCACAGGGCATCCGCGTTCGCCGAAGCTGAACCAGTTCTGGTCGTGGGTGGCCAGGAACTGTTTGTGATAGTGGCAGGCGAGTTTTCCGCTGCGGTCGAACATGATCCCGCTGTTGAAGATCTTCTCCCTGGCCGGATCCCATTCGGTGATGCCGCTGGCGATATAGACGCCGTGCTTGCGGCTCAATTCCGAAAGCGCGGTGACGAACGGCCCGTCGGTCACGGTTTCCGCGAGTTCACGGCAATGGTCAGCCGAATCGAACAGGTAGCCGGTATCCATGCATTCCGGGAACACGATCAGCTCGGCGCCCTGCCGCACAGCGGCCTCGACGTAGTGCGTGGCCAGCTCGATGTTGTAGTCGAAATCTCCAAGCCGGGCGAGTGTCTGCACCGCGGCGGCGCGAAAACGGCGCTTCGTCATATCCATCTCCAGTTATCGGTTATTGCTGTGTTACATCCACGCCGTCGAAACGCGACGGCATTCAGTTGCGTCGCGGGGCGTCACTTCTTGACCTCCTGCCAGAAGCGATCGAGGCAATGGCGCTTGAGCGCCATGAAGCGGTCCCCGGTGGTGACTTCGAGATTGCGTGGCCAGGGCAGGTCGATGTCGACGATCTCTGCGACCTTGGTTGGCCGTCGCGTCAGCAGCACCACCTTGTCGGCCAGTTCGATCGCTTCATCGAGATCGTGCGAAACCAGCAGCATGGTGGTCTTCGTCTTCATGAAGATCTTCTGCAGCTGTTCGCGCATGAACATCGTCATTTCGTAGTCGAGCGCCGAGAACGGCTCGTCCAGGAACAAGACCTCGGGCTCCGTTACCAGCGCACGCAGGATCGAAACCGCCTGCTGCTGACCCCCCGACAGTGTATAGGGATAGGCGTCGAGATCGATGCGTATCTCGAAATCGGCGAGCAGCTTTTCCACGCGGTCGCGGCGCTCCTTGCGGGGGATGCCCATGACCTTCAGTGGATAATGGATATTGTCGATCGCCTTCAACCAGGGGAACAATGCCTCGCGGTAGTTCTGGAAGACGTAGGAAATCCGCGTCTCGCTGATCCGCTGGCCATCGTAAAGGACTTCGCCGGCGTCCATCGGCATCAGGCCGGAGACCAGATTGATCAACGTGCTCTTGCCGCATCCGTTTGGCCCGAAGATCGAAATGAACTGCCCAAGCGGCAGGTCGACGGCGAAGTCGTCATAGACCACGGCGTCGTTGAAGGTCTTGCGCAGGCCGCGGATGGTCATCAGGGCCTGCCGCTTCGCCTTCGGCGCGGCCGCCTGCGACGCCTCTCCCGCGCCAGCCTGCATGGGCCTGATCGGCGCGACGTTGCTTTTGACCATCTTCAGGTTCCGAGCTCGGCCTTGGTCAGCAGCTTGTCGCGCACGTTCAGCGGCCCGGCCAGCACGCCCTCCTTGATGAAGATGTCGACCAGCGCCTGATACGACTTGATATCGGTATCGTTGAGATCCTTGAACCCGCGCAGATAAGGCTCGGCCAGCAATTCGAGCTGATCCGGCTTGATCGGCGTGTATTTCGGAATCGCGGCCTTGTACTTGGCGAAGTCCGCGTTGACGAGGTCGGTTGCCTGATCGATCACCGCAACCACGCGCTTGGCGACATTGGGCCGATCCTTCAGGAATTTAGTCGTCATGACCGACGCGCCCGAATAGAAGGGATCGGCGATGACGCCGGCCACCGGATTGGTCATGGCGCGCTTGGCCTTGCCGGACGCCACCGCGATCGAGCCGACCGGCTCCAGCGACAACGTCGCATCCACGGTGCCGCCGACGACCGCCGGAACCTGCATGGCGACCGCCAGATCGACCAGCTTGACGTCCTTGTCCGGATCGAGGCCGGCCGCGCGCACCATGTGCCGCGAGATCGTCCGCCACTGGATGCCGGGCACGTGCCCCAGCGTCTTGCCCTTGAGGTCCGCAAAGACCTTGATGGTTGAGTCCGGCTTGACGATCAGGCCGTCATTGATCCGCTTGACCGCGATGCCGCCGCCCTGCAGGCCGAAAATCTTGAGCTTTCCCGGAAACTTCGACTCTGCGATCATGGCGATGCCGGCGGCGGCGCCGGGAGGCCCGAAGTCGGCGCGTTCCGCGATCAGCGCATCGATGATCTGGTTCGGCGATTCCATCTTGTTGGAGTCGATTTCGATGCAGGCCTTCTCGAACAGCTTTTCCTCGATCGCGACGTAATAGGCCGTGGTCTGCATGATCGGCAGCCAGGCCGCCGTCACCTTGTCCATCTTGTCGCAGGCGGCATAGGCGCCGCTACTACCGGCGGACATGGCGACCGCGACCGCGGCGGCGAAGAGTGCTGATTTTGACATTGCATTTACTCCTGAAGAGACGGTTGCAGTAACGGCGGCTATTTGCCCGACCAGTGGATGACGGAGCGTTCGAGGAAGAGCAGCAGCAGGTTGAGGCCGTAGCCCATCGCGCCCGCCACCAGGATCGAGCCGTACATGTCGGTCAGCGAGTAGGAAATCTGCGCATCGATGATGCGATGACCCATGCCGTCGGTGGCGCCGATGAACATTTCCGCCACGATGATCACCACCAGCGCCAGCGAGACCGCGGTCCGAAGGCCGACGAAGGTTTGCGGCAGGGTCTCGAAGAAGATGACGTCGCGGAAGATTCGCAGCGACGATGCGCCCATCGACCTGGCGGCGAGAATGCGGGTCTGCCGGGCGTTCATCACGCCATAGGCGACGTTGAAGACGATCACGAGCCAGGCCGCGAACGCCGCAACGGCGATCTTGGCGAGATCTCCGAGACCGAACAGCAGCAGGAAAAGCGGAAATAGGGCGGTGGCGGGCGTCGAGCGGAAGAAATCGACGATGAACTCGACCGAGCGGTAAACCGCCGCCTTGGCGCCCAGCACGATTCCGATCGGCACCCCGGCGACGATGGCGATCACGATCGAGTACGCCACGCGCATCAAGGTGCGCGTGAAGTCGGCGGTCATGCTGCCGGACCAGATGTTCGCGGCGGTATCGCGCAGCGTTTCGATCGGCGACGGCAGCAAATCCTTGTTGACCCATCCGCCCCTGGCCGCGAGCCACCAGACGGCGATCAGCAGGATCGGGCCGACGGCGAGTTCAACGGCGCGGCGGCATCCCTTGCTGTTCAGTCTTGAGAGTGCGTTGCGCATGTCGGCTCCGGCCTTCTCGAACGGCCGCGCGTCGCTTGCGCATGTTGCTCACGTCGTTCGGCCGCACTGATCATTGCCCAACCGAAGGGAAAGGAAATGCCGAGTTGTGCAACGAACTGTGCATTTTTGCACACCGAAATCAAATCGCCGACTGATCAATTTGCACTCATGCATGCTCACTTCTTGTGCAGGACCGCGTTTTTCGTCACGGGCAGGCCTGCCCGGACATCCAAGTCGTCCTTGCTCGCGTCAAGCCAGGACGTAAATGCCCGGGACAAGCCCGGGCATCGCGGGCTTTTGCTATAAGCCCGCATCGCTGATTGCATTTGAGCCGGACGTTCAGAAAGCCTCAGCCCTCGAACTTGAAGGATACCTTGAGCTTGGCGCGGTAGGCTTCGATCTTGCCCTTGGCGTCCAGCTGCATGTCGAGTTGGACCACTTCGGCGACGCGCAGATCGCGCAGAGATTTGCTGGCCCTGTTGACGGCGGCGGCAGCCGCCTTTTCCCAGGAATCCTTGCTGGTGCCGACCAGTTCAATGACCTTGTAGACGCTCTCTGCCATTGTCGTCCTCCCGTTGCTGTTAGGGCAGGACGCAGGTGTTCCTGCCGCGCGGCCGAGCCTAGCATCGTGATACCAGCGCCGAAAGGATGCGGCGCAGCATTGCTTCCGTGTGACGCAGGCGTCGCGCCGCGGTCAAGGAAATGGCCGGGCGGCAGCGCTGCCGTCCGGCCAGTTCGTAACGAGAGGCTTCGCCGCCTCAGATCGCGTATTTGAACTGCGGCATCGCCTTCAGCTGATCCTTGGTCGCGCTGATCACAGCGTGGTCCGGATACCATGGATTCGGTTTCGCCGGCGTCGCAGCCGGAGCGGTGTTGGCCGCGCCCGTGGTGGTCGTCGAGGCCGGACGGCTGCCTGTCGCGCCTCCAGCGCCCGCTGTGCCGGTGTAAGCGACCGGCTCGTTGACGAATTTGACCTTGTCGAACGGCATCGCAACCAGATGTTCGCCGACACCAAGGAAGCCGCCGACGCCAATCACCACGCCCTTGATATTCCCTTCCTTGTCCATCAGCAGATCGTTGATCGAGCCGAGGCTCTCGTTATTTTCATTGTAGACGTTGAGCCCGACCATTTTCGATCCGCGCCAGGTGCCCTGGAACGAGGTGTCGGAGGCGGCGGCCGCCGGGGCCGCTGCGGTCTTGTCTGTCGTGGTGGTGGCCGGGGTTTGCGCGAATGCGACGGTCGCGAGCAAGGCCGACCCGACCAAACCGGCAGTCATGAATTTTGCCAACATGTGAAGTCTCCCTGAGATGAAATCGACAGGGAGAAAACCCGCCACCGGGTCCGCTGTTCCGTCATCGGAAACAATTTCAATCTTCGCGGATCAAGGTCTCGCGGCGCATGTTTCCTCGACGCGTCCCACGGTGTCATGCCGCGCCGCACATTTCTCTTGAACGTTATTCTTCGACCTTGATCAGAGCCCACCCCAGTAAGGCGGTGTTCTGTAATAGCGGTGCAGTTCAGTCTCCTGCGAGCGATCGCCCCAATCGAAATCCTTGTCGGCGCGGAACGACGGCGCGCGCCGCAATTCCTCGTCGTCGATGTCGAGTTCGTAGGCCTCGAACTTCGTATTGTAGCGGAGACGCGCCCACGGCAGCGGCAACAGATTGGTTCCCATGCCGAGGAACCCGCCAAAGCCGAGGATGGCGTAGGACACCTTGCCGCTGATCTTGTCGATCATCAGCCGCTCGATGTGGCCGATCTTGTCGCCGTTCGGCCGCCGCACCGCGGTGCCTTCGACCCGATCGCTGGCGATCAGCTGATGTGGTTTGGTCATGACATCGGTCATCATCATCCCTCCCTGGGTTGATGAAGGGGGTAAACGCGATGCCTGCCAACGAGTTCCGTCAGGCCGCGATAGCTTGCTGGTCCGGATGCGATGCATCGTAGAACGCCACCGCCTCGAACTTGTAATCGCAGGCCTTGCAGTGCCAAAGATAGGAAATCCGCCGTGGACCGTTCTCGGTCCACGCAGGTGCGGCGATCGGCGCGCCGCATTGGGCGCAGGGATTCTCACGGGGCTGGTAGCCGAAATCTCCTCGGGCCATGCGCGTCTCCCTTGTGGTCTTGGATTTGTGGGTATCGCACGCGAATTGGACAGGACTGCTGCCGGATACAAACGCTGCATCAATCATAATTGTTGTCGCGGATTTAGTCCAATCAACGATCATTTCACCCTCGCCTGGAGGGGGCCCACCCCGATCGCTGCGCGATCGACCCTCCCCCTTCAGGGTCCCTTCAGGGGAGGGTAAGAAAGAACCTCACTTCGCCTTGGGATCGACTACAGGTCCGATCGTATGCACTGCACCCGGCTTACGCAGGTGGATCGTGGCGATGTCGTCGCTGTAAATCTTCTGCCAGCCGTCGATATGGTCGAGCAGTTTGGTTGCAGCACTTTGCGTGCGCATCAGCGTCGCCTCGATCCTGTATTCCTCCAGCAGCCGGAACAGGTTCTCCGGCTTCATCAATCCTGAGGCCGCGTTGTGGTCGACGAAGAATTTTTCGCCATACAGTTCGGTGCGGCCATCGATGAAGGTGGCGACGCCGTTGGCGATCAGATAACCGCCGAAATCGTAATCGTTGAACACGCGCGACAGATTCAATCGCTTCAACGCGGCTACCGCCGCGACCGGCGAGCCGTGGGTGTGTGGCTCGAAGCGATGCACCGAGGCATAGACCACCGTGCCTGCGAGCAATATCATCCCGACGCCCGCGAACAGCGCGCCGCGCGGCGCGGTGTTCGACTGGTCGGGCTCGGCGCCGCCAATCTGCCGCGCCAGCGGCGCGGCGAGGACCAGCGGGGCGAGCAGCGCCAGGACTTCGGCGGCGCGGCTTTGCGCGAGCGCCATGTGCAGCAATCCGAGCAGCAGCACGATGCGCAGCGGCGGCAACCTGATGCCGCGATACAGCGCCAGCCCGATGCCGAGCAGCAGGCAGATCTCGAGCACGCCGAGGCGGCCGAAATCGGCCGGCCGCCATTCCGTGATCAGCGGAAGTGCCTCGCCGAGGCCGAGAATCTTTTGCGACGCCAGCAGCGCATTCCAGCCATAGGGCGTGGCAAGACTCGTCAGCAGCGCCGCGACGCCGAACGCCGCCCAGCGCAGGACGAGGGTTTTTCGCAACTGCGCCTCCGCGCTCACCACCGCATCGAGCGCGATCGGCGCCACCAGCATCAGGCCAAGGATGAAGCCGCCATGCAGATTGGCCCACAGCGCCATCAGCGGCAGCAGCCACCATGACGGCGCGCGGCGCTGGTCCGACGCCGCGATCATGCCGCCGACCCAGGCCACCATCACCGGCAGCGCAAGCACATGCGGCCGCGCCAGCATATGCGCCGCCGTCAACGCCAGCGCCGCGGGGATGAACACCAGCGTCGCGCTTTCGCTCAAACGGCGGATCAGGAATTTTGTCAGCAGCGCGAACGTGGCGGCGATGGCGCCGGCCGCCAGCACCACCGGGCCGCTCCAGCCGAAAATGGCATAGGCCCCGGCATAAAGCACCTGCGCCAGCCATTGCGTCGAAATCCAGGGCTGGCCGTGCATGGTGAAGGAATAGACGTCGGTTTGCGGAACGGCGCGGTGATCGATGATCCATTGCCCGACAGTGATCTGCCACATCGTATCGGGGTCGTTCAGCAGCCGGTTTCCGGCCAGCAGAAACAGCGCATAGATGCCGGCGCCAACCCATAGCGGCAGCAAGCCGCGCAGCGGGCTCGCCCGTTCGGTGGCATGGGTAACGGACAGGGTCATTGACGCGGCCGGATTTGAGGGCTTTACAGCCGATCGAAGCACGCCAGGGCATAATTCTTGGTAAATCCGACCCTCAGGGAGGGAACAAAACCCCTGACAAAGCCGGGTTTTTGCCACATCGCCGCCCGGCGATTGCAACAATCCCGGCTCCTAAACGTTCAACCCTGCAACCCTGCCCATCCGAGGCCCGCTCCCTGATGAAACGTCTGCTGTCGCTCGCATGGCTTGCCGCCATGGCCGTGCTGCCATTCTCGCAAACCGCCCAGGCGCAACGCGCCGACTATGAGGCCATGGTCGCGACCCACGCCCAGGCCAACGGGGTGCCTGAAGCGCTGGTGCATCGCGTGATCGTGCGGGAAAGCAGGTATCAGCCGCATCTGGTCGGCCGCGGCGGCACCATCGGGCTGATGCAGATCAAGCTCGCGACCGCGCGCGGCATGGGTTACACCGGCGATGCCGCCGGGCTGCGCGATCCCAACACCAACCTGACCTACGCGGTAAAATACCTGGCCGGCGCTTATCGTGCCGCCAACGGCGATGCCAACCGCGCCGTCGGCTATTACGCCAGCGGCTATTATTACGCCGCCAAGCGGCAGCGGCTGGCGGGCAGCCGACACCAGCAGGCCGCGGCGGTTGACGGATTCTGGGACGTTCGCGCGCAGGTTCCAGTGCCGCGACGCAAGCGCTAGGACGTTTCCCGGGCGCGGTGCAGCGCACTTGCGCTGCTCCGCAGAACCGGGATCCACAACGCAGCGCCATGGACCCCGGATCTGCAGCGCATCACTTCGTGCTGCGCAGCGTCCGGGGTACATTCAGTGCAGTTCCCCGCTGAACGCGTTGACACGCCCCACCATCGGCTTACATTAGACCCGTTCCGAGGGGAGCTCCGATGAGGAGCTGAGATTCCGCACGCTCGAACCTGTTCTCAGGCGAGAGACCGCGGTGACCCTTTGAACCTGATCCGGGTCATGCCGGCGAAGGGACAGGGATGTACCAGAGTTCGAAGCCACAGCGCGGGCCGTTGCCCGCAGCTTTCAGGGGAGATTCCCCCGTTTCCGTCATCGGTGCCGGCATTGCCGGCGCGTGGCAGGCGCTGCTGTTCGCGCAGGCCGGCCACGACGTCACGCTGCACGAGCGCAGCGACCAGGCGATGATGCTCTCCACCAGTCACTGGGCCGGCGGCATGCTGGCGCCCTATTGCGAGAGCGAGGTCGCCGAACCCATCATCAGCCGGCTCGGCCTGCGCGCGCTCGATCTGTGGCGCCGGGAATTGCCGGATACGCCCTTCAACGGCTCGCTGGTGGTGGCGCTTCCGCGCGAGCGCAACGATTTCGAGCGTTTTGCGCGGCTGACGACCGGCCACCAGCGGCTCGATGCAAAGGCGCTGGCCGAGCTCGAACCCTCGCTCGAGGGCCGTTTTCGCGATGCGCTGTTTTTCGCCGACGAAGGCCATGTCGAGCCGCGCCGCGTGCTGCCGAAACTGCACGAACGGATCATCGCCGCCGGCGGCACCATCCGCTTCAACAGCGAGCCCGCGGCCGGCGAACTCGACGGCATCGTGATCGATTGCCGCGGCCTCGCCGCGCGCGATACCCAGCCGGAGCTGCGCGGCGTCAAGGGCGAATTGATCCTGATCGAGACCGACGAGGTGCAACTGGCGCGCCCGGTGCGGCTGATCCATCCGCGCTGGCCGCTCTACGTGATCCCGCGCGAGGACAATCTCTTCATGCTCGGCGCCACCTCGATCGAGGCCGAGGACACCGGCGTCAGCGTTCGCTCCGCGCTGGAGCTGCTCGGCGCCGCCTATGCGGTGCATCCGGCATTCGCCGAAGCGCGCATCCTCGAATTCGGCTCCGGTCTGCGCCCGGCGTTTCCCGACAACCTGCCGCGCATCGCGGTTCACCAGCAACACATCACGGTCAACGGGCTCTATCGCCACGGTTTCCTGATCGCGCCGGCGCTGGCGGAACTGACGCTCAACTATGTCGAGCGCGGCCAGATCGACAATGAGGTGATGCGATGCGTGTGACCGTCAACGGCGAGGTCCGGGAGATCGTGTCTGAAAGCGTCGACGCGCTGCTCGACGAACTCGACTATGAGGGCAGCCATTTCGCCATCGCGCTGAATTACGACGTGCTGCCGAAGAGCAAGTGGGCCGAGACCCCGCTTCAGGCCGGCGACGAAATCGAGATCATCACGCCGCGGCAGGGAGGGTGAGGATGCGCACTGTGTGCTTCAACGAATTCCGCCGTCATCCTGAGGTGCGAGCTCAGCGGCGCAACTGCGCCGCGGACTTCGGCGAGCCTCGAAGGATCCCCGCACAGACGTTCGCTTCCATCCTTCGAGGCGCGCAAGAGCGCGCACCTCAGGATGACGGTTGGGCTTGCGGCAAGCAAGGAACACCAACGCCATGCTGAACTTCTACGGCAAGACCTTCACCTCGCGCCTGCTGATCGGCAGCGCGCTGTATCCGTCGCCTTCGATCATGCAAGGCGCGATCCGCGCTTCCGGCGCCGGCATCGTCACCGTATCGCTGCGGCGCGAGGCCGCCGGCGGCAAGACCGGCGATGCGTTCTGGTCGCTGATCCGCGAGCTCGATGTCACGGTATTGCCGAACACCGCGGGCTGCCGCAGCGTGCGCGAGGCGGTGACCACGGCAAAGCTGGCGCGCGAATTGTTCGGCACCTCCTGGATCAAGCTGGAAGTGATCGCCGACAACGACACGCTGCAGCCGGACGTGGTCGGCCTGGTCGAGGCTGCCGGCATCCTGATCAAGGACGGCTTTGAGGTGTTTCCCTATTGCACCGAGGATCTCTCGGTCGCGATGCGGCTGGTCGATGCCGGCTGCAAGGTGGTGATGCCGTGGGCGGCGCCGATCGGCAGCGCCAAGGGCATCATCAACCGCGACGCGCTGAAACTGCTGCGCGACCGGCTGCCCGACATCACGCTGGTGGTCGACGCGGGCCTGGGCGCGCCCAGCCACGCCGCGCAGGCGCTCGAACTCGGCTACGACGCCGTACTGCTCAACACCGCCATCGCCAAGGCCGCCGACCCCGTCGCGATGGCCAATGCCTTCCGGCTCGGCGTCGAGGCCGGCCGCACCGCTTACGAAGCCGGGCTGATGGAAGCCCGCGACTTCGCCTCCCCTTCAACCCCTGTCGTTGGGACACCGTTCTGGCATGCCGTATCCTGATAAATTCTATCCCGTCGTCGACAGTGTCGCCTGGGTGACGCGGCTGGCGCTGCTCGGCGCCGGCACCATTCAACTGCGCGCCAAGGATCTGAACGATTCCGAGGCGCTGCAGATGGTCACCGACGCGCTGGAGATGATCAAGGGCACGCAAGCAAAGCTCGTGGTGAATGATTACTGGCGCGCCGCGATCGTGGCCGGAGCAAAGCACCTGCATCTCGGCCAGGAAGACCTGGTCGACGCCGATCTCGCGGCGATCCGCGAGGCCGGCCTGACGCTGGGGATTTCGACCCATGACGACGAGGAGCTGGAAACCGCGCTCCGCGCCGGACCCGATTACATCGCACTGGGGCCGATCTTCCCGACCACGCTGAAATCGATGCGCTTCGCGCCGCAGGGGATCCCGAAGATCACCGAATGGAAAAAGCGCATCGGCGACATCCCGCTGGTCGCGATCGGCGGCATCAAGCTCGAACAGGCCGCGGCGATTTACGCCGCCGGGGCCGATTCCATCGCGGTGGTCAGCGACGTCACGCAGAATCCCGACCCCGACGCGCGGGTGCGCGCATGGCTGCAGCTGCATCCGGAGGCCGCGTGAGATGATCATGCAAATGACTATCGACCGTCACCCTGAGGTGGCCGCTTCTTCAGCGGCCCTCGAAGGGCGACGGCCCGGCTCTGTCATCCTTCGAGGCTCGCAAGGGCTCGCACCTACAGCGACAACGGCGAAGCCGTTGCGCGGGGATGACGGTCCGAACGAGATGCACCCAAGAACAATAGAAATACAACGGAGGATATCATGAACATCCGCTCCAACCCCGACACCACGCTGCCCGCGGTCACCACGGGACCGCTGCCGTCCTCGCGGAAAATCTTCGTCACGCCCGACGAGGCGCCCGATCTGCGCGTGCCGCTGCGCGAGATCATCCTGAGCAAGGGCGCCGGCGAGCCTGACCTGCCGGTCTATGACACCTCGGGTCCCTACACCGATCCGGCCGTCACCATCGACGTCAACGCGGGTCTGGCGCGCGGCCGCATCGCATGGGTGAAAGAGCGCGGCGGCGTCGAGGAATA
>JAUXWH010000227.1 GCA_030681365.1 Bradyrhizobium sp.
CGGCATCAAGCCCCTGATCGCCAACGAGATCGCCATCGAGGAAGCGCTGCAGCGGGCGTCGGTGCCGCTGCGCGGCTTCATGCAGAAGAACGTGCGCGAAAAGGACCTGAAGCTTTTCATGGACCTGTCGCGCGAGCCGCCGCCCGCGACGCCCGACGACCTGTCGCTGCGGATCCTGGTGCCGGCCTTCATGATCTCGGAATTGAAGCGCGCCTTCGAAATCGGCTTCCTGTTATTCCTCCCCTTCCTGATCATCGACCTCGTGGTCGCCTCGGTGCTGATGTCGATGGGCATGATGATGCTACCGCCGGTCGTGGTGTCGCTGCCGTTCAAGCTGATCTTCTTCGTGCTGGTCGACGGCTGGTCGCTGGTGGCAGGGAGCCTGGTGCAGAGTTACGGGGGATAGGACCAGCGCCGGCGGGCCGTGGACACAAATCTCGAAAACAACCCCATGTACAGTAGGACGCCTCCCGGCTCGTTGTTGCACACCGTCCGGGCGGCATCCGAAGAAAACATACGGACAAACAACGGGTTGCCTCTGCCGGTGACACCGCATTGCTGGAAAAGGCCTCGTTTGCCTATGATGGGCAAAACGCCTCGGGGAAGCCGCGTCCATGCAACAGAAATTCGACCGCGCCGCTGAGGATCTCGGCAACTCGATCCATCTCGAACACGTCAACGTCCAGGTGCCCGACCAGCGGCTGGCCACCTTGTTCTATATCGCGGGCCTCGGGCTGACCCGCGATCCCTATCTGATGGTGTCCGACACCAACATGTGGATCAATGTCGGCCGCAGCCAGTTTCACCTCCCGAGCGGTAACGCGCAGGTGCTGCGCGGCCATACCGGAATCGTCATCTCCGGACGCGAGGCCCTGCTCGCCCGGCTCGCCGCCGTCGCGCCAAAACTGGCCGGCACCGCCTTCGCCTTCAGCGAGCACAACGACCATGTCGAGGCGGTATGCCCGTGGGGCAATCGCGTGCGCTGCCATGAGCCGGACGCAGCAAGGTTCGGCCGCATCACGCTCGGCATCCCTTATGTCGAGTTCGATGTACCTGTCGGCACTGCGAAGGCCATCGCCGATTTCTATCCGGCGATCATGGGAATACCCGCCGAACTCAAGAACGGCGACGGCGCCGTGGCGCGGGCCAAAATGGGCAAGGACCAGTACCTCCAGTTCCGCGAGACCGACCGGCCGCTGCCGGATTACGACGGCCACCATGTGCAGATGTACATCACGAACTTTTCCGGGCCCTACCGCCGGCTCTCAGATCGCGGCCTGATCTCCCAGGAGGACAATCCCTACCAGTACCGCTTTCGCGACATCGTCGATCTCGCCGACGGCCGGCACCTGTTCACGGTCGAGCACGAGGTGCGCAGCGCCACCCATCCGATGTACCTGCGGCCGCTGGTCAACCGCAATCCAGCATCGACCAACCAGACCTATGCGCACGGTCACGACCAGTGGGACTGGGCGATGGGACCGGACCGGTATGACGGGCGATAAGACGAAGATGCTTGCCTCGCAACGCGACCTGTTCGATATCCCGCGCGAGGTCTGCTACCTGAATTCGGCCTCCTACAGTCCGCTGCCGCTGAAAACCCTGCAAGCCGGGCGCGACGCGGTCGGCCGCAAGGGCAAGCCCTGGACGATCGACGCCGGTTTTGCCGGCCGCCAGCACGACCGCGCCCGCAGCGCCGCCGCCCGCCTGATCAAAGCCGATGCCGCCGACGTCGCGCTGATCCCCTCCATCAGCTACGGCGTGGCGACGGCAGCCAAGCTGGTGACGATCCCGCGCGGCGCACGCGTGCTCGTGCTGGAAAACGACCATTCCTCGCCGGTGCTGGAATGGCAGGCCCGCGCCGGCGCGCAGGGTTTTGCCGTCGAGACCATCCGTCAGCCCGACGATGGCGACTGGACTTCGGCGGTTTCAGCCGCCATCGAACGGCCGGGTGCTGCGCCGGTGGCGCTGGCATCGATCTCGTCGGTGCACTGGTCCGATGGCGGCCTGATCGATCTCGAGAAAGTTGCCGCCGCGCTGCGCCGGCAAGGCGCCCTCTTCCTCATCGACGCGACGCAAGGCGCCGGCGTGCTGCCGCTCGACGTCAAACATCTCGATCCTGATTTCGTGATCTTCCCGACCTACAAATGGCTGCTCGGCCCCTATGGCCGGGCCTTTCTCTACGTCGCCAAGCGCCATCAGGACGGCACACCGCTGGAGCAGACCTCGGCCGGCCGCCGCGACGTGCGCGCCGAGAATGCGATTTATTTTTCCGACATCAGCTACGTCGGCGATGCCAGCCGGTTCGACATGGGCGAGCGCGATCATTTTGTCTCGATGGAAATGGCATCGATCGGCATGGAAATGATCGCCGAATGGGGCACAGCAGCCATTGCGCAACGTCTCGCCATGCTGACCGAGCGGATCGCGGATGGCGTACGCGGTCTCGGCGTCGCGGTCCCGCAGCGTCATTTGCGGGCGCCGCATATTTTGTGCCTCGACTTCGAGGACGGGACGGCAAAAACGCTGGTCGAGGGGCTGGCCACCGAAGGCATCTACGTCGCGCCGCGGCTCGGCCGCATGCGCGTCTCGCCCCACGTCTTCAACGACGACGCCGATGCCGACCGGTTTGTGGCGGCGCTGGGCCGAAGGCTGCGGGAGCAGCCCCCAAAGTCCCTATGAACCAACTCGATCGGCGAACATCAGTACGCTCTGCTGCTCAGACTCCCGACTTCCCTCGGCTAACCTCTGGCAGGTAATTGTCGCGGCTGACAGTCGGCAAGACGTCGGGCGCCACCAATGTCGGATTCTCCACCGGCACAGTGTTGTGAGAGGCGGCAGCGTCCGCCGGTTCCCCGGGCGGACGCTGCGTGGGGCCTTGCGAGCCGTTACGTCATCTTGCGATGTTGGATGTCGTCGACTTGATCGGAGCCGATCCCGGTTGATGCGACATCGTTCGCGTGGTCGACCGGACTTCCTCGCCCGCCTTCACTTTCGTCCGTGTATGGGAACGGCTGAAGGTACCACCATCATGGGCCTGCGCCCGTGTGTTGGCGTTGAGATTCGGTCCATGTCCCTTGTTGACGTTGGTGCGGGACTGAGCCTTGCCGTCGACGGCGGCCGCGCTGCCGCCGGCCGCGATCGACGAGCCTGCGCCTGTAGGCGAGGTCGAGGTGCCGCCGGTGCCGACGGTGGAGGCAGAGGTTCCGCCCACAGCGGCCGAGCCTGCCGACCCGCCGGAGATGCTGGTCTGCGCATTAAGCGGAGTTGCTGCGGCCAGCAAGGTCGCCAGCGCCGCTGAAGTCATGAGTAATTTCATCGCTTGTTCCTTTCCAGGTGAATACGTTTATGGAGAGGACGTCGAGATCGTGCAGCCGTTCACCGTCATGGTGCTGGCCGAGACTGATCCGGGTCCGCCCGATGTGGACGATGAACTCGACACATTACCGCCACCGGCCTGCACGTTCACGGAGGCGCCGCCTGCAGAACTGCTGCTGGAGACCCCGCCGGCAACGCCGCTGGTCGAAGACGATCCGATTGCGGTGATCCGACCGTCCGCATGCTTTTCGACCGAAACCGAGCAGGATTCTCCGGTTGCCGTCTTGCCCTTCTTCTCGATGGTCTCGGCAAAGCTTGCGCCGCTGACGGCGGTCGTCAATGCCAGTGCGGCGGTCAAAGTTCTTGCTTGGGTCATTCGCCACTCCTGTTTCAAAAGGAAGTCGGGGACGGCCATCGCCGTCCCCGGGAAGCATCACTTATCCTTCTTCCACTCATCCTTGTTGTGACCCTTCCCCTTCGCCTGGCCCATGGGGCTCGCATGATCGCCAGAGCGGCCCGCGCTCGATCCTGCGGCGCCGACCGTCGATCCGCTCTTCCCGTCACCCGCCGACGAGCCGCCGGTGCCAAGGGTCGAAGCCGAACCGGAGCCGGAGCCAGCAGCCGAACCGCCGGTGCCCACGCTAGAACTGCTCTGGCCGCCGCCGGCGGACGTCCCGCCTGTGCCCAATGTCGAAGCCGAACCGCTGCCGGAACCTGCGGCGGAACCACCGGTCCCTACGCTCGAACTGCTCGTACCGCCGCCGGCCGATGTGCCACCGGTGCCAATCGTTGACGCTGAACCGCTTCCGGAACCATCAGCAGCCGAGCCGCCCGTTCCAACCGTGGAGTTACTGGTGCCGCCGCCTGCAGACGATCCACCTGTTCCGACAGTCGAACTCGATTGCGCGATCGCGAGTGCAGTACTCGCCAACAATGCCGCGGCGACCGCAGAGATCTTCACAACTTTCATTTTTTCTCTCCTCTCTGTTCTCTCAAAGGCGTCAAAAACTACGCTCGTCGGTAATCGGAGGATTCGAAAAATGTTCCCCGAGCAACGCCGATTATGCGATGTCCGGAATACGGCCGGGAGAAACCATTTCGGGAACTTGCGGCAACGCGCAGGGTGTATACATCGCCGTGCTTGGCGGCCTACATGCTCAACGCTGATTCTTTCCGAACGAATGCGACCGGGAACGAGTGGCATCTTCTCCGGTTATGCCTTTGATGAGGGCCCGCAAGAGAATTACCGGTTTTGCTTTTGTGGGTAATCTTCGTCGGTGGAGTGGGTTATTTCCTGATCCAAGCGCAGTAGACCAACGCGAGACCCTTGACGGGCCACCAAGGGCACCGCTTGCCGTCCGTCATCTTTCTCTGCGCAAGTCCCTGCCGGTGAACGCCGGCAGGGACTTTTAATGTCGGGTTGAATCGAGTCACCATGCGCAGGCAGAGGCTGGACTGGCGGTTGACCGCGCCCTGTCCCCTTGAACAAGAAGGCAGCGACTCTACCGCTTGGCTTCCGTGCGTTTCAATCCGATGATCCGCGGCAGCGAGCCGGTGTGGACCGGCTCGCCCTTCATCGACTCCGGCGACAGTGGCGCCCTGGCGGTGGCGTCGGGGAAACGCACCTTCATTTCGCGCAGGAATCCGTCGAGTGTGTCGACGCTGGCGGCCATTTTGGCGATCATGGCGAATTCGGCGCTGCTGGCGCCGGTCGACTTGCCGGCGGTCTCGAACGCGGCGCGATCAGCCTCGCCGCTCATCAGCGGCGCATATTTCTCGCGGAAGCGCGCCAGGCCGATGGCGTCCTCGGCCAGCGCGTATCCGACCACCGCGCGGATCACGTCGCCCTTCTCCACCGGGTCCAGCGGCCTGAAGTCGCGCCAGCGGTCGGCGTAGTACAGTTCGATCTGCTCGGCGGATTCGCGCCAGCGCCGCGACGCCCAGTGGATGTCGGAGCGCAGCCGGATCGCCTCGCGGCCGGCGATGTTCGAGATGATGTCAAGCGCGAGGGCATGGCGTCCGACGTCGCTCTGCGCGCGCGATTCCAGCAGCAGCCGCTGCGTGCGCAGTTCGCCGGAAAGGTCCGCGATCCGCGTGGTGCGAAGCGCCGATATCGCGCGGTCCGGCTTGCGGCCGGTGAGATAGACCATCGCCAGGCGCGCGGCGACCTGGGCCCGCGCCGCGCCCTCCAGCCGCTTGTCGACCTGATACTGCAGGAGTTCGGCGGCCTGATCGAGCAGATCGACCGCGACCAGCCGGTCCGCCAGCCGGCGGATCATCTCGTCGCCGCGCCGTCCGATCGGCGTCAGTTCGCTGTATTCGTAGAACATCGCGAGCGCTTCGACCGGGGGAAGATCGTCGCCTTTTCCGCTGAGAAAGATCTGGGCAAACAGCGCCGCCGACGCATCCTGGCCGGCCCGCGAAATTTCAGAATTCGGCTGCAGTCTGGTCGCGGTCCTCGCCGCCGCCAGCGACTCGCCGTAGCGTCCGACATCGGTATAGATCTTCGCCATCATCTGCAGCGCCCGCACCTCGATCGCATCGCCGCGCCACAACACCGCAAGCGTCTCCAGCTCGCGCAGGGAGTCGGCCTGGTTGGTCTCGTCGCGGCGCTGGCGCAGGATGATATCGAGCAGCTTGGCTTCGGCGGCGGCGGCGCGGTCGGAGGATTCGATCGCGAGTTTGTATTCGCTCTGCGCGTCCTTGTCGTGGCCGAGCGCCTCGGCCAGCCGGCCGAACAGCACTGCGGTCGCCGCTTTCATTTCCGCGGGGACACCGACCACCTGCAGGTCGCTGCCGCGCTTGGCGGCGCCGGAAAAGTCTCTCACCTCGAGGGAGGCGCGCATCGCTTCCGAAATCACGATGCGCTGCAGCTCGATCGGCAGCGAGGTAATGGCGAATTCGACGTTCTTGAATTTTTCCCGCGCTTCCGCCCACTTGCCCTGGCGCGCATAGGCCAGCGCTTTCCAGAGTTGCGAATCGTAATTCGCTCCGATCACGGGATTGGCGAGATCTTTCAGCGCCTGCTCGGGACGGCCGATCAGGATGTTGGCGACCACACGCACCATCAGGACGATCGAATCCTCCGTCCCCGGCTTGGCGTCGGCGAGTGCGAGATCGGCGGCGCCCTTGGCTTCCCAATACATCCCGCGCGACATCAGGAAACGGGCGAGATCGATCCGGGCCTGGGTGCGCTGAGCCGGCTCCAGGGCCCCCGCCGCCGCGATCAGTTGTTCCTGGCGCGCGATGAAGTTTTCCGCCTGGTTCTTGCGCCACTCGGCGACGTCGAAAATCGGCCGCACCGCGGCCGTCGCGCGCTCGGAGGCGACGTCGGCCGATGACAGCGTCAAGCCGCCGGGACGGCCGATGATGACCTTGTCGGGCGCGACCTCGGCGATGATGTCCTCGGCACGGGGATGCACCGCCACGCCATGGATCGATTCCAGCAGCGCCATCTCGACAAAGTCATGCTGCTTGATGAAGCCGCGGACCGGCAGCGGCGCCGTGACCACCAGCAGCGCATCGCCGGCGTCCGGATCGATGAACCGGTGCAGCAGGCCGGGCCTCGACAGCGGCACGGTGACGTTGGCCAGGGCCGGATCGGTGATGTTGCGGATCACCACCAGCGGCTGCTGCGGCGACTGCATCGTATCGGCAAAGGTCAGCATCCAGTGCGCACCGCCCTTGTCGTCGCCGGTCAGCGAAGGCATTTGCGGACGGTTGAGGCGGATGCGGACGGCCTGCCCGTTCTCCAGCGGCAACCGGCTGACATCCGCGATCAGCGCCCCGCCCCGGCTGCGGATGAGATCGACATCGATCGGCTGCAGGGAATCGAACACCAGCCACACCGTATCGGCGCGGCGAAACAACGCCGCCGGAGTAGCCGCCGCAAACGCGAACGTCATGCGCAAGGCGTCGCTATCCCGCCTGACCGTGACCGTGGCGGGACCCGCGCCGACCGGCGACGCCTGAACGGCCGGCGGCGCCTGCACGGCTGGCGGCAATCCCTGGGGTGCTGGAGCTACCTGAATCGCCGGCGGCGCATCGATGCCTGGCGGATTAACATTGACCGGCGGGGCGGCAACGGCCGTCGGCGCAACATTGGCTGGCGGCGCACTGGCTGGCGGCGCCTGGGCCACCTTCGGGGCGTCCGGCGCCGGGGCGGCGACGGCCGGCGGCGATTTCGGCGGAGCCTCGGCCGCGACGACCGGCGCCTGCTTTGGCGTCTCCCTTGCCGGCGGCGGTTCGGATGCGGGCGCGGCCTTCGCCGCCTGATCGGGCTTGATCTCGATCATGGCCTGCCGGGCGAACGTTTCCGAGGTCGGCGGCACGATCTCGCCTGACGGCCGGGAGGCCCGGCTCTCCGCGGACTTGGCGGAGGCGGCGGGAGCGGCCGGCGCCGCGGCGCGCGAGGCATCGGCGACCGGCGGCAGCGACACCGCCGGTTTGTCCGACTGCTGGAAAGCGACGTCGATGATGTAGTTCTGCTCCTCGCGGAAGGAGCGGACATCGACATCGCCGATCAGCACGACTTCCACCAGGGAAGTTTCGCGTTCGATCTTCTGGCCGATCGAGGCGATGTTCGGCGGCAGCGCCAGCTTGGCATCCGCGAGATCGAAGGAGAGCGCGGCGTTGAACAACAGCGACAGTCGCTGGTCGTTCAGCACACTGGAAACGCTGATGCCATCGGGCATTTCGAATACGAAGCGCACGAAGGTCGGCTGCACCGAGGCGCGGACCCTGATCGGCGGGCGCTTCTGGGCCGCCGCCGCGGCGCGCTGCTGGCGCAGGGCGCGTTCGGCGACCCGGGCGCGTTCGGACAATTCGCGGACCACTTCGGCGGGAAGCGCGGGCGGCTGACCGTTCCAGCTGTCGGGCAGCAGGTCGACGAACACCCGCTCGCCGGCGGTCATGGTGTTGACGGTGACCTTGCGCGACAACGCAAGCCGGATCGCCGAGCCATCGGGATCCCGCCGCACCGATCCGACGTAATCGGGCACCACGTCGGACAACCGGTCGACCGGAATATCCACCGGGCGCTTGAACCGGATCACGAGGATGGAGCCGGCGGTCGAGACCTGGGATTCGACATCCTCGGCGAGCTTGAGAACCAGCCGGGCGTAGCCGCCCGCGGCCGAAAACGTCGCCTCGCCCCTCACCGGCTCGGTCTGGCTGAAGGCACTGGATGTCGGGCCGATCAGGACGAGCCCGGCCGCCAGCCATGCGGTCCCGGCGGCGAGCCGCACAGCCCCGGCGGCGAGCCGTACATGTCCGCCAAGGCAAAGCCCGGCCGTCCGCGCGCAAGCGCGGCCTCGCGACCAGAATCCAGTGGCAGCCATTCGCGCCATTCCAACCGGGTCTTTCAGCTTCGTTCGATCTGTTCGGCGAGACGTCCTCGCCCAGTGCCGCTGAATCCTAGAATCGGCGCATTAAGGGGCTGTTAATTATCCGCGTTAATTGGATTTTTGCGGCAGCACCTTGCCCTCGATCTTGGGCAGGTCGGCGACCGAGGCGGCCTTGTCCGTGCCGGCGCGGCGCGCCATCTCGACCGTCAGCCGCTCGGCCGCTTCGGTCTGCATCAGGCCGAGGATGTCGGACATCTTGCGCGGAGCGATCTGCGAGGCGATTTCGAACAGCACGGACATCTCGAGCCGGTCGAACACCTTGGCGGCGTCCTTCGGCTTCATGCCCTCATACATGGTGATGATGCCCTTGAATCGGGCGGCGTCGATCTCGCTCTTTGCTCCGGTCGCCGTGGAGATCCGGCTTTCGACGGCCTTCATCTCCTCGACCTTGGATTCAATGCGCTTTTCGGCCGACTTGAGCAGGCTTTCGCGAATGTCGATTTCGCGGGCGCGCGCCTCCAGCTCCTGGCGCCGCGACTGCAGCCTTTCCAGGATCGCGCGCTCCGACGCCGACACCGGCGCGGTCTGCTCCGGATAGACCACGACACCGTCAGGTTTCGGCGGTTCGGTGGCCGGAGCGGCCGGCTTCGGCGCTTCTTCCTTCTTGGCCGCCACCGAACCCGTGATGTCGGCGGAATCAACCTTGCCCGACGAGGGAAAGTTGAATGTCTCCTGCGCCCATGACTTCGTCGCGGCTTTCGGCTGGTGGTCGAACACGTAGCCGCCGTCGATCACCAGACCGGCGACCTTGAGCACGGCAAGGCCGAAGATCGCGATCAGAACGACCGGAATGACGCGAATGTCACGGAAGGATTTCATGCCGCCAGGCCGTCAGACCTTCTGCGCTCGGAGAACGCTTGCGCCGCCGCGGCAACCGCCTTGGCCGATGATGCCCTTGGAGCCGGCACCGGCGCCGCCGCCGGTTCCGACAGCGGTCGCGCGGCGATTGCGATCCTAGACAGCCGCCGGATCACATTGTCGCCTTCGGCGAGCTGCTTGTTCAGCTGCTGCGACATCTGCGCCGCCGAGGTCAGCTGGTTGCCGAGATTCTCGTTGACGTCGCGCACGGTGTGCTTGAGGCCGCCGATCGCGCGCTCGGCGATTTCGGTCGCCGTGATCAGTTCCCCGATCGTCGCCTTCAGCGAATGCT
>JAUXWH010000017.1 GCA_030681365.1 Bradyrhizobium sp.
CCGCAGACGCTGTCGCTGTTGTCCGGCGGGGAGCAGGCGCTGACCGCGCTGGCGCTGATCTTCGCGGTGTTCCTCACCAACCCGTCGCCGATCTGCGTGCTGGACGAAGTCGACGCGCCGCTCGACGACCACAATGTGGAGCGGTTCTGCAACCTCTTGCACGAGATGACCTCCTCGACCGACACCCGCTTCATCATTATCACCCACAATCCGATCACGATGGCGCGGATGAACCGGCTGTTCGGCGTCACCATGGCCGAACGCGGCGTCTCGCAACTGGTGTCAGTCGCGCTCGATGAAGCCGTGAAGATTCTCGATCAGCACGTGGCGTGATCTGCCGCCATACCCGTTGACGTCATCATCCGCGAAGGCGGATGATCCAGTACGCCGCGCCGTTTATCGGACACTTCACTGTTTCGGAGTACTGGATGCCCCGCCTTCGCGGGGCATGACGAGTTAGATGACCCCACCCGACCTCCCCACTGAGCTGAAATCCGCGCTCGATGCCCGGCTGCACGGGCTGTCGCGCAGCGACACCGCCGAGCGCTCGGCCGTCATTTCGAAAACCTATCGCGATGGCGGCGGCTCCACCGCGATCCGCTCCGAGGCCGACGCGCTCGCATACGCGCTGGCGCGGATGCCCGCGACCTACGCCGCGGTCACGGCCAGCCTGAACGCGCTGGCCGAGATCACGCCAGATTTTGCGCCCAACAGCCTGCTCGATGTCGGCGCCGGGCCGGGCACGGCGAGCTGGGCCGCTGCGGAAGCGTTTTCGTCGCTCACGGCATTTACGCTGCTCGACGCCAACAGCGCGCTGCGCGCGCTGGCGCTGGATCTGGGCGGCGCCCGCCTGCGCGGCATGAGCTATCGGCAGGGCGAGGCCCCCGCCGAGCTTGCCCGGGCTGACGCCGCCGACCTCGTGGTGGCGAGCTACATGATCGGCGAGATCGGCGAGGCCGAACGAACCGCGCTCGCCGACCTGATGTGGGCCAAAACCCGCGATACGCTGCTGGTGGTCGAGCCCGGCACGCCGGCGGGCTATGCGCGGATTCTCGGGCTGCGGGCCCAATTGATCGCAGCGGGCGCGCATGTCGCGGCGCCCTGCCCGCATGACGGCCCATGTCCATTGCAAGCGCCCGACTGGTGCCACTTCAGCCAGCGCCTGCCACGCTCGCAGGCGCACCGGCAGCTCAAATCAGCCGAACTGGCCTATGAGGACGAAAGATTCGCCTATGTTGCGCTGACCCGCACCCCAACCGCGCGGCGCCCCGCCCGTGTTCTGGCGCAGCCTGTCGTCAGCAAGGTCGAGGTGACCGCCAAGCTCTGCACGGCGCAGGGGCTGGCCATCACAAAAGTGCCCCGCCGCGCCAAGGCCGATTACGCCGACGCCCGGCGCTGGCGATGGGGCGATGCGGTGATGAAGGAAGCGCCTTAGCCTGGCGCTCGTGCCCCGGATGCTGCGTAGCGCGCCGCGCTTGCGGCGTGGTGCGCAGCTGATCCGGGGCCCATCGATCGTCCTAACTGGGAACTGGGTCCCGGCTCAGCGAAGCGGTGCTGCGCACCGCATCGCGTCCGGGACACGGACCACTTGAACTTATCCCGCCCCGGATCAGACCAACCCACGGGCTGCCGCGCGGGCCGGTTTTGGTCTAGCGTGCCCGCATTCGTCGTCTCATCAGGAGTTTTTTTGCCATGTCGACCGGCTGGATCGTTCTCGGCGTCATCGTCATTCTCGTTTTCTTCGCGTTCGCCATGTATAACCGCTTGGTCGCGCTCAGCCAGCGCGTCGGCCAGGCCTTTGCCGATATCGACGTGCAGCTCAAGCAGCGCCACGACCTGGTCCCGAACCTGGTCGAGACCGTGAAGGGCTATGCCAGCCATGAGCGCGGCACCCTCGACGACGTCATCAAGGCGCGCAACTCCGCGATGTCGGCGCAGGGACCGGGACAGGTCGCGGCCGCCGAAAACGTACTGAGCGGCGCGCTGGGCCGCCTGATCGCGCTGTCGGAAGCCTATCCCGACCTCAAGGCCAATGCCAATTTCCAGCAGCTGTCGAGCGAATTGTCCGACCTCGAGAACAAGATCGCGGCCGCCCGCCGCTTCTTCAACAACGCGGTCCAGGAATACAACACCGGCATCCAGCAGATGCCGGCGGCGCTGTTCGCCGGCACGTTCGGCTTCACCGCCAAGGAGTTCTTCGATCTCGGCGCCAGCAGGACGCAGGTCGAGGCGGTGCCGACGGTCAAGTTCTGATGCATGTCTCTCGTCATTCCGGGGCGTCGCAAGGCGACGAACCCGGAATCCGGTTCAGGGCAGAACTCCCGAGATTCCGGGTTCACGCCTACGGCGTGCCCCGGAATGACGGGCACTAGTGGAATAACCCATCATGGCCGCCTACGGGCTTTACACGCACATCGCATCGAACAAGTTGCGTTCGATGCTGCTGCTTGCCGGGCTGTTCCTGCTGATCTACGTGCTGGTCTATGCCGGCGCGCTGCTGGCGGAGGTCGCTGTAAACAGCAACCGGTCGGTCAACGACTATCTGATGCTGGCGGCGCGCGACCTGGTGAGAGCGTTTCCCTATGCGACAGGTACGGCGGCGCTGTGGATCGTGATCGCCTATTTCTTTCACCAGAACATGATCGATGCCGTCACCGGCGGCGGCGCCGTGACGCGCAAGCAGCAGCCCCGGCTCTATAACCTGCTGGAAAACCTCTGCGTCTCCCGCGGCATTCCGATGCCGAAACTGAAGATCGTGGAGAGCGACGCGCGCAACGCGTTCGCCAGCGGGCTGAACCAGCGGCAATATGCCGTTACCGTCACGACGGGCCTGCTCAAGGCGCTTGATGATCAGGAGATCGAGGCGGTGCTCGGCCACGAACTCACCCACATCCGCAACGGCGACGTGCAGCTGATGGTGACCGCGATGATCATCGCCGGCGTGGTCGGCTTCTTCGGCGAGCTGTTCTTCCGGATGTTCACCAATCTGAGCTGGAATTCCACCGGTGGCGGATCGTCCTCCAGGCGGTCCTCGTCCTCCTCGGACAGCAACAGCAAGGGCGGCGGCGGCGCCATCGTCGTCGTCATCATCGCGGTGGTGCTGATCCTGCTGGCCTGGCTGCTGTCGCAGGTGGTGAAGCTGGCACTGTCGCGGTCGCGCGAATTTCTCGCCGACGCCGGATCGGTCGAACTGACCAAGAACCCCGACGCCATGATCTCGGCGCTGCGCAAGATCGAGAACCGCGGCGAGCTTCAGGGCGCCACCTCGGCGGTGATGGAATTGTGCATCGACAACCCCCGGGAGGGCTTCGCGGACCTGTTCGCCACCCATCCCTCGATGGATTCCCGGGTGCAGGCGCTGGTGAAATATGCCGGCGGACGCGATCCCGGGCGGCTGGCGCTGCCGTCCGATACGGAAGGTCAGCCGGGCGACGGTCAGCCGGACCAGCCTGAAAACCCGGGCCAACTCCCGCCGCCGGCCCCCTCCGGACCCTGGAGCGATGGCCCGGTCCGCGCCGCGCGCGGCCCCTGGGGCCGGCGCAACTGAGCCGGTTGCTGGCCGAATCGGCCGCCGCACGTTAACGACACCGGCAGGATTAAGCTTAACGGCCGTCTAATTCGTTGAATTCTCCCTTGTTTCTGCCATGTTCGCGCCCAAAGCAGGGGACGGGGAAGTTTCGACCGCTTTTGCGATCGGGGACGAGGCACGGTCCAACGCCGATTCGGCCAACAGGCGGTTCGGTTTGCCTTGTGATCATGCTTGGGATCATGCTGCAGCGGAACATGGCGCGTAAGGGAAATTCATGACGACGAAGCCGGTAGTGATCGTGGTGGGCGCGGACAAGGGCGGGGTCGGCAAGACCACGGTGTCACGGACCCTGCTGGATTATTTCAGCGCCAACAACATCCCCACCCGGGCCTTCGATACCGAGTCGCCGCGCGGCACCCTGATGCGCTTCCACCCCGACATCACCGAGATCGTCGACATGACGACGACCGCGGACCAGATGAAGATCTTCGATACGCTGAATGCGGCGAGCCCCTCCGTCACCGTGATCGACGTCCGCGCCGGACTGCTGTCGCCGGCGCTGGCCTCGCTGCGCGACATCGGCTTTCTCGATGCCGCCAAGTCCGGGCAGATCACCTTTGCCGTATTCCATATACTGGGCCCCTCGATCGCCTCGCTGGACGAAATCGCGCAGACCGCCAATTTCATGCAGGGCGCCAAATATTTCCTGGTCAAGAACTTCATCAACGACACGCAATTCTTCCAGTGGGACCAGGCGACCTACAATTCCTATTTTCACCGCATCAAGGACGCCACCGAACTCACCATCCCCAAGCTCAACGAAATGGCCTACGAGCAGGTCGAGGTCTCCTCGGTGCCGTTCCTCAAATTCGTCGCCAACAAGGGCGTCAACGACGAG
>JAUXWH010000254.1 GCA_030681365.1 Bradyrhizobium sp.
GCATGGCCGACATGACCGTGCTCGACTACGCCATGATGGTGGAGGACAGCCACGTCGAAACCCGCATCATCGAATACCGCAAGCGCGGCGTCGACACCGGCATCACCGGCCGCGGCCAGGAGTTGGTGGCGGTGGCGCTGACCGACGTGCTCAGCGACGGGCTGTCGATGGTGTATTCGTTCTTCGAACCCTCGGAGGAAAGCCGCTCGCTCGGCACCTTCATGATCCTCGACCATCTCGCGCGCGCCCGCCGGCTGGGGCTGCCTTACGTCTATCTCGGCTACTGGATCGAAGGCTCCAAGAAGATGGACTACAAGGGCCGCTTCCTGCCGCAGCAGCGCCTCGCCCCCTCCGGCTGGCTGCGCATCGACGCCACGGGCGAGGTATTGTCGGAGCCGCAGGATTAGATGGCGAATGGCGAATAACGAATAGAAAACTTCATTCGCCACTCGCTGCTCCCCACTCGCCTCTTCAACTCTCAATCACCCGCACCGGATCGCTGCCGTCCCAGTTCGCGGCGGCTTTTCTGACATGGCCGAAGAAGCGCCCCTTGCCGCCGCTGATGTCGGATATTTCGATCACCGCTCCCGGATGCCCCGCGCTCTCGAAATAGGCGAACCGCCCCTGCGCCCCGCCGATCTGGCCCTCATGGCCGACGACGAAGCCTGCGGCGATGGCGCGGTCGTACAGCGCCTGGTAGTCGTTCGACCAATAGGACATGTGCTGCATGCCCTCGCCGTGATCCCTGAGATGATCGAGATACATCGACGGCGCGTCGTTACGCTGCTGGATCAGTTCGATCTGCAGGTCACCGGAATTGGCCAGCGCGATGCTCATCTCGACCGCCGAATCGACGCCGCGATAGCGGAACCAGTCGGTCTTGACCCTGGGGATGTAGAAGAACGGGCCGACGCGCATCACCTCGATCCAGAACTTCATCGCCGTCTCGATGTCGCGAACGACGTAGCCGTTCTGGCAGACCTTGCCGAATAATAGGCTCATAAAACGCTTCCGTCCTTGCGTTGCCGCATTCCGCTCAGGCGCTCCGGGCCTTGCCGCCGTCGTAGACCCGCATGCCCGCGGCGGGATCGAGATCGGTCTCGGTCGCCTCGGTGAGGCGCGCCATCATCATGTAGAATCCGATCGCGACGATGGTCTCGACGATCTCCTGTTCGCTGAAATGTTTGCGCACGGCAGCGAAGACCGGCTCCGGCACCCGAACGTTTTCGGTGACCTCGCGGCCAAAGGCCAGCAGCGCGCGCTGCGGCGCATCGAACGCATCGTCGGCGTAATCGCCGCGCTCCAGCGCGTCGATCTGGGGCTGGGTGACGCCGACGCCGAGCGCGATCGGCACATGCTGGCGCCATTCATAGGCGCCGCCTTCCAGTTGCGCGACCTGCAGGATCAGCAGCTCGCGGTTCACCGGACCGAGCTTCTGCTTGTGCAGGATGGAATTGCCGAGCCGCATCGCCGGAATCATGTTGGCTTCGGCGTGCGCCATCATGCGAAAGATATTCAACTTGACCGGCATCCTGTCGAAGGATGCGCGGATGTCTCCGGTCGTGGTCTCCGGGTCAATCAGCGGCAGTCTTGCCACGCGTGCCTCCCCTGGTTTTTTTGTTTTCTTCTGGCGTGACAGCGTAGCCCGGCATTGCAGCGTCGTCACCTGTGGCTTGCAGATGGGGTAACGGGCCCCGGTCCACCCTCACCCGAAGAACGTCTCGAACAATAGCTTCAGGTTCAGGACCACGATGATGCCGGCGGACAAACCATGCCACCGCCGCGACCGGCAGGGAGATCGCCAACTTGCCCATCTTGCGCCGGTCCGAGACGAACCGCACCAGCGGAATCACGGCGAACGGCAGCTGCATCGACAGGATGACCTGGCTGAACACCAGAAGCTGCCCGGTGCCGCGTTCGCCATAAAGCGCGGTGACGATGACGACCGGAACGATGGCTATGCCGCGGGTCAACAGCCGCCGCCCCCAGTTCGGCAGGCGCAGGTGCAGAAAGCCTTCCATCACGATCTGGCCGGCCAGCGTCGCCGTCACGGTCGAGTTGAGGCCAGAGGCCAGCAGCGCCACCGCGAACAGCGTCGAGGCGATCGACAGCCCCAGCAGCGGCGACAGCAGCTCGTGGGCCTGGCCGATTTCGGCGACGTCGGAATGGCCACTGGTGTGGAACGTGGCGGCGGCGACGATCAGGATCGCGGCATTGATGAACAGCGCCATCATCAGCGCGATGGTGGAGTCCGTCGTCGCCCATTTGATCGCGTCGCGGCGGCCCTCGTCCGACCGCACATAGGGCGGGTCTGCACGATTGAGGAGTGCAGGTAGAGGTTATGCGGCATCACGGTCGCGCCGATGATGCCGATGGCGAGATAGAGCATCTCGGGATTGGTGAAGATCTCGGTCGACGGCGCAAAGCCCTTCAGCATCGCGGCGACCGGCGGTGCGGCGGCGGCAATCTGGATCGCAAAGCAGACGGCGATCACGATCAGAAGCGCGATGACGAACGCCTCGAGAAAGCGAAAGCCCTTGTTCATCAACAGCAGCAGCAGGAAAGCGTCGAGCGCCGCGATCAGCGCGCCGCCGACAAGGGAATGCCGAACAGCAGTTTCAGCGCGATCGCGGTGCCGATGACCTCGGCGAGATCGCAGGCGATGATCGCCGCCTCGCAGGCCAGCCAGAGCATGAGATTGAGCGGCCGGGAATAGGTGGCGCGGCAGGCCTGCGCCACCAATGGCCACCCAGCGGTACAGCGACGCTCCCATGCACCTCGGGCAGGCTCTTCTGGATGCCGGCCGCGGCGTCGGCGCGCCAGCCTCATCCATCCGGCGGAGACGCCGGCGCGGGATCAGAGGGAAAAATGGGAGTTTTTGCGTCCATTCGGCAAGATGAACCATCCTCGGTCTCAATGCCACTCATGTACAGGGTGCGTTTGCAGGTGCATCCCGGCGATCACGAAAACGGGAACTCAGCCCAACTTGTAAAGTACTGAGGAAGTGCTTTATGATGCACGCATGATCAAAGTATCCCACGAAACCGCCGCCACGCTGCGCTACGCGCTCGCCCCCGATCGGGCCGCAGTCGAGGCAATAGAGGCCACCTTCGCCGCCTATGACCGGATGATGGTGATCCTTGCCGAAGTGGCGCCGGCGGGCGCCAACCTCGTCGCGCTGCACGCCCAGGCGTACGAAAAAATCCGCATCGAAACCGGCCTGCCCGCGCGTCTGGTGACGCTCGGCCTGCGCGACCGCGCAGGCTACGTGGCTGATGCTGCGACTCGCCGCATGCCACTCGACGACAAGTTGTTCGCGATCAAGGGACCTACTTCACTGACCATTAGCACTGTCAAAGGACGCGTCTTGGTGCCGTTCGAAGTCCCGGGATATCTTGCCGGCTGGGAAAGTCCCTTCCCGGCTCACCTGGTCTCCGACGGTCGCGGCTACGAAATCCACATCGCCGTTAAATCGAAATCAACCCAACCGGAGGAGAGGACCATGGTTCACGAAGGCATCCTTGCACGCATGGGGCGGCTTCTCGCCGCCATCGCCAGCGAGACCATCGATTCCGCTGAGAGCAGCAACAAGGTCGCGCTGGTCAAGCAGGCGATCCGCGAGATCGATGCCGGCGCCGACGAAGCGCGCCATGCGCTCGGCAAATCGCGCGCCGAGGAATTTCGTCTCAAGCGGCGGCGCGAGGAACTCGACACGGAAATCGCCGGCATGACGGAAAAGATCCGCCTCGCCGTTGCCGAGAACCGCGAGGATCTCGCCCGGGCCGGCGTCGCGCGCCAGATCGACCTGGAATCCCAGGGCATCGCGCTGGAACGCGCGATGGATTTCATCGAACTTGAAATCGAGGAACAAACCAAGGCGCTGCAGGCCATGCTGGGCGCGCGGCGCGAAGCCGAGGTCCGCCTCGCCGATCTCGAACAAAGCCTCGCCCGGCACGCGCCGCATGAAACCGGACAGCCGGCGCCTGCGACCAAGACTGCGAGCGCCGACCGCGCCATGGCGGCGATCGCGCGCGTCACCGGCGTTCCCGCCTCCGGGGCGCCCGGCGGCAAGGAACTCGACGAACTCGATCGCATGCACCGCGAGAAGGAAATCTCGGCGCGGCTTGAAAGGATCAAAACCCAGCAATGAGTGCCTTCCAATGAGTGCCTTGGCCGACATCCTGCTGGCGCCCGACGTGCGGCCGTTCGCGATTGCGGCAGCGATCATGCTCGCGCTCGGCGCCATCGAACTGGTGACGACCCTGGTCGGCTTCTCGATCAGCGAAATGTTCAGCAACGACGTCGCCGTCGAGACCGGCAGTCACAGCGGCCTCGACGGCCTGTTTCTATGGATCAACGCGGGACGCATCCCGCTCCTGATCCTGATCATGCTGGCGCTCGGGGTATTTTCGATCGAGGGCTTCCTGCTGCAGGGCATCGCGCACGCCATCGGCACCACGGTGCCGGTCTCGATCGCGGCGGTGGCGGCCGCCGCCGGCAGCATTCCCGTGATCCGGGTCACCAGCCGCGCCCTCTCCCGCATTATCCCGCGCGACGAGAGCTATGCGGTCAGCGACACCGATTTCGTCGGCAAGGTCGCCGAGGTTTCGGTCGGCCCGCTCGATCAGGGCCTGCCCGGCAGGGTCCGTCTCAAGGACGTCTTCGGCAACTGGCATACGGTGGCGGCGCGCGCCGGTCCGGGTTCTGACGCGCTCCCGGTCGGCGCCAGCGTTTTGCTGGTCGACCGTGACGCCAAAGGCTTCATCGCTATTTCCGCACCCGCCGATCTCATTGCACAACAACGAACATCAGACAGGGCATAAACCATGTGGGAACTCGCCGTACCCGTCGTCATTGGCGTCATTGCCATCTTCATCATCGGCTTCATGTTCGCGACGCTGTACCGGCGCTCGACGCGCGACGAAGCCTATGTCCGCACCGGCCTCGGCGGCCAGAAGGTCGTGCTCGACGGCGGCTCCGTGGTGCTGCCGGTGTTCCATTCCACTGCGGCGGTCAACCTGAAAACCCTGCGGCTGGAAGTCACCCGCGGCGGTCCGGATTCGCTGATCACCAAGGACCGCATGCGCGTCGATATCGGCGCCGAATTCTACGTCCGGGTCAAGCCCGACATGTCGTCGATCGCGCTGGCCGCGCAGACGCTCGGCAACCGCACCAATGACGCCCAGGAGCTGCGCGAACTGATCGAGGCGAAATTCGTCGACGGCCTCCGTTCGGTCGCTGCCACCATGCACCTGGAGGAACTGCAGGAGCAGCGCGCGACCTTCGTCAAGTCGGTGCAGGACGCGGTCGGCGCCGACATCCAGAACAACGGCCTCGAGCTGGAGTCGGTCTCTCTGACCCGGCTGGACCAGAGCGACATCAAGCACTTCAATCCGAGCAACTTCTTCGACGCCCACGGCCTCACGACCCTGACCAAGATCACCAAGGAGCGCGAGCAGGAGCGCAACCAGATCGTCCGCACCACCGAGGTCAATATCGCGCAGCAGGATCTGGTGGCGCGGCAGACCACGCTGACCATCGAAAGCACCAAGCGCGAGGCCGAACTGGCGCAGCAGCGCGACATCGCCAACAAGACCGCGGCGATGCGCGCGCAGACCGCGCAGGTCGAACAGACCGCGCTGCAGAACGAAGCCGAATATCGCATCGAGCAGGAGCTGGCGGTCGCCAACAAGCAAACCGAAGCCAACCAGGTCCGCGACACCCGCAAAATCGAAGCCGATCTCGCGGTCAAACGCCGCACCACGGAAATGGAGCGCGACATCCAGGTCGTGGCGCAGGAAGCCGCGATCATCGTCGCCACCAAGAGCACCGAGCAGTCGGATGCCCAGACCATCGCCGAGACCGCGCGGGCGCTGGCCATTTCGGCCGAAGAAAAGGTCACGACCGCGCGCGCGGTCGAAGTCGCCGAACGCGACAAGATCATCAACGTGATCGCGGCGCGCAAGGCCGCCGAGACCAACGCGATGCCGATCACGGTGATGGCGGAAGCCGAAAAGCAGGCCGCCGCCAACAAGGCGGAAGCCATCAGCGTGCTGGCCAAGGCCGACGCCGATGCCGCGATCACGCGAGCGACCGGCGTCAAGTCGCTCGGTCAGGCCGAGGCCGAAGTGGCGACGCTGAAGGCCGAAGCCCGCAACAAGCTCGGTTCGGCGATGATCGACTACGATCTCAATCTCGCCCGCATCAACATCATTCCCGACGCCCTCGCCCAGGCCGTCAAGCCGATCGAGAAGATCTCCGACATCAGGATTTTCGATACCGGCAGCCTGCTCGGCCGCGGCGGCGGCAACAGCGGTGGCGGCGCCGGCGGAGGCCTCGGTCTCGGCGACGGCCTTGCCAGCCAGTTGCTCTCGGTCTCGGCGTTCAAACCGATCATCGACAAGATCCTCGCCGAGGCCGGCTTCGCCGCCGGTCCCGACGCGCTGACCAGCCTCACCAACGCGCTGGCCGCAAAGCAGCCGGCCCATCCCCTCGAACCGTCGGCGGCGACGCAAGAGAGCGCTGCGCCGCCCACCAGCATTTCGGGAACCGGCAAGGCGACGCTCGGCCCCAAAACTTGATCGAAATCACGGCTTGATGCCGTGCCAATCGAAACGAAGAGCCCGCCGCATTTCCGCGGCGGGCTTTTTCATGTGCCCATGTCGGGAAACGGGTGGGTTCGCGCGTCCCCGGGATCGACAATGCGGTCAGATCGAAGCCCAAGAGAGCACGGCCATGTCTGACGACCGCATCGTTCATCTGCCGCCGACCTTCAACCGGCTGGCCTGGTCCAATCTGGCGGCGCAATCGGCCGAGCAGATCGCGCTGGCGGCGGCGCCGATCGTGGCCGTCATCATGCTCGGGGTCGGCGAAGGCCAGACCGGGCTCTTGCAGACCGCGCTGACGCTGCCGTTCATCCTGTTCGCGATCCCCGCAGGCCTGCTCGCCGATCGCATCTCGCGGCGCCGGCTGATGGCGGGCTCGGAAGGTTTGCGGGCGGCGGCGCTGGCCACCATCCTGGTGCTGATCTGGCTCGATGGGCTGTCGCTGCCGCTGCTGGCCCTGCTCGGCTTCGTCGCGGTATGCGGCACCGTCGCCTACAGCGTGGCGGCGCCCGCACTGGTGCCGTCGCTGGTGACACCCGACCTGTTGCCATCAGCCAATGCGCGGATCGAACTCGCGCGCACCGTGGCGTTCGCCAGCGGCCCGGCGCTGGGAGGCGCGCTGGTGGGATGGGCCGGCGCCGCGCCTGCTTTCGGCGCAGCCGCCGCCCTCTCCGTAATGGCCGTGGTGCTGCTGTCTGGCATTTACGAGCCGGCCCGTCAGGCTGTGCCCCGCCGGCATCCGCTGCAGGAGATCAGGGAAGGCGCCGCGTTCGTGCTGCATCATCCGCTGCTGCGGCCGGTGTTCGTCACCCAGTTCATCTTCAACACCGCGTCGTTCCTGCTGCTGGCGGTGTTCGTGCCCTATGCGGTACGCCGGCTCGGACTATCGGCGACCGGCGTCGGCATTACGCTCGGGATGTACGGCGTCGGCATGGTGTTCGGTGCGCTGCTGGCGACGCGGGTGATGCGCCGCCTCGCCTTCGGCACCGTGATCGGACTCGGGCCGGTTACCGGCTTTGTTGCCGCCTGCGTGATGGCGCTGACGACCGTCGTTCCCTCACCATGGTTGGCGGGCCTCGCCTTCTTCCTGCTCGGCGCCGGCCCCATCCTGTGGGTGATCTCGACGACCACGCTGCGGCAGTCCGTGACGCCGCCTTCGCTGCTGGGAAGAGTTTCGGCGATCAACATCATGAGTTATGGCGCACGCCCGCTCGGCTCGGCGCTCGGCGCCCTGGTCGGTGGATTTTTCGGCGCGGAAGCCTGCCTCTACCTCGCCGCCATCATCTTCGGCGTCCAGGCACTGGTGATCCTGCTGTCCCCGGCGGTGTCGCTGGCGCGGCAGCCGGACATTGTCGGCGATGCCGCCAAGGCCTAACGGGCCGGCTGAGAGACGCCACACCGTCGTCATGACCGGGCTTGCCCCTGGGCCATCCACGTCTTTCCTTCTGTTCTGACAAGCAAGACGTGGATGCCCGGGTCAAGCCCGGGCATGACGGAGCAGATAATTCCAAACTGGCCATTGGTGCTTTCCCGTCCCATTTTATATGATATACGTCATATCATCCATATCAGGCGGGAACCTCCATGGCCGACCAGACCGCTGCGATCGACGCAACTCCCCGTCCGGAGGTCTCATCGACCTTCCTGCGGATCGCGGTGCTCGCCGCGTTGGCGGCGACCGGCACGCTGGCCACCAATATCCTGTTGCCGTCGCTGCCGCAGATGGCGGTCTCGCTGCGGGTCTCGACCGCCGAAGTGACGGCGTCGATCACCGTATTCCTCGCGGTGTTCGCGCTCGGCCAGCTTGCGGTCGGACCGATCTCCGATCGCTATGGCCGACGCTGGCCGGTGCTGGCGGGCTTTGCCGTGTTCATCGCCGGCAGCATCTGGTGCGGCCTCGCCACCGACCTTTCGAACCTGCTGATCGGCCGCGTCATCCAGGCCGCCGGCGCCTGCGCGACCTCGGTGCTGTCGCGCGCCATCGCCCGCGACCTGTTCACCGGTCCGGCGCTCGGCCGCGCCATGGCGCTGATCATGATCGCGATGGCGGCGGCGCCCGGCTTTTCGCCGCTGCTCGGCGGCGCGCTCGACCATTATTTCGGCTGGCGCTCGGAATTCGTCTTTGTCGGGATTTTCGCGGCCATCGCGGCGATCGCTTATGCCGCCGTGCTCGGCGAGACCCATCATGCGACGCGGACGCCGCTCAACCCGCGGGCAATCGCCAAAAACTATCTTGGCCTGATCGCCGACCGCCGCTTCGTCGTCCCGGCCGCAACCGTCAGCCTGATCATGGGCGGACTGTTTGCGGTATTTTCGACAGCGCCACGCGTGCTGATCGAAGGCATGGGCTTCACCCCGATCGAACTCGGCCTGTTCTTTGCCGGCACCGTCCTGGTCGTGTTCGCCGCCGGCATGCTGGCGACCAGACTGGCGCCGCGGCTCGGGCTCGACCGCGCCATCCAGATCGGTCTCGTGCTCGCGGCGACCGGCAGCGTCGCCATCCTCCTGGTGTCGATCCTCAACGCCACCTTCCTGCCGTTCCTCGCCGGCCTCTGCGTCTTCCTGCTCGGCATGGGCATCGTCAATCCGCTCGGCACCGCGCAGGCGCTCTCGCCGTTCGGGGAAAGGGCCGGCGCCGCCTCGGCGCTGGTCGGCTTCTGGCAGATGATGAGCGCCGCGATCGCGGTCTGGCTCGCCGCGACGGTGTCGCATCAGGCAATGTTCGCGCTCGGCAGTGTGCTGACCGTGGCGTCGCTGGTGGCGGTGACGCTCTATGCGATGCGCGCGAAGGCAGGCTAACTCGCCAGATAGCGCTCATAGCTGCCGGCGACCACCTCGTCCGCGGCAATATCGGGATCGAGGGTGAAAAGATCCTGCGCGCGGCTGATGCCGCGCAGCGCGAACCGCCCGGTGGACACCAGATATTTGCGTCCGGTAGCATCCAGTCCCTTGCAAAATTCCGATGACGTCAGCAGTTCGCGATCGACCGAGCGGCACATCGACGAAATGCGGCTGACCTCGTTGACCGCCGGTCCCACCACCGTGAAGTCGAGCCGGTCGTCGCTGCCGATATTGCCGTAGAACACCTCGCCGACATGCAGGCCGACATGGGCCGTCGTCACCGGTCGGCCTTCGGCCGAACGCTTCGCATTGAGCCCGTTCATATTGTGCCGGAAGCGATGCTCGGCCCGCAGCGCCGCGCGCCGCGCGGCCGCCAGGTTCTCGTGGGTGAACATCGCCAGCACGCCGTCGCCGATCAGTTTGAGCACCTCGCCGCCAGCGTCATGAATGGCGTCGATCGAGGCTTGCGCGTAATCGTTGAGGAACGGGATGATCTCGTCGGGCCCGATGCTTTCGCTGATCGCGGTCGAGCCCCGCAGATCGGAGAACCACAGCACCGTGTTGATCCGCTCGGTGACGCCGCGCGAGATCTTTCCACGCAACACCTGTTCGGAGGCGTCGCGCCCCAGATAGACCCGGCCCAGCGTGCGGGCGACTTCGGCATGGGCGGCGGATTTGATTGCAAGCCCGAGCACCGGGACGAGATCGCGCAAGGCGGCGAGCCCCTGCTCGCCAAACCCCTCGTCGCGCCGGGTGACCCAGGTCGAGTAGAAGCAGTCCATCTGCCCCATGGTGCCGGCTTCGCCGAAACGGTGCACGAAGGCGACGAAATGCTTGTGCCCCTTGGCGGCCAGATCCTCGATCATCGAAAAATCGCGCGAGGCGATGTCGGAAAGATCGAGCCTGATCTCGTCGGTGCCGTGCGCGAGCATGTGATAAAAGGTCGAGCGCCGCCAGTTCTCCGCGGCCGTGCCCTCGCTGCTCGATCCGTATTCGAAGACGTCGCTCTCGTTGCTGTCGGAATCGTTCCAGCGAAAGCCGCGCCCCTCGAAGATCGGGTGCAGCGTATCGATGAAGACGAGGCCGCGCGACAGCTCCAGCCCGCCTGCCCGACAGCGCTGGCAGAAGCCGCGCAACAGTTCGTTTTCAGGCAGGCCGGTCAATCCCTGGCTGACCAGCCAGTTCATCAGGCGCAGGCGGGGCGTGAGTTCCATGGGGATATTATGGGGTGCAATCGTGTCGGGCGGAAGATGGCTGCGAGTCCGGACGTCATCCTGAGGAGCGGCGCCTTCGCTGCGTCTCGAAGGATGGCCGCGAGCACCATCGTTGCATCTATCCTTCGAGACGCCGCGCGAAGACGCGCGGCTCCTCAGGATGACGGTCGCGCAACAACTTCGCTGTCGTCTTTCACAAAGACGTCGCCGGATTTTCCAGCAACTCCAGCACCGCCTCCGGCGGCCGGCACAGTCTTGTGCCCTTCGGCGTCACCACGATCGGCCGGTTGATCAGGATCGGATGGGCCAGCATGAAGTCGATCAGTTCGTCATCGCTCCATTTGGGATCGGCGAGACCGAGCTCCGCATAAGGCTCACCTTTTCGCGCAGCAGCGCACGGACCGGGATTCCCATCGCCTTGATCAGTTCGAGCAGCCGCGCGCGATCGAGCGGATGCTTCAGATACTCGATCACCTCGGGCGCCTCGCCGCTCTGCCGGATCATCGCCAGCGTGTTGCGCGAGACGCTGCAAGCCGGGTTGTGATAGATCGTGACGCTCATGTCCGCGCTTCCTTGCTGACCGCCGCGCCCCCGGCGCCGGCCTCGTACCAGCCGCGCGACGCCTTCACCAGATAGACCACCGAGAGCATCACGGGCACTTCGACCAGCACGCCGACCACGGTGGCCAGCGCCGCGCCGGAGTTGAGCCCGAACAGGCTGATGGCCGCGGCGACCGCGAGTTCGAAGAAATTGCTGGCGCCGATCAGCGCCGCCGGTGCGGCGACGCACCAGGCGACCCCGAAGCGCCGGCTCAGCCAATAGGCCAGCCCGGCATTGAGATAGACCTGGATCAGGATCGGCACCGCCAGCAGCACGATTACCAGGGGCTGCGCGATGATCTGTTCGCCCTGGAAGCCGAACAGCAGCACCAGCGTGGTCAGCAGGGCAACCAGCGACACCGGCTGCAGCACGTGCTGGGTCTTCTGCAACGCCGCTGGCCCGCGGGCGAGCAGCGCGCGCCGCCACAGCTGGGCGATCATGACGGGCACGACGATATAGAGCACCACCGAGATCAGCAGCGTATCCCAGGGCACCGCGATCGAGGCGACGCCGAGCAGCAGTCCGACCAGCGGCGCGAACGCAAACACCATGATGACGTCGTTGAGCGCGACCTGACTCAGCGTGTAATGCGGCTCGCCCTCGCACAGGTTCGACCAGACGAACACCATCGCGGTGCAAGGCGCTGCCGCCAGCAGAATGAGGCCGGCGATGTAGGACGGAATTTGCGCCGACGGCAGCCACGGGGCGAACAGATAGCCGATGAACAGCGAGCCCAGCAGCGCCATCGAGAACGGCTTCACCGCCCAGTTGATGAACAGGGTGACGCCGACGCCGCGCCAGTGCTCGCGCACCTGGCCGAGCGCGCCGAAGTCGATCTTCAGCAGCATCGGGATGATCATCAGCCAGACCAGCCCGGCCACCGGGAGATTGACCTTCGCGACCTCCGCGCCGGCAATGGCAGCAAATGCCCCGGGCAAGAGATGCCCGAATGCCACGCCCGCGACGATGCAGAGCGCTACCCACAGCGAGAGATACCGTTCGAACAGATTCATGGTGTTTCCGACGTTCCGGGCTTGAGTCGTGGAGCCCCTTCCCACCCTTATCGTTCGTATCGAACAAGGTTGTGAATAGTGGAAATCTGCGTGGCCCCGCATTATATGTCTTTATATCTCGACAAACAGAATTATTATTTTCACGGAATCGGTGGCTCTTTAACCTCGATCGAGCCATTTTGTCATTCATCTGTCATCCAATGAGTCCAGAGATATCGACATGAACTCAACATCCTCACTTTCCAGCCCAATGGACGGAAGTCATCGAGAAGCGATTGCCATCCACGGCTTTGGATCGCTGGCACAGCCGACGCGCCTCGCCGCGGTTCGGCATCTGCTCGCGGTCCATCCGCAAAGCCTGCCTGCCGGCGAGATCGCACGGCTTTGCGGGGTGCCGCACAACACGATGTCGACCCATCTCGGCATTCTCAGCCGGGCCGGTTTGATTTCGGCTGAGAAAGACGGCCGCTCGATGAACTATCGGGCCGACGTCGCCGGCTTCCGGGGCCTGCTCAAATTCCTTTCGCAGGACTGCTGCCACGGGCGGCCGGAGCTGTGCGGGGACGCGTTCGATCTGCCATCCCAAATCCTCGCCGCCGAACCGACGGAGAAGTTCATGACGCCCGCGTTCAATGTCCTGTTCCTGTGCACGCAGAATTCCGCCCGCTCTATCATCGCCGAAGCCCTGCTCGAGAAGATCGGCCGTGGTCGCTTCCGGGCCTATTCCGCCGGATCGGATCCGGCCAAAGAACCGGTTCCGGAGGTCATCGAACGGCTGACGGCCCTCGGCCATGACGTATCCCGCCTGCACTCCAAATCATGGGACGAATTCAAGGGACCTGACGCTCCCCGCATGGACTTCATCATCGCGCTCTGCGACGCACCCAACGGTCAGTTTTGTCCCGATTTCGACAATCAGTACGTCACCGGCGCCTGGCCCCTGCCCGATCCGGCGCTGTTCACGGGATCGCCGACCGAACGCACCACGCTTCTGAACGAACTCTACGCGATGATCCGGCGCCGGATCGAGATCTTCACCAGCCTGCCGTTCGACTCGCTGGACCGCATGGCGATCAAGGCCCGGCTCGACGAGATCGGCGATACCACGCGCGTATCGCCCTAGAACCGGGTTCTGATTGAAGCAGAACCGGTTTCTCGTATTTTGTTTTGACGGGATTTCTTCGCGCGAGCCGATTCCCATTTCGCTCGAAAACACTACTTAAGGAATCGACATGAAGGTTGGCATCAATGGCATGGGCCGCATCGGCAGGCTCGCGTTGCGCGCGGCTCTCGGCGGCATCCATCGTCCAGAGAGCGATCCTCGCGCCGGCAACCGGCTGGAGGTCGTGCATATCAACGAGTTGAAAGGCGGCATCGCCGCGACCGCGCATCTGCTCGAATTCGACAGCCTTCACGGACGCTGGCGCGATCCCGTCGCGGTCGATTCCGATAATTTCGTTGCGATCGGCAAGCAGCGCATCGGCTTCAGCGAGCAAGCCAGTCCGGGCGATGTGGCATGGGGCGATCTCGGCTGCGACGTCGTGCTGGAATGCACCGGAAAATTCCTCAAGCCGGATCAGCTTCAGGCCTATTTCGACCGCGGCGTCAAACGGGTGATCGTGGCTGCTCCGGTCAAGGATGAAGCCGCCCTCAACATCGTCGTCGGCGTCAACGACCAGCTCTACGATCCGGCCCGCCACCGGCTGCTGACGGCGGCGTCCTGTACGACGAACTGCCTGGCGCCGGTCGTCAAGGTCATCCACGAGGCGATCGGAATCCGGCACGGACAGATCACGACGATCCACAACCCGACCAATACCAACGTCGTCGTCGACGCCCCGCACAAGGATCTTCGCCGCGCAAGGTCGGCCATGCTTTCGATGCAGCCCACGACCACTGGAAGCGCTACCGCCATCGCGCTGATCTATCCGGAGCTCAAGGGCAAGCTGAACGGCCACGCGGTGCGGGTGCCGGTGCTGAATGCCAGCCTGACGGATTGCGTCTTCGAGCTGAAACGACCGACCACGATCGAGGAGGTCAATCAGCTGTTCAAATCCGCCTCTGAAAGCGTGCTGGCGGGCATCCTGGGCCTGGAGGCCCGGGCGCTGGTGTCGGCCGACTACAACAACGACCCGCGCAGCTCGATCGTGGATGCGTTGAGCACCATGGTGACGGACGAGACATTGCTGAAGGTCTACGCCTGGTACGACAACGAGGTCGGATACGCCTGCCGGATGGTCGATCTCGCCAACATCGTCCAGCGCGCGGGCGTGTAATTCCATGGTCCGAAACTACCTCATCGTCACGGCGTCCTATTGGGGCTTCACGCTGGTCGATGGCGCCTTGCGGATGCTCGTCCTGTTCCACTTCTTCCGGCTGGGATACACCCCCTTCACCCTCGCCTTTCTCTTCCTGCTCTACGAAGCGGCTGGAATTGCCGCCAATCTCGCCGGCGGCTACTTCGCATCGCGCTTCGGCATTCCCCGCATGCTCGCGGTCGGCCAGATGCTGCAGATCGCCGGCTTGCTGATGTTGTCGGCGCTCGACCCCGGCTGGGGGGCCGCGGCATCGGTCGCATGGGTCGTGATCGCCCAGGGCATCGCCGGCGTCGCCAAGGACCTGACCAAGACCGCATCCAAATCCGCGATCAAGGCGACAGCAGCCGAAGGCAGCGGACAATTGTTTCGATGGGTCGCATGGTTCACCGGTTCGAAGAACGCGATGAAGGGCGTCGGGTTTTTCATCGGCGGCCTGTTGCTCGATCTCGCCGGATTCACCCATGCGCTGTGGATGATGGCGGCATTGCTCGGCGTGATCTTCGTCGCCGGGCTGCTTCTGCTGCCCTCGCAACTCGGCAAGGCCAAATCCTCGAAGACCATCCGTGAACTGTTCGGCAAGTCGCGCGGCGTGAACCTGCTGGCCGCCGCGCGCATCTTCATGTTCGGCGCCCGCGACGTCTGGTTCGTGGTGGGCTTGCCGGTGTTTCTCTACGCCAATGGATGGCGCTTCCTCGAAGTCGGCGGGTTTCTCGCGGCCTGGACCATCGCCTATGGCGGCGTTCAGGCCATCGCTCCCATGCTGGTCAGCCGCAGCCCGGACGGCTTGAGCCGCGAGGTGCCGGCCGCCCGCCTCTGGGCCGCGGTTCTCGCCGCCGTGCCGATCGCACTGGCCGTCATCATGCAGACCACCGGGGTCGGCCGCCCCGACCTCGTACTCGTCATCGGACTGGCCCTGTTCGGTTTGCCGTTCGCGGTGAATTCCTCGCTGCACTCCTATTTGATCCTGGCCTATGCCGGATCCGAAAAAGCCGCCGAAGACGTCGGATTCTACTACGCGGCCAACGCCGCCGGCCGGCTGCTGGGAACTGGGCTTTCAGGCGTTCTCTACCAGTTTGCCGGCATCACCGGATGCCTGGCGGGGTCGGCCGTGATGCTGCTGCTGTGCTGGCTGATCACGTTTCTGCTGCCGACCAATGAAGGTCTGTCTCCCGCCCAGGCGCGACCGCAAGCCTGATTCGTCCGCCCTGCCCCGCGAGCAACTTGCCAACGCGCGCCGATTAAACTATAAAACTAGTATTATAGTTTCTTTACGAGCAAGGTTGGCCGAGATGAACCGTGGACTTGCCGCGCGATGTTTGGCCGAACTCGGCAATCCGACACGTCTCGATATTTACCGGCTGCTGGTCCGTGCCGGACCTGCGGGCCTGAACGTCGGCGAGATTCAGACCCGCCTCGGTGTGCCGGCCTCGACGCTGGCCTTTCATCTGCGCGGGTTGATCAATGTCGGCCTGCTCGCGCAGGAGAAAGTCGGCCGCGAGGTGATTTGCCGCGTCAAGCATCGCCAGCTCACCTCCGTCATCGATTTTCTGCTCGTGGAATGCTGCAAGGGATTTGAGGAGGAGCGCTCGGCCGCGACGACACGCCGAGCCGGTTAGATTGGAATTCACATGACGCAGAGCGGACGGGCGCAAGGCTGGTTCGTACTCATTTCAGGCGCAGTAGGCGTCTTCATGACCACGCCCGGCCAGACTGTCGGTGTCTCCGCTTTCGTCGACCCCATTGCGCTCGACCTTGGCATTTCCCGCGATCAGGTGGTGATGCTCTACAGCGTCGGCACCCTTCTTGGCATTCTGCCGGCGCCGCTGATTGGACGCCTGGTCGATCGCTATGGCCCGCGCCGCGCCATCGCCTTCATCGTGCCGGCGCTGGGTTTGGCCTGCACCGCGATGGCCTGGGCGCATGGCCCATGGAGCCTTGCGCTCGCCTTCACGCTGTTGCGCGGCAGCGCCATCGGGGGGCTCTATCTGGTAAGTCTCAATCTGGTGAACCTCTGGTTCGATCGGTTGCGCGGACGGGCGACGGCGATCGCCATGCTGGGGCTGGCGCTCGGCGGTCTCGTCATTCCCGGTGCCGCCGAACTGGTGACCGCCGCCCATGGGTGGCGGGTCACCTATCTCGTGCTCGGCGGAGCCGTGGTCGCGACCATGCTACCGGTCGGCCTGATGTTTTTCCGTAACCGGCCCCAAGCCTACGGCCTGTTGCCGGACTTTGGCAGAGCCTTGCCCGCCAACGAGACCAGGGTTGGTGCAGACCTGACGCTTGGCGAGGCCAGCCGGACGCAGATGTTCTGGTATCTGCTTTCAGTCTCGATTTTGGCCAATGCGGTGGGAACAGCGCTGCTGCTCGATCATGTTCGCGCGCTGCACTTGGCCGGTCTGGGGCGGACGAGTGCGATCGGCCTGCTCGGCGTCGTGACGGTCGCGCAGGTCATCTGCGTGCTCGGCGGCGGCGTTTTGGTCGACCGCTACGGTACCCGCCGCGTCGGCATGCTCGGATTGATGCTGCTGGCGCTGGCGGTTGGTAGCATCATGGCAGCGCCGGCATTGATAGCGGGTGCGATTTACGCGGCTGCGCTTGGCGCCGGCCTCGGCATTTTGCATGTCGTGCAGGGAGCCGGATTGGCGGAGCATTTCGGCACCCGGCATTTGGGCACCCTGCGCGGCACCACCTCGGTATTTGGTATCTGCGGCGCGGCCGCCGGACCGCTGTTGTTTGCGTGGTGGTCTCCCGAGACCGGCTACGTGGTTTTTCTGGCTTTCACCGCGATTGCACTTGGGCTCGGTGGCACCGCTGTTTCCGGGCCGCTGGTTCGTGCGGAGGCAGCGAAGCTGTAGCGCGCGCACTCCCTCGTGACGGCAACTCGATTCCCCCTTTCTGCAATGCCCCGGACGGTCGTTGCATTGTTTTTCGGACCAATCTATTTCCATCATGCTAGAAATACGGTTGACAACGATCCCGCCATCTGAAATTCTCCCCGTCATGAAACTCGATGACGCCGCCGCACATCTGGAAGCCCTGGGCAATCCGACCCGGCTGAAAATCTATCGCGCGCTGGTTCGCGCCGGGGACGCCGGAATGCCGGTCGGCCGGCTGCAGGACAAGTTGAAGATCGCGCCCTCCACCCTTTCCCATCACATCAAGACGCTGATGGTGGTAGGCCTGATCAGTCAGGTGCGGGAGGCGACGACGCTGGTATGTCATGCCAATTACGATGTGATGCGGGGACTGGTGGATTTTCTGGTCGCCGAATGCTGCACCGGTGTCGCCGAATGCTCGGATGCCAAGACCTCTGCCAGGACGGCCGCGTAGTTTCTTGCGGCGCTTTATTTCGATACTTCTAGTTTGACAGGAGAACAGGATGAACCAGACCAAGACCGTCGCGATCATCGGAGCCGGCCCGGTCGGGCTCGCAGCAGCCGCCCATGTGCTGGAGCGCGGGCTGACGCCCATCGTGCTGGAGGCCGGCGACAGCGTCGGACATTCGGTGCGGCAATGGGGCCATGTGCAGCTGTTCTCGCCGTGGGAATACAATGTCGATCGCGCCGCGGCCCGCTTGCTCGCCGCGACCGGCTGGAATTCTCCCGAGCCGGACCACTATCCGACCGGC